>JBDGZZ010000126.1:0-18395 GCA_039588335.1 Gemmatimonadota bacterium | reverse complement strand
AGCCATACTAGACGCCTCGGCCGCAATGGTCGGGGCGCATTGCGTTTGGCCCTAGGGTGTAGGCGGCACCAGGTATAGGGGAGCGTGCGATGGAGTTATTCATAACGGCTGTAGCGATTGTGTTGATCGTGTCAGCACTGTGCTCGTTGTCAGAGGCGGCTCTGTACTCGGTCGCCCCCGCGTATGTGCGTCAGTTGGCAGAGTCTGGCACCACTCAGGGCCGATTGTTGACGCGGTTCAAGCAGAACATCGGGCCACCGATCACGGCGATCCTGGTGATGAATACCGTCGCCAACACCGCTGGCGCGTCCATCGCGGGGGCGCAGGCGAGGTTTTTGTTTGGCGAGTCGGCCCTACTCTGGTTCTCGGCACTGTTCACCCTCGCCGTGCTAGTGCTGGCTGAAATCATCCCCAAGGTGATCGGGGTGAGCCGCAATCGCGCTGTCTCTCGCATGATGGCCATCCCGCTGGACGGTCTGGTTCGGGCGTTATGGCCCTTTGTGCGGCTCACGCAGCGTTTCTCCGGTGCGATTGCGGGTGGCCGCGAGCCGGTGGCGCCCGAGTCCGAGATTGGTCGGATCGCCGACCTGAGTGCCGAAGAGGGGAGCATCCTGCAATCGGAAGCGACCCTGGTGAAGAACGTGCTCAAATTGGACGAGATCAGGGCACGTGATATCATGACGCCCCGCACAGTCGTGTTCAAGCAACCCGACAACCTCACCGTTGAGGAGATCTCGAAGGAGGCGTGGGCACTGCCATACGCCCGTATCCCGGTCCATGATGCTGAGGAGACCGATGACTGGACCGGGCTGGTGTTGCGCCGGGATATCCTGGCGTGTTTGGGACGGGATGAATTCGATGTCACCCTGAGTTCGCTGGCCAATCCGCTCGAATTTGTGCCGGAAACACTGCCCGGACACACTCTCTTGAATCAGTTCCTCAGGCGTCGCAAACATCTCTTCGGCGTGATAGATGAGTATGGCAACATCATCGGGATCGTTACTATGGAGGATGTGTTGGAATCGCTCATCGGTGAAGAGATCGTGGATGAAACCGACAAGGTGGTGGACATGCGCGAAGTGGCGCGCAAGAGGAGCCAGCAACAGTACGGGGATGCCTTGCCGAGCCAGGACGAAACCGATACCTGAGGAATCGGCCGGAGGGCCCCTCGTAGAGAGGAGCCCTCGACATCTAGTGGTGGAGTGGTTCTCGATCACTCCCCGTCAGTTAGATGCCTCCAGTTCCATTGCCTCGGCCCCATCTGGACTGTCGATTACCTCATAGAACGCATTGCCGTCTTCGTCTTCAACCTCTTCAAAGAACGCCATGTCGAACTGGTAGAAGGTGCGGCACATGGGTCAATTCGCCGCCGACTATCGCAGACAGTCCAGGGAACTGCCGTCGGAAGCGTTGCAGCGTTGGAGCCAACACAGCGGCATCCGCACCTGAGCCAGCGGCCCTACCCAATCGGAATCAGAGCACCATTCTGTACTAGCCAAGCTTCAAACGTCTGAAGTTCCGGGTTCAGCGCGCGTGCCGCCTCGACGTCGCGCGACGCGCGGAAGTCCGACTCGAAGTCGTGATAGAACTGGAACATGTTGCCCACGTCCGCGGCACCGGGGATGTCGAGACTGCGAAAGACATCGAACGGTACCGCGTTGTAACTGACGGCCTGACCCAGTGCATTCGAAAGCGCAGCGGCCATCTCGGAGCCGGATAAGTGCTCACCCGCGATTCCCACTCTCTTACCGATGAGTTCGCCGCCCTTCTGGAAGATGCCGTATGCCGCCTTGCCGATATCTTCCGCAGCGATCCCAGGTAGCTTCTTGTCACCCATTGGCAGATTGAGTACGAGGCTGCCATCCGGACCCTTCGTTGGACCCGAGCCGAAGTAGATGAAATTGTCCCAATAGAACGTCGTCAGCAGGTACGTGGTCGGAACGCCGAGTTCTTCGAACAGCTTGTCCGCTTCACCCTTGGCATCGAAGTGTGGCACCTTGTACTTCTCCTGCAACGTCGGCATGCGGTCATCGCTGAGAGGTACCCAATTGCGAGTGTCTTCCAGGGTAGACCAAATAACATGTTGCAGGCCGGCATCCTTCGCTGCATGCGCCATGTTCTTGACCTGTTGACCTTCCTTCTCGGGTGAGAAGTGCTCCCAGAAGAACGTCACGCAAAAGGCGCCATAGGCTCCTGCAAAAGCCTGCTTCAGGCTCTCGACGTTGTCCACGTCGGCGCGCACGACTTCGGCACCCAGTGCAGCCAGCGCCTTGGCCTTGTCGGAGTTGACGTCCCGCGTGAGCGCGCGGACGGCGAAGGGGGATTGTTTGTCGTTCAGGATGGCGCGCACCAGACCGCCACCCTGGGCGCCCGTCGCGCCCGCTACCGCAATGATCTTCTTGCCTGCCATTGTGTTCTCCTTTCAAGCACTTGGTGCTGTCTCCAATAGCAAGATCGTATCACGAACCGGTCAGGGCCCGAGACACATCTCGAGAGCCTTGGGGTCAGTAGACCCATCAGCTCGTTGTTGAAGGGAATCCCACCCTCAGTAGACTCGACGGCAGGTCTAGATGGAGGATCCGTAGCGTCCTGCAGGATAGCGGAAGGGGCCGGGCAAAGGCAATGGTACGATGCTCACAGAAGTGTTATCAACCAAACGGTGGCTTGAAAACGCCTGTCAGACCTCTACATCGGTTCCCAATCCCAGTCGCACCGCCTCTGCCATGACGTGAGCGGCCACCGCAACGTCCTGGACCGCGTTCCCGACAGACTTGAAGAACGTGACCTCTTTACTGGTGGAACGCCCCGGCTTCGTACCCAACACGAGTTCACCCAACTCGGCTTGAATGTCTGTGTCTGACACGAGCCCCTTTGCGCGGGGAATGATCAGATCGCCCGCCTCCGCCCAGCATGCTTCGCGGGAATCGACGAACAGCTCTGCCCGCTGGATGGTTTCTTCGGGAGTCTCGCGTGTGTCCGGTGTAAAGGCGCCGACCGCGTTGATGTGGGTTCCTTGCGCGAGATCGGAATCGTCGAACACGGGTTCTCGTGATGTGGTGGTCGTGCAGATGATGTCCGCCTGACGCACTGCCTCTTGGGCCGATGACGCTACGGCGATGTCGGTAGGTATCCTTCCTCCTCGCGCTTGCATCTCTTCCGCAAAGGCGTCCGAAGCTTCCCGGTTAACATCAAAGACCCACACCTTGGTGATTTCCCGCACCGCGCACACTGCTTCCAGCTGCGTGCGTCCCTGCACGCCCGCCCCGAATATCGCAACCACACGAGAGTCCGTGCGTGCGAGCAGCTCGGTAGCCGCTCCGGAAGCGGCACCCGTTCTGAGAGCGGTCAGGTAGGTCCCGTCCATCACCGCCGTGGGCTGACCCGTCGCGGCATCGACCACCGTGATCAAGGCATGAATCGTAGGAATGCCGGATTCGAGATTGCGCGGAAAGACTGAAACGATCTTCAATCCCATCTGGTCGGTCTTACGGAGATAGGCGGGCATGAAGAGAGCGATGCCCTCGTGCGGGGCAACTTCTATCTGAGTGCGAACCGGCACCTCCGCCTCCCCGGCGGAAAGCTGGGCAAAGGCCTGCTTCACCAGCTCTATCGTCTGCCCCATGGGAGCGACTCGACGGATCTCGTCCTTCGAAATGACTCGCAGGTTCATGTATCCGGCTCCGGGGTTCGCTGCCGATGAAAGGTGCCGTACATCATCAACGCTGGCTAGATTAGGAGTACCTGTGATGTCTCAATAACCGTTTCGCTACACCTGAAGGGCCGAGGGCGAGGTAACTCCCCTCGGCTTTTTCATTTCATGAACCTTGGTGCTCGCAGCCGTAATCCGCGTTCATTAGTCCTCTTCCGCGTCAATCCGTGGCTGACATCAGCGGCCGAGTCCGCGCTCTTAGCGCAGGAATGACTCTAGAGAACGGTAGGAGGTATCAGCGAAGATCCGCCCTCTTCCGCGTGAATCCGTGGCCCTAATCACTCGTTCCTCAGCACCGAACTAGGCTGTACCGAAGCCGCCCTCCTGGCCGGCAGAAAGTTCGCGGCAATTGTCACCGCGACAATGATGACTGTTACGCTCCCGAACACCAGCGGGTCGAGTCCACTTACGCCAACGAGCATGCTCGACATGAGGCGCCCTACAGCCCAAGCTCCGGTCAAACCCAGTGCCACCCCGATGGTTATCATCGTGGCGCCGTGTCGCAATACCCGGCCCACGACTTGGCCCGGCCTGGCGCCGAGCGCCATGCGGATACCGATCTCCTTGGTACGCTGGTTCACGGTGTACGACACCACGCCATAGATGCCGCCCACGGCCAGCGAAAGAGCGACGAGTGAGAAAGCCGCGGATAGCCACGATGCGGAGCGGCGAGCCCAGAGCGACTCTTCGAGTTCCTGCGACATGGTCGTCACGTTGGCCATCGGCAACGAGGGATCCATATCGTGCAGCACTTGCCGGGCGGGGCCGACGAGGCTTTCCGGGTCCACTGCAGATCTGATCACGATGGCCATATCCGCACGGCCGAGGGCCGGATACGGCCAATAGACTCCCTGTCGCATCTTCGTGTCCAAGCCGTAGTGTTTGACGTCACGGGTAACGCCAACCACCGTGAGCCAGTCACTCTCGGACCCCGTACGTATTCGGCGGCCGATGGGGTCGCTGTCGGGCCAATACCGTCGCGCAAAGGTCTCGTTGACGATCACGACCCGGGATCCGTCGTCGCGCCCATCGTCGGGACCGAAAGTCCGCCCACTCATCAGCGTCACGCCCATTGCTTCCAGATACTCGTCGGTCGCCATGCGTACGAGTGTGACCGGTCTGGGTGCGTCCGGATCTTCGGGCGGTGCGTCTTCTATCTCGAAGAACCAGCCGGAGTGAAACGAGAGTGGGGGGTTTGTGGCTGCACCTGCAATTTCAACCCCAGGCAACGCGCGGATGCGACTCAAGTGCTCGTCATAGAATGCGACACGCTGTTCAGCATCCTCGTAAGTTGCTGACGGAAGCGAAACGCGGTACATGAGCACATTTTCCGGTCGAAAACCCGGATCGGCAGTGCGCAACTCGTGAAAGTCTCGCACGCTCAACCCGGCAGCCACTAGTAGCACCAAAGACAACGCAACCTCAGCGACAACGAGCACGTCGAGTGCCCGTCGCCGAGCTCGGGAAACCGAGGCTCGCGTTGTTGTCGTATGCAATGTCCCGGCTGCGTCCGATCGGGCAGCGCTCAGGGCCGGTAGCAGGCCGAACGCCATGGCGGCACCCACGGTCATGGCGAGGGCGAAGCCCAGGACGCGAAAGTCGAGTGCGAAGCTCACCCAAGCAGGCAATACTTCGGTGGTAACGGCTCGCAGTCCTGATGCTCCGGCCAACCCCAAGGCGGTTCCAACGGTGGCGCCAAATACCGAGAGCACCATGCTCTCCGTGAGCAGTTGCTGGACAACACGTCGCCGTCCAGCCCCGAGTGCGACTCGGATCGCTATCTCGCGCCCGCGCGTGAGGGAGCGCGCCAGCATGAGACCCGCGATGTTAGCGCATGCGATGACGAGGACCAATCCGACCGCGCCGAGTATTACCGATGTACCGAGCCGGTATTCGCCCAGCACGCGTTCGAGAACCGGAAGCACGACGGGAGACGTGGTTTCGTTTACCGGACGTTCATCGATTGCGTTCTTGTGTATGCGCGTGAGATCGGCCAGGGCCTGTTCGATGGTGACCCCGGACTTCATGCGACCGATTCCATTCAGCCACCACGATCCAGTATTCTCCGAAATGTCCGCCGCCAGCGGAAGCCATAGGTCCGTTTCTCCTATGAACTCAGCCTCGCGTGGGAGCACTCCGATGACCGTGTAGGGCTCGCCGTCCAGTGTGACCGAGCGACCTATCACATCGGAATCGCCGCCGAAACGGCCCAGCCACGTGGCATATCCGAGCTGCACCACGCGTTCTCCACCCGGTGTGTCCTCCTCCACACTGATGTGGCGGCCCAGAACCGGTTCGATTCCCAGTACGGTTGCCAGGTCGTGCGTGACCAACGCCGCACTCACGCGGGCGGGCTCGTCGTCCGTTGCGAGGTTGAAGTTCTCCTCGTCGAACACGGCCATGGCGTCGAACGTGGTGTTGTTCTCGCGCCAGCTGACGAAGTCCTGATAGTTCATGGCAACGAACTCGAGGTTCCAGCGCGGCGCGGTCTCGTCGAGATTGACGAGCCTCTCAGGTGACGCAAAGGGAAGGGGACGTAGGAAGAGCCCGTTGAAGACGCTGAAGATCGCTGTGTTGCCTGCGATGCCGAGGGCCAGCATACAGACGGCTGTGACGCTGTATGCAGGCTGTTTGATCAAGGTGCGCACGGCGTAGCGCATGTCGTGCAGAATCGTGGTGAACATCTGAATCCCCCCGATGGTCAGCGGCGAGAGTGTGGCCCGTGCGTGCAGGCGGCGGCGGATACTAGGTCCGACCGAGCCTATGGCTTGACGCCAGTACCATCGTCTGGCGTCAGTGGTCAGGGTGCCGGCGAGCAGCTGTCGCTGGAACTCCTCGTGCAGATCGCCAACCAAGACGTCGCGATCGGATCTGGGCGTAATGACACGGACTAGCCACTCGGCAGCGCTAGGTGGACGGTATTGCGATTCAGGCACAATCACGACGTGGCTCGATCGTCCAACACCAGGCCTTCGGCCATCTTCGCCATCATAGCTTGGGAATGGCTCAACGCTCGTGCGCCTGCCGCTGTGATGTGATACAGGCGCTTGGACCTTCCGCCGCGAATCGGCTCGGGCCCCGAGGCCGTACTCTTGAGGTAGCGCTTGGCCTCTAGACGCTCGAGGGCAGCGTACACGGCCCCAATCGCAACCGTGCGATCGGTGCGTCCTTCAATGATCTGGCGTATGGTCACACCATATGCGTTGTCCTCCAGCCGCACGATCGCCAATAGCACCATCTGCTCGAATTCACCCAAGAACTGACCTTTTCCCATCCGTATCCCCTTTTGTTCTGCAAATGCGTATTAATACATCGCAGGAAATTGCGCAAGGGCAGGGCGCTGCTTACATTCCATAATGGTTCCAAATTGGAATGATCATGCCATCGTACACGGTTAAGGGAATACCGGAGGAGCTGTACGAAAAGCTCAGGCGCCGAGCAACTGCGAACCGCAGAAGCATCAACAGCGAGTTCATAGTGTGTTTGCAGGATGCTTTCAAAGGGCAGCGGGCCGATCCCGAGAGCAAGCTCGCCCGTGCGGATGCCGTGCGGGAACGGCTGAACATCCCGCCATACTCCGAGGCTGAGCTAAATGCCGCCAAGAAGCGCGGTCGCCGGTGATCGCTGTCGACACCAACGTCATAGCCTATTTGTTTCTGCCGGGCGAGCACTCATCAGCGGCGCGTGAGGCATACCGCAAGGATCCGGTTTGGGTAGCTCCAGTTCTTTGGCGCAGTGAACTGAGAAATGTGTTGGCGAGTATGAAAGCAACTCTGAGCTAGTGTTGCGGCTTGCAGCTTCTTCGGGCTGTTCCGCGTATGACTGTGAGTTTGTCGCGTTGGCTCACGAGCTTGGGGTGTCGTTGGTAACCGAAGACAGACGCATTCGTCGATCCTTCAAAGACTCGACAATCCGGCTGCGAGACTTCGGGGCGTAGGCTGCGTAATCAGCGTCTGAACTTTGAATTCTGAATTCTGAATTCTGAACTTGCACTTTGCACTTTGTACTTTGCACTTTGTATCCTGTGGTCATGAAAGGGAAGGACTCTTCAGAGCATGAAAGTAACAACCTACAGACGGTTCGGGATAGTTGGCGTTGCGGCGATGTCCTTCGGTGTGGCCGGATGTTCCGACGGCGAACGTGCGAGTTCGGAGGGAGAGGCCGAGCCTGCCAGTTCCGAGGCGGCTGCGGAGAACGCCAGTTCCGAGGGATCCGGTGAACACGCGCGTTCCGAAGGCAGTGGCGAACATGCGAGTTCCGAGGGCAGTGGCGAGCACGATGAAGGCGGTGAGGAAGGTGAACATGGATCCGGTGGCGCAGGGGAGGGAGAAGAGTCGGGTGAGTACATCGGTCCCGCAGATACATGGGATAAGACGCGGCGCGGAGCGCGACTTGTCTTGGCATTCAACGCCGCGTCCAACTCCTTTGTCGGAACGGTCGAAAACACAACCGGACAGACGCTCTGTGCAATTCGTGTCGAGGTTCACCTCTCTACCGGTACCGAGTTAGGCCCAACGGAGCGGACCGATCTCCCGTCCGGAGAAAAGACCACCGTGGAGTTGCCGACTGCGGGAGAGGCTTTCGACACGTGGACAGCCCATCCTGAATTGTCGTCCTGTGGTGGCGGGTGAGATACGCGATGATATGATTTGAACATCGTGTACCAGTACAGCGGGAGGCAGGCGAGTGATCGCCGCCTCCCGTTGTCGTTACAGTGGAGAACCGGGCGTGGTTTTCGCGAATGTCGTTGGTCCAGGAGTGCCTGCAACCTATGCCGATTGATCCTCCTTACTAGTGCACCGCCCGACCCTTAGTTTAGTTGCCGTGTCTTGGAGTCGCCCTCCCAATGCAAGGAGGGACTATGCGCCAGACACTCGCAGTGGTTGTGCTGCTTGGTGCGACCGTAGTGCCATCCCACAGCCTCGCCCAACATCCTGCCTGGGTCACACAACTCGAAGGTTACCTTGGTTGGCGAATCCCTCTCAACGAAGTCACACAAGTCGATAACGGCGGCGCATCAGCCACCGGCGTTGAGCTGAAGTCCACGTTGGCCTATGGAGGCCGGGTGATTTTCCCCGTCGCAAACGCACCCACTCCGCATCTCGGGAAGGTCTTCGTCGGGTTAGAAGGGCTGATAGCCTTCGGGGCAGACATGAAAGTAGCAAGTACGGATGCTGTGATCGGACAGGCTGACTATTACCAGGTTAGAGCTGCGGTCGGTATAGGCAAGTTCATCGGGGGCACACCGATAAACCTGACGTTACACGGTGAGTTGGGTGTAGGGGTGGCACATACCGTCTTCGATCCAAACGAGGGGGTGGCTCTCGTCGAGGACGGAAACTCGGTCACTTCTCTCCTCACAAGCGCCACCCTGGGAGTTGACTTCAGCCTGGCGCGAATGCTGAGTGTCGTGACGGCTGCCGGCGTCAACCTCGGATTCAGAGATCCGTTGGAGGTGTCGTTCATGTTCCTCGGGGGCCTTGCCCTGCGACTGCCTACCAACGGCGGGCCGGACTATTAGAGGAGGGTCTTGGCGCTGTCCAGGGCAGAGTGTGAGGTCCTCGGCCAGATACACAGTAGCCATACCACCGCTACCGCGGTGTAGCCGCGTGGCCCAGTATCGATCCGGGCAACTCTGGAGAGAATGATCAGTAGCGGTTCTTACCATACGCTCGGCTGCTAGCCACAGCAGTAGCCGGGAGAGGCAAGGTCCCTACGCCCGGACTTGCTGGCAGTGTGAAACTCTCATTCCCACACGCCGCCAAGGTCGTTTTTCAGGCCGGCTCGCAGACGTAGATCAGTTTGGGAGACTCCGACGTGAATGGTGCTTCATTGAAATCGCCGTAGCGTGCGACGGATCGAAAGCCGGAGAGTCGGATCAGCGCTTCCATCTCGCGGGGAAAGAAGCAGCGCATGTCGAGCTGCTCCCGGCGCTCCACGCCGTTTCGAACGATGCGCCACGTCACGTGATTGATCTGAGCGGCGGCATCGTAGCGGCACTGCTCGGTCACCTCGACGTCGTGCCCGCCAGCATCCCTGTAGATCTTGACCGGATGCCAACCTCGCCGACGCGTGACCAAAAAATCGATGCTCGGGTTGAACACGTCGAAGATCAGGCGGCCGCCTGGCGCAAGGTGACGCCTGACCGAATCGAACACACGGACCACATCGTCGATCTCGTATATGCATTGCAGCGAGTTGAACGGAATGAAGATCATGCCGAAGGCAGAATCCAGGTGCAGATCACGCATGTCCGCCTCGTGGAATCGAACCGTGAGCCCGGCGGCTGTCGACTTGGCGCGGGCGCGCTCCAGCATGGACCGGCTGTGATCTACGCCGGTGATGGCGATCCCGTCGAGTGCTAAGGGGATCGTCAGGCGTCCGGTGCCGCAGCAGAGCTCCAGAACCGGTCCGGGGGCGGCATGACACTGATGCCGATAGAATTCGAGGTCGGTCTCGTGCTCGTTGAGTTCGTCGTAGAACCCTCCATCATGGATATAGTCGCTGATCGTCGGCACGTGAGTACTCCTGGATCCGGAGCCCAAACTACGCCCGGAAGTCAGACCAGGCCAGAGCACGGGAGTCTCCGGTTTCACGGATTACACCTGCGATCTAAATTTCAATCAAGTTGTCAGTACCGACATTGCGGTTCCAACACACTGGTCGCAGCGCCTGACCAAGCGACGGACGTTGCTGCAACACTACCGTGGAGGTTCTGATGCACCGTTTCGGTCTCGCAGCGTCCTCCCTGACCGTGCTAGTCGCGTGCTCTACATCAGACGAAACCGTCGTCGATCCATTCGAGCCGACGGTCTTGCCTCGGTTACATGTGACGGAACACGTGCAAATCGGGAGTAGCACCGATCCTGCCGAACACGTGCTGCACAGCGTGTCCCGCGCACTCGTGTTGAGCGCGGGGGAAATCGCATTGGCCAATATCAACAGCGAGATCCTGGTTTTCGGAGCGCAGGGCGATCTGCGTCGCACAATTGGGAGGAAGGGTAGCGGTCCGGGCGAGTTTCAGTTTCTCCTGGACATCGTTCGCTTGGACGAGGACCGCATCCTCGCATGGGATCCGGCGCTGTCTCGAGTCACGGTGTTCCATCGAGATGGGAGTCTCGACTACGTGTGTACGCCTCAAGGAGTGGATTTGGACATAGGAGGGGGTTTCGTCGGAGCTTTTGGCGACGGGAGCTTTGTCCTCGAGGGCAGGTCATCTGGAGAGTCCCGTCAGAGCGCGCCCGATGGCTTTCGTAGCGACAGCATTTCGTTTCTTCTATTCAACCCCTCGGGGGCGCTCCTCCGCACGATCGGCCGTTTCGTCCGGCCGCAGCGTTCGTATAGCGCCAGTTCGGGTTACCGGCGCTTCTTGTTCGATACGTCTGTACAGGCTCTGCTCGCTGGTGGCGAGCTTATCGTGGGCGAAAACGACTCGATTGCCCTGGTGCGGTTCGATTCGTCCGGCATCGCCCGCCCAAGACTCGAGTTGGACCGCAGTCCACGACACGTGACTGACCTCGACATCGAAGCGGGTTGGCGCGAGTGGGAGGCGCGACAGATGGTGGCATCGGAGGAGATGCTGGAGCAGGCGGCGATGACGTTGGACAGGAGCGCCGTAGAGGAGATGCGAGCGAGAATGCAAGCACGTGTAGAAGAAGCGCTCGCGACGGCCAAGGAGACGATCGAGCCGCCCGAGACGCTGCCAGCGTACAAGTCCATCATTGTGGGGAGCGATGGTGCCCTCTGGGTGGAGGATTACCTCAGTCCGACCATGGCAGTCAGTCGTTGGATCCTTATGGGCGCAGATTTTTCACCTGTCGGATGGATCGAATTGCCGCTGAACGAACGGCTACTCGCCGCGGGGCCTAATAGCGTGGTCGTTCTGCGAAAGGACGAACTCGATGTTGAGTCCGTCGTGATTCTAGGCGGCGACTGGCCTGTTGCAGGATCGCGCAACGGTATGTGATTGGAGCCAGCTTCTATTCCTGTTTGTCCGGCGAACCCGGCAGAGGATTGTGAGCAACGCCACCTGTCCGCCCGCCCTATTGCATGGTTAGGCCGACGGAAAACAGTAACACTGCCGGAGGGTGACCCTTCACGCCAACTGAGTGCAAGAGATCGAAAGAGGGTGTCACTGCGATGCGCCAGATTAGCGGAATGTCGACACCAGCACCCAGCGTGTAACCGAATCCTTCTGATCCGATGTTGAACAGCATCGGTTCGAGATAGACCTGTTCACCATAGCTCGCCAGGCCGACTCCGACCTTGATGTAGCTGCCCCAGGGCCAGCTGCGTGGTTGGAAGACCGCAGTTGCACTGAGGTTGTCGTGGACGCGGCGGAGGCCGTCCTCACCACGTTTCTCATAGTGGATCAGCTCGACACCCAGCAGTAGGCTGTGGCTGATGGTGCCACCTACGCTGATGTGACTTCCCCTGCCCACCCATCTGACCACGGTACCGACACCAGAAGCCAACCAGAGCCCTTCGCGGCCAGATCGAGCAGCCTCGGGCAGGGGCACCTGAGCCAATGCGGCTGTAAATGCTCCCGAAATGAGCTGGATGAGCAGTGTGGCAAGGAGAACGTGCGAAGCCCGGGCAATCCACCGCTTGGGTCGCACGATCAAACCGATGCGAGTGATGCGTGAACGGCGTGTCAGCACGGCGACCCCTCATGTTTGTACGATGAGGACTCACGGGGCGACTGAGATCTTGGTCCGTTGCCGAGGGCTATTACACCGGACGTAGGTCATGGTTCAGAATTCGGTAATGAGGCGATCAAACGAGTTCCACCGTGTCACTCCGGCCTTTGTTCAACCGCCAGTTTCGCGCTCAGCAGCTCCTAGCAAGCACCGCAGAATATCGAGATGCTGTTTGAGGGTCGGCGCGTCCGTCGCGCGGTTCTCGAGCATGTGCGAGACAACCTCGCCGACGAGGCGTCCGTAACCTTCCATCCAGCCGAGGCCGTGAAACGGTGGCGGGCGCGCGGGTAGCTCCGCTTCTGTACGAACCTGGGTCGATTGCGATCTTCCCTCGCCCCAGACGATCACGTCGGGCCGTTCGAAGGACCAACTCGCCGAGGCGTGCTCGCCGAGGATCTCCAACTCCAGCTTGTTTCCTCTACCGTGCGCAGTCTTCGACACCGAGCCGAAGCTGACCATGTCACCGAACCCCATGGTTAGGTGAACGTGGGTATCCCGATGAGGTGAGGCCGCATTGACGTACCATCTACGGACAGAAGTCTTGTCGGGCATGGATGCGTAGACGTGGGTCACGAGATCGACCCAGTGCGTGCCCAGGTCGAGCAGCACATCGAAGTGCCCACCCAGTTCCGAATTGTCCTTCCAAGAACCACCTGCGGGCTTTCGGGTGGCACTTGCTTGCCAGTAGCGACCTTCGATTGAAATGAGCTTGCCGAAGCGTCCGGCGGCGAGCGCTCGCCTCAACTCCTGCGGTCCCCAGAGAAGACGGTATCCGTGGCAGATCCACGTGGCCATCGGGAGTCCCTCGAGCGCTTCGATCTGGTCGAGGTCGACCGCGGCCGGTTTCTCACTAATGGCGAATCGGTATCCTCGTTCGGCTGCCTCGATCAAGCGTGGCGTGTGTTGCGCATGTGTGTTCGCCACGACCAGCAGTGCCAGGTCGGGGTTTTCCGGGCGGGGCAGGGGATCATCGCGATCTTGCCACGTTGCCGGTGCTACCTCGTCGGGGTACATCGCGAGAGCATGGTGTAACGCCTTACCGGCATTGCCCCGGCCAACAATCAGTGGTTGGACTCGTTGCTGCACCATCGGATCATCCCCTCGTCTCGTTTGAGCTGTCACCTGATATGCAATGATGAGCCTCCCGAGCCCGGCTTTCAAGCCAGGAAATGCAGCTTGCCCGATGAACTTTGAGCTACTCATGACTAGTTAGTACGGGCTACCGGCCTATCCTACTCCTACTGTAACCCCATCAAGATCGGTACGATGGTGCGAATCATAGTGACCGGTAATGCTCGCAGCGTTGACACACGTTAGCCACAACCATCCATTTGGGGCCCCTTAGAGAGGCCACGATGTTCCAGGTGGTGTCGAATCAACGTCCGTGTCACCCGGTACGGGCTTGGTCGTCCCCTGCGGGGTCTAGGTCGTGGCCCAGGTATTGAAACACGTCGTCCACGGTGCGCCCGAACGCGGCCGCGATGCGGAACGCGAGCGCGAGGGACGGTACGTATCTGGACTGTTCCAGGAGAATGATCGTCTGTCGCGAGCAGCCCACGCGATCCGCAAGTGCCTGCTGCGTCATTTCGTCGGCGTGAAACCGCAGCACCCGGATGTTGTTACCGATCTCTGCCTTAGCCACGCCGTACCGCCCACCAATTCCCGAGCAGAATGCCAAGCGCCTGTCCGAACAACGAGACTAGTATCACGGAACCGAACATGAGATAGAGGTACACGACGGGCACCGCACCTTCGCTGTGGAACATCCTGGGGAGTGCAGTGAGCCACGCTGCCAGCGTCAGTATCACGGTCGCCCATTGAACCGTGGCCGCCCTGCGCAAAACTGATGAGTCGCGCTCGTCCAGCCGTCCGCGTTCCTCGTCGAACGCGAGCGCAACCGGTACGGCAAACACGTATCCGAGCATTCCGACGAGGAAGATGCCGACGACGAGCGATCGCAGATCGTCGTTGTCCCAGTAGGCAGCAGCCCCTTTGGTGAACAGGATGACAGCGATCACCACGAGGGTGAGAGTGCTGATCGAGAGGCCCAGCCACGCGCGCTTCACCAGTAGGGGCATCGGAGCGCTCGCCGTCTCCGCCCGTTCTTCAGGGGACAGTACAGGCCGCGGCGGTATCGCGCGCACCACCGCGATCACCGCGACAATCATCCCGGCGAGCACCGCCGCGAGTATCGGGACCGATAGTATCGAAGAACCCATCACTCCTCCATCCTGGGCTTTGATCTGTTGTTGATTTCTGACATGGTGACAGAAGTCGATTACAATATGTAATATAATTTGTACTTTGTCAAGGAGACCAATTCCGGAATGCGTAGAGATCCTTCTGGCGACTCGGAAAATGCTCTGGTACGGAGGCTGTGGTAGGGAGACGTGCAAAGTTCAAAGTGCAGAGTGCAAAGTGCATTGATTGAGCAGGAGTCTCGAGGCAAGATCGAACACGTTGGGAAATAGAAGCTGATAGGCTGATCACACTGGAGGCATTATGAAGAAGGTCCCGGACCGCTTCGCCAGTGCGCTCGGGGGACATCGACCTACGTCCTTGCGACAATCGTTTGCCACTGCGCGACGGCGGTGCGGGACCTTCCGGCCTAGCCGTCATCGCGGCGCTCACCTATCATGGGTGCACGATGACTCCGTCGATGGTACGAACGGGTATTACGGAAGTGATCTCAGGTGCGCGGCCGGAACTCAAGTCGGCCAAACTGGGGTTGCTGGCTCACCCAGCGTCGGTTACGCCCGATCTCACAGCGTCGGTCGATGCTCTCCGTGCCGCGGAATTCGAGATCTCTGCCTTGTTCGGACCGCAGCACGGATTCTTCGGCGACAAGCAGGACAACATGATCGAGAGTCAGTCGTCTTTCGATCCGAGGCTCGGCATTCCTGTGTACTCGCTCTACGAGGAAGTGCGCCAGCCGACTCCTCAGATGCTCGACGGGCTCGACGCCCTGGTATTCGATCTGCAGGACGTGGGAGTGCGCGTCTACACCTTCGTGTGGACCATGACGCTGGCGATGGAAGCGTGTCGCGATGCGGGGGTCAAGTTCGTGGTGCTCGATCGCCCGAACCCAATCACTGGAGCAGCACGAGAAGGTCCGGTGCTCGAGCCTGGCTTCGAGTCGTTCGTCGGCCTACACCCATTGCCGTTACGCCACGGCCTGACTGCCGGTGAGATCGCGCGGCTGGCCAACGATGCCTTCGGTATCGGCTGCCGCTTGGATGTCGTGCCGTGTGTTGGATGGAATCGGGCAGAGTGGTACGACCAGACGGAACTCCCATTCGTGATACCTAGCCCCAACCTGCCAACCCTCGACTCTTGCATCGTGTACCCGGGGATGGTGCTACTCGAAGGGACAAATCTATCGGAGGGACGCGGCACCACACGTCCGTTCGAGATCTTCGGCGCGCCTTTCTTGGACCCGCGCCGACTGGTTGAGGCCTTGCGTGAGTTCGAGCTACCGGGGGTGGCGTTCAGACAGTGCAGCTTCGAACCCACATTCCAGAAACATGCAGAGCTACTCTGCGGTGGAGCACAGCTACACGTTTTCGATCGTAACGAGTTCAGGCCCGTGGAGACAGCCGTTTCGATTCTCCACGCAGTGCGGCAAATGGCCAGTGAGTTCGATTGGCGGCCACCACCTTACGAGTATGAAACCGAGAAGATGGCGATCGACATTCTTTGGGGAAACGACAAGTTGCGAGCGGCGATTGATGCCGGCGTGGAGCCAGAGGAGATCATGCGCGAGGCAAATGAGGGGATCGCCGAGTTCGAGGAGCTGATCATACCATACCTCCTGTATCGTTAGACCTATCCCATGCTCCGGTCAGTGCCGGTTATCGAACTAGTGCGTGCTACCGGCCTATCCTACTCCTACTGCAACCACATCAAGAACGGCAGGATGGTGCCGCATCCGACAGTTATCAAGGCCATCGTGACTTGCAAATTAGAAATGTTTTTCTATATTGCAAGACATGCTGGTCCGCCGAATCACACGGGAGTTGCGCAAGAGATTGGCGGCGTACCCCGCCGTCGCTCTCCTCGGGCCACGCCAATCAGGGAAGACCACTCTGGGACAATCGCTAGGCGGGGCCTACTTCGACCTCGAGCAGGAGCCTGAGCGCCTTCGCCTGAATTTGGAGTGGGACGACCGGGTGGCTGCCCGGGATCTGCTCATTCTGGATGAGGCTCAAACCTGGCCCGAGGTTTTTCCTCTAATTCGCGGAGCCATCGACCGGGAGCGCAAACGCAACGGGCGGTTTCTACTGCTTGGGTCGGTCTCTCCTTCTCTGATGACGCAGGTCTCGGAATCGCTGGCTGGGCGACTGTCTCAAATCGAGCTGACACCGTTTCTCTGGACCGAGTTGAAGAAACCGACTGTCGAGAAGCGACTGTGGCTGTGCGGAGGTTATCCGGACGGGGGGATACTCGCACCTAGGCGTTATCCGCGGTGGCAACTCGATTATTTGGCGTTGCTCGCTCAGCGCGATTTGCCGGTTTGGGGTCTACCTGCAAAACCGCAGGTTACAGATCGCCTGCTGCGGATGCTGGCGGCCGTTCACGGTCAAGTTTGGAACGCTTCGCAGTTGGCGCAGAGCCTCGGGCTGTCGTACAAGACCGTGAACACTTACCTGGATTTCCTGACTGGCGCCTTCTTGATCCGACGCCTCCAGCCGTATCAGCCCAACGTCCGTAAGCGGCTGGTGAAGAGTGCGAAGATCTACTGGCGCGACACGGGGCTTCTCCATGCCATTCTGAACGTGCCTGACCATCGCGCGCTACTGTTCCAGCCGTGGGTAGGGGCGAGCTGGGAAGGCTTCGTGATCGAACAGGTTCTCGGTGAATTGTCCTCTCGGGGTCGCGTGTTCGATCCGTACTACTTCAGGACCAGTGACGGATACGAGGTTGACCTCGTGCTCGACTTCGGCACGGACCTGTTTGCAATCGAGATCAAGCTCACGACTTCGCCGAGTCCAGCTGACATGAACCGGTTGGACAAGGTGGCCGACATGATTGGAGCATCGCGGCGGTTTTTGGTGTCACAAGCCAGACGTTCAACGGGTGATGATCAACATGCTTCGTGTAACCTGCCTGGTTTGATCGATCGGCTCGCGGCCGCTTGCCGCGACAAGTGAGCGTGCGTCAAGTGTCCCGCCCTCCGCTCGTTGCTTCAGGACCTACGGTAACAGTGGCGCCACACGGACCGGAGCATTCGGTGTGAAGCCGGTGCCGTCGCCCAACTCGCCAAATGCGTTGGAGCTCCCCCAACAAAACGCAAGCCCCCTGTCGGTTACGCCGCAGGTGTATCCGAAGCCACCGCCAACCATGGCGAACGAATAGTCACCTGCAACTGTGACGGGTACATCGCTGACTAGCGTTGTGCCGTCGCCGAGTCCGTTTGGATTCCAGCCCCAACACAACACGTCTTGGGCTGCGGTTACCCCACAGTTGAAGTGAGTTCCGGCCCTGACTGATGTCAGGGTTTGTCCGCCTATGGCGGCGACCGGTACATCGCTCGAGTTGCGCGTGCCGTCACCGAACTCTCCGCTCTCGTTGCGCCCCCAGCAATGGACCGCTCCACTGCCATCCATGCCGCACGAGTGAGCACCTCCAGCGACGACCTGAGTGAATACCACGGCGCCGGAGACCAGACTCGGCAGGTCGGCGTCGGTTTCCGTCCCGTTTCCGAGTCGTCCGTCGCGTCCTGTACCCCAACAGTACGCCGCGCCCGTATCTGTGACGGCGCAGGTGTGCTCCACGCCGGCGCTGATCCAATCAACGGAGAGTGGTGCACCGATTGAGACGGGGACGTCGCTCCAGGTCCCCGATCCGTTGCCGAGCTCGCCGTAGTCGTTGTGGCCCCAGCAAAGCGCTTCGCCGGCAGTCGTGACGCCGCAGGTGTGATAGGCTCCGGCCGAGATCATGACATACTTGTGCCCCCCGGAAACCGGAACGGGAACTGTCGACGACGT
>JBDGZZ010000125.1:0-11012 GCA_039588335.1 Gemmatimonadota bacterium | reverse complement strand
CGAGCACCGTGGCCAATAACGCCAGTTTTCTAGTTGGGAAGGCCATGATCACGTGGGGCGATAACTAGTCTCCGACTTGCAGACGTTCAAGTACCGCTATTACATTCGGCCACTCTTATGCCAAACGAAGACCTCACCGGTCGAACCATCGCAGGCTACAAGCTAATAGCCCGTGTCGGAGAAGGCGGAACAGCCACCGTCTACCGTGCCGAACACGTCGATCATGACCGTGTCGCCGTAAAGATCCTGAAGCAGCGGATCCGTTCCGACGAAACAGCTGTCAAGCGGTTTCTGCGCGAGGCCGGGTATGGCGCCAGGGTCAAGCACCCTGCAGTTGTGCAGACCTTCGAGTATGCCGAACAGGATGGCCTTTACTATCTTGCCCTGGAATGGGTCGAAGGCGAACCTCTTTCGACGTTCGTACACCGATCCGGCCCCTTGGCTCCTTCCCTCGCTTCGCACATCGTGAGCCAGTTGGCTGGAGGGTTGGCCGCGGCACACTTGGAGGGAATCATCCACCGCGACCTCAAACCCGAGAACATTGTCTACGATCCCACCACCCGCACGGTCAAGCTCTTGGATTTCGGAATCGCCCGAGATGCACAGGAACCCTCGTCGGAAAGGCTGACCCGAACGGGGTTCTTCGTCGGGACACTGCAATACGTGGCACCCGAAGCCCTCTCCGGTGAACTGGTCGGTGAAGCGGCCGACACGTTCAGCCTCGCCAAGATCACCTATCTGATGCTGACCGGCGTTCATCCACACCCAGGCCGTTCACCCAGGGAGGTGTTCCAGCAGTTGCTGACTCAGCCACCGACCCCGCTCAACGAAGCGGTGAAGGGACTCTCGTTTCCGAAGGAGCTGGAAGCGGCCATCATGAAGGGTCTGGAGCGGCAACCGGAGAACAGACACTCGAACGTGGTGGAGTTCGCCGATCACGTAGCTCGTGGTGTCGAATCGGTTGACGAAGAACCCAAGAGTAAAGGGTTGTTTGGGACACTCAAGTCACTCGTTAAAGACAGGCGAGGCCGAGAAGATGCGGAGTAGTACTAACTACTACTATACCCGGAGTGGTGCCGTCCGTGAAAGAAGCCACCTCTGAAGCACACGCCAAGCTAGTAGACCTCGTCAAAGAGCGATCGCTCGAACTGGGGTCTTTCACGCTGGCATCTGGCCGACAATCTTCATACTACATCGATGCACGGCCAACGACCATGTCGGCACAGGGTCTGGAACTTATTGGCCAACTAGGAGTTACAGCTATTCGAGAGGCTGGGTGGACTGGAACCCTGGTTGGTGGACTCACCCTGGGGGCCGACCCGGTGGCCTACGCCGTGGCGATGGCAAGCCTCGACAGACCGCCCGCAATCGACGCCTTCACGGTGCGGAAAGAGCCCAAGGCTCACGGAAAGGGCCGCCAGATAGAGGGGTGTTTCTTTGAAGGAGCTGGTGTCGTGGTGGTCGAAGACGTGATAACCACCGGCGGCTCGGCGCTGAAAGCCATAGCAGCGGTCGAATCGGCTGGGGCGCTGGTCTATGGCGTCCTCGCCGTCGTTGATCGTGACGAAGGAGGCCGCGTTGCCATCGAGGACAAGGGATATCCCGTCCTGGCCCTAGTCACATTGTCCGACTTGGGCATCAGCCCTTAAGAATGTCCCCACCAGAGCTGCGCGACCATTTCGACGTGCTCGCCCGTAACACGCTGAGCAGATGGGGGTTGATTGCGGGCGTCACGATGGTTCTGGCGACGGGCCAGTTAATTGGGCTAGTCGACGCCTCAATCTTGACCGTCGGGTCAACTATGGGCGTGGCCGTGGCCCTCAATTACGTGGCGGGCAGCTTGGTGCACCGGGGATGGAAGCCGACGTGGCTCATCTATGCTCTGGCCGCGGTGGACTGCGCGATCGGTGCTACGCTGATCGTTTTCTACGGTCCCGGTGGCCTGATAGTCGCCCTGTTGTTTGCCATCTTCCCATATTTGAGGCGTTGGGACAGGGCTTTGGGTTTCGTCTTCCCTCTGATCGCTGCGGCCGCGTATTTGGTGGCGTCGGGCATCTACGGTGTCATGTTCGCCACCCCTACGAGAGCATTCTGGGAACTCCCTCAGTCCACCTACGTCGATACGGCCGTTCTAGCATCAGTCGCCTCGGTAGTTGGACTGAGCTGGAGCAGCTTCTTCAATCACCTCCACCAGATCCGATCGGTGTTGGGTCAGGTGGAAGCTGGATCGGCGGATGCCCGGGTTCCGAATTGGCGTGATGACGAGCTTCGATCGGTTGGGCAGCACTTGAACCATATTCTCGACCAGACTGCAGAAACCGTATCCGGCGTGCGGCGAAAAGCGGCGGAACTAGCCGACGGTGTGGAGCAGGTGTCGGGCTCCACAAGCTCGCTGGTGGATATGGCCCGAAAGACGGCTGCTGCGACCTCGGAGATTGCCGGTGAGGTTAGCGTTCAGCTGACGGTTGCCGAAGAGGCCCAGACTGAGTCGACCGAGGCAGCGCAGCTTGCAGTCGATCTGGGAGAGGCCGCGGCTCGAATCGTCTCCGAAACGGGCCAACTGCTGGACGAGACCGAAAAGGGCAGAGATAGGGCTGCTGAGGCCAGCGCGGCTTTCTCTACCATGAGGGATGGTGTTCAGGAAACGGCTGGGACGGTCTCGGACCTCAAGGAACGGTACAAGAGGATAGCAGGTTTCGCTGTCGCCATTAGTAAGATTGCCCGGCAGACACATGTACTTGCCCTAAACGCGGCCATTGAGGCGGCGCGCGCCGACGAGCGTGGGCGTGGATTCGCTGTGGTTGCCGAACAGGTGAGGGCCCTCGCGGGCGAAGCAGGTCGCTCCGCTCGGGAGGTTACAGATGTCCTCGGCGAGGTCCAGGAAGGGATCGAGGAACTGGAAGAATCGGTGCGCGCCGAGGAAGGGAAGGTCGACAGTGTAGGCGCCGCCGCTAGAGAAGCAACGGTCGCCTTAGAGGGGCTGAGCCCAAAGGTATCGCAGGCCGTGGGTCTTGCTGTCCAGACCGCAGAGGTTTCGCAGACGCAGGCGGCACACATGGAGTCATTGGCAGGGAAGATGTCGCAGCTGGTCTCGCACCGTTCCGATTGGACCGACCACACAAGTGAGATCGTGACCGCACTGCAACAACAAGTGGAAGCCTTGCTCGAGCTGGACCAGGCCGGAAAAGATCTCTCGCTGCTGGCCGCGCGGCTGCGAGACGGAATTGCCAGTCCGGCCCAGAAGTAAGCCATCAATCCGGCGAATTCGGCGGCTGATAGTCCCTGTCGATTTCGTCACCAAGTCTGCCCGAGGTAACCCACCCCTGGGTCGAGCGGATGAAAGGTGCGAAAAACGCTGCAAAAGGGAGCTACCAGCCGCCGAACGAAATCGTCCAGCGCTGACTCGAACGAGTAACGAATCCTAAACTCTCCTGCTGTCGTCCCCAATACCGTACGCAGGTGGCGCCCGAAGCTCTGGGGCGAGGAATACTGAAGCCGATAGGCCACATCCGCGATCGAGAGGCCGGGCACCTCAAAAAGAGCGGCCGCGTACACAATGCGGGCAGCCGCCAGGTACCGTTTTGGCGAGGGTACTCCAGCCCGGTAGAAACGCGACATGAGGGTGCTGGGAGCTACTCCGAAGCGATCGGTCAGTTCGACAACCTTGGTAACCTCAGGAGCCAGCCGGACAATGGCCTCAAAGACTGCACGACAATCCCGAGTGGGATGACCCATGGCTGGCATGAGCTTCCGAAAAATCCTGGCGGCAGTAGGTGATGTCGGATGCGAGATGAGGTCTCTCAAGTAATGCCAGCCGTTACGCGCGGAGAGATCAACAAGCCTGCGGACTCCGTACGCCCCTAGATCCAGAAGTCTCTCACTCGATGTCGGGTTATGCCGAGAGACCAGAGCTACGGTGGGGACTCCCGGGAAGTTATCCACCAGGGATGCAACACGAGGCAGCTCATCCCGCCGTATGTAACTGGGAGACACGAACACCGCTTGTACGGGACGGTCGCGAACGGCCCGGACGGCGTCTGTCACGCTGTCCGCGTGATAAGTCCTGAAGCTGCCCTGGGCCGCCGCATCCAACCGGGGACGCACTGCCGGCTCGATCACGGTTGCGACAGTCCATGCAGTAGACGATTTCATTCCTCTCCCCGGTAGTCGGCGACGGGTCCACTCTAACACCTGACCCTCAACCGGATCTCAACGCCCGCCCCGAACTCTCAACACCACCTCAACCAGCGCTTCACCAGTCTCTTGCTTCGGGGTATTTTGATCTGTGGTGGTGGAGTGTGGCGGTCGCGGCCCGCCGATTGGCGGGTCGAGGAAAGTCCGAGCTCCGGAGGGCAGGCTGCCAGGTAACACCTGGGCGTCGAAAGGCGATGGAAAGGGCCACAGAAAACAAACCGCCCGCCGCTGGCGGGTAAGGGTGAAAAGGTGGGGTAAGAGCCCACCGCACGGCTGGCAACAGGCGTGGCACGGTAACCCCCAGTCGGAGCAAGGCCAAATAGGCAGCGAGGCTCGGCCCGAGCCGCTTGAGCTGCGGGTAGGCCGCTCGAGGTAACGGGTGACCGTTATCCCAGATGGATGACCGCACGAGCACTCTCAAGTGCTTGAACAGGACTCGGCTTACGGCTCCGCCACCACGCCCCACCCCCTGGCTCACGGTCCCCGCGTTTCGTATGTTCACCCGTCATTGTCGACCGAGTATCCGGAACTGCCGTGAGTCCACGCAAACGAACTTCGCGTCCCTACCCTATAGATTGGGAACGCGTAGCAGAACTCAGAGTCTTTCATGCTACTCCTCAGCAATGGGAGAAGCTGATTGGCTGGCGCTCCGACATGCAGCGAAAGGGTTGGCGTCTATTGCAGGTTCTATCTGACAGCGGCGACATGGTGGCAGTATTCGGTCGCACCAAAAGGGAGTTGCTGGAGAAAGAGAAGAACGCATGAGACAAGTGGGGCCGGAACGGCCCTCATCGTTTCCGTTGCTCCGGTTGGCGCTTGTGGCGCTTCTGAGCGGATGCGCGGGACGGGGCGGTAACGAACCACCGGCGCCCACCGTGGTGGCCAGCTACCAACCTCACGAGGCGGCATACAGTGGGGTAACACACGGACGAGTTGAGCAGACTTTCAACAACCAGGTGGCTGAGAGCGAGTTCGGATTGAAGTACTTCCTCAGGGTTGAGGCGGTACAAGCGCAAGCTGCATTGGATGTCACCTTTACTCTCGACTCCATCACTGAGGCTACGGGCTTTCCTGGAGGGTCGATCACAGCCAGAGTCGACTCGGCCGGCGGAGCGGTGTTCACCGCCCGTCTGGCCCGCGACGGTGCATTAGAGGACTTCGATGGCGGGCCTTCCTCCGGAAGCCTCGTTGGAGAGTTGGCTGACCGAGTCTTCGAGCAATTCTTCCCTCGGATCCCGCCCACGGGAGCAGAGCCCGGTATGCAGTGGAGCGACACGCTTACGTCTGAGGCAACAGTCGGTGGCGTGGAGAACACGGTGCAATCGACCAACCAGTACAGGGCCACCGAGTGGATGTCCTTCGCCGGCCGGCAAGCCCTTCACATAGAGGCGATCTCAGAATACACGTTCAGCGGATCAGGCGTGCAGGCAGGGCAGGACTTCACGCTCGAGGGACAGGGCCGTCGACACTTTCATCAGTATCTGAGCGAAAATGGCGTTTTCCTCGGCTTCGTATCGGCGGACACCGCCAATGCGGAGGCCCACCTAACGGACGCTGGCATAACCATACCCGTCCGACAAATTCGAGCGGACACTCTGTCGATAAGCTGGTAAACTTGCTGCGCTCCCTCTGTTTCATTGCATATGCAATCGTATTGCTCGCCCCACCGGTGGCAGGACAGGGGCTTCCGTCGAGATCCCAGGCATACCTGTTCACAAGCCTCGCAAGCGATGTTCGTGCACTGTGGCTGAACCCAGCCGGACTAGGCCTCCTGGGAGAAGCGTCGATCATGGCTGAGACGGTTTTCGATAAACCAGAACTGGCCGACATACGGTTGTCCCAGTGGACTCTGGCGTTCAACACGAGAGGCCTGTCGGCGGGATACCAGCGCGATCGCTTACAGAGCGACTCATCTAACCAGGCCCTCCGCATAGGCCTGGCACGTCCGTTCTCCAGGGGAGCGGTTGGAATCGACATGACCTTCTACTGGAGCGATCGGTCAGATCAGGCTTTCAATGCCGGCCTCATCTATCGGTTGATACCTAACGTCAATGGGAGTTTGGTTGTGCGCAACATAGGCCAACCTGTGATACGCTCCGTCAAAATGCCCGTCACCGGCGTAGCTGGGCTCGGATGGTCGGCCGCTGGTGGTGGGGTGCTGGTAGCGGGTGAATTCATAGTCCAAGATCGGATCGAAGTGTCGGGAGTGGACCTGTCATACAGGGCTGGAGCACGTTTCTCAATCCGACGACCGATTCCCTTGGCGGCAATCGTGGCGGTCGACCTCGGCAGCGATGTGGACCTCGATCGTTGGTTCTTGGGTCTGGCGGTCGGCGGCTCACGGCGAGCCGTGTTGGGTGGCACGTTCTTGAGTGGCCAAGACTCTGGACTCGATATCGTTAACGTGACCGCACTGGCAATCAATAGGTAAAGGCCGATCCGTACACGCGGATCGGCCCTCTGGACTAGCTCCAAGTCCTCGCTCTTCCTAGTCTAGCAACCGCAGTGGCATAACGAGGCAAAGGTACTCTGCTGGATCGTCCCAGTCAGACGGCTGGATTGTGGCCGCTCTTTCTGGGGCCTTGAACGTCAGTAGGACGTCGTCGGTCGGCATGTACTTCAGGATGTCAAGCAGATAGTTGGCATTGAACCCGATCTCCAGTGATTCACCACCGTAGTCGATGGTAATCTCGTCCTGGGCTTCACCGAGATCGGGCGTATTGACGGAGAAGTTCAATTTCTCGGCGTCGAAAACCAGCCTCACCCGATGCGTCTGGTCGCTAGCCACGACGCCGACACGGCGCAGGGCCGACGTCAGCCCGTGCTTATCGATTGTCGCTTGCTTGTCATTCTCCTTCGGAATCACCTGCTCATAGTTCGGATACGGACCCTCAATTAGTCTCGTGAAGACGAGTGTAGCACCAGACTTGAACCCGAGGTGGTTGTCACTGCGGGCGATCTCAATTTCATCGGACGGTCCGAAGAGCCGCCGTACCTGATCTAGCGCCTTGGGCGGGACAATGAGGTCTGCAGATGCACTTGCACCTGATATAGGCACATCCATCCTGGCGAGTCTGTGACCGTTGGTAGCAACCATCCGCATGCGGTCGGGCCGCAACTCCCAGAGGACGCCATTTAGAATCGGCCTGCTCTCCTCTGTAGAAGCTGCAAAGGCAACGTGGTTGATCAGTTTCTGCAGGTCGCTCGATGTAACGCTCCAACTGTCAGTGAAATCAACCGCTGGGAAGCTGGGAAACTCCTCCCTAGGTATCCCTAACAACTTGAACTTCGATCTCCCGCACTCCAGTTGTATCCGTTGTTCTCCTGCAGCCGTCAGGCGTACGGCCGCGCTCGGCAGCTCACGCACGATCTCGACGAGTTTCTTGGCCGGCAACGTGACTGCGCCCTCTTGGTCGACCTCCGCCGGGACCACGGTACTAACGGCAATATCGAGGTCCGTTCCGGAGATCCGCACACCATCAGCCGATGCTTCGACCAAGATATTCGACAGCACCGGGAGTGTGGTCTTCGTAGGTACGCTGGCTGCTACTGCAACGAGACCTTCCTGAAGCCGTTCCCGAGTAATTGTGAACTTCATGGTGCTCCCTACAAGTGGGTAATTAGTACTACTAACTCTTAATGTATTTACTTAGTAGTCTTAGTAGAGGTTCTTGATATCTGGAAATACTCTCTAAGTACCTTTCAATTCATCCTGTTCCAGAACTCAGCCCTGTGGGTTCGATGTTAGAACTGTGGAACGTAAGTGGATTTCGTGCCGCAACTGAAGACCCTCCCACAATTTCACAGGTTTCTATCCACACTCATGGTGCAACGAGTTCCTGTCTCGCGAACTCCACCCTCTCCTTGAACTTGCGGTCCTGTGTGAGCTGTCGCTGGACCTTATCGAGGCTATGAATCACTGTCGAATGGTCTCGCCCACCAAAGGCCTGGCCAATTTCCACTAGTTGCATGCTGAGGAGATGCCGCGCCAGGTACATAGCAACCTGCCGGGGCACGGTAAGGCTCTTGGTGCGTGCCTTGGACCGCAACCCTTCCGGAGTCACTCCCCAGCGTCTGGCGACGACTTCCTGCACCCGGTTCACGCTGGGCAACCCCGCCGGCGCCTCGACGGTTCCGGAGCCTTGCTGGATCTTGTCCGCCAAGGCATCCCGAGCCAACTCAATGGACACTTCGCGGTGCTTCAGCGAAGCGAACAGCAGGAGTTTGATGATGCATCCTTCTAGTTCTCGAACTGAGCTCCTGACATGCTCCGCAATGAAGCGCAATACATCATCGGGAATGGTCAGCTCGAGATGGTCCTGCTCGGCCTTCTTACGTAGGATTGCGATCCGGTGCTCCAGATCGGGTTGGCCGATGTCCGCAACCATGCCCCATTCGAACCTGCTGACCAGCCGAGACTCGAGTCCCGGGATTTCTTTCGGCGGCCGGTCCGATGTAAGGACAATCTGCCTGCCCGCTTCATGCAACGCGTTGAACGTATGGAAAAACTCTTCCTGCGTCATTTCCTTGCCCTCGAGGAAATGGACGTCGTCGACCAGGAAGATGTCTACGTCCTCCCTGTACCGCTTGCGGAACTCGGGCATCTTGCGGCCGTGGATGCTCTCAATAACATCGTTGATGAACTGCTCTGCGCCCATGTACATGACTTGGGCTTCCGGTGTCCGCTCAAGCACTGCGTGAGCCACGGCCTGCATCAAGTGGGTCTTGCCCAGGCCGGTGGCGCCGTAAATGAAGAGTGGATTGTAGGTCCTTCCTGGGGCCGCCGCCACCGCATGCGCAGCGGCCGCAGCGAGCTCCTTCGACTTACCGATAACAAACGTGCGGAACGCATAACGTTCGTTTAGCGGCCGAGTGGCCCCGCTGGCAGCGGCATCTTCATCCCTTGGCGCCGGAGCCACGAAGAAATCCATCTGCGGTCGCTGCGCTCGCTCTTCTTGTACCTGGAACACGATATCTAGTGGTGTACCGAGCACGTCTCCGGCGATCTTTGACAGCACGGAAGCATGTTTCGAATCGTTCCACTCAGCGGCGAACTGGTCAGGTGTCCCGACAATGAGCCGCCCCTCGCTGAGCGCGATGGGCTCGGCTGGTTCGAGCCAGGTTCTGACCGTGGCGTCGGGCAGGACGTGCCGTGCCTCTTTCATGAGGCGCTTCCACGTCTCTTTGACTGACAGCTCCATTAACGGCTTCTAAAGGGTGGGTATTGCTAAAGGGCGAGAGATTGTACCGCGCCGATGTGGAAAAGTCAACCTTGACCCCGAGCGCAGCTCACGGGTAGCTTACACGGCCAACTGAGGGAGCAGGATGAAACCCACATATAAGCCGCGCAACCGGCGGCGAAAGAACAAACATGGCTTCCGGGCGCGTATGAAGACGCGCTGGGGACGGGCCGTTTTGAACCGGCGGAGGAAGAAGGGTCGCAAGCAGCTAGCTGTGCGCGTGCCTTCGAAGCACGCACACGTTTGACTCCGGAGGGACTCCCTCGCAGCTGGCGCCTGGCGCGCGCCACGGACATAAGGGCGGTGGTGAAAGGTGGCCGCCGCTGCAAAGCCAGGAGGATGGACATCTTCTGGCGTCCCAGCGAATCGGGACATCCTCGGTTAGGGCTGGTGGTTCCGCGTTACGGAGGTACCGCTGTTGCGCGCAACCGACTGCGACGCAGGCTCTGGGAGATTGCGCGGCGCAGCATCCTCCCAGAAATAGGAGCGATCGATCTAGTGCTCAGGCCCCGCGTCGGCGCCTATCGGGCGGAGTTCCCGGATCTGGCCACCGACCTGGAAGAATGGCTACGCTCACTCACAAACCCACCCAATGGCCCCGGCTAGCAGTGGCAGCACTGATTCGGCTCTATCAGTTGCTTGCGTCGCCATTCCCGTCTCCCTGCCGTTATTACCCGACCTGCTCGTCTTACACACTCGAGGCGGTGAACCGGTACGGAATGCTCAGGGGATGTTGGCTGGGATTACGGCGGATAATCAGATGCCATCCGTTCCATGCCGGTGGCATCGATCCGGTTCCTTAGGACATAGATAGATGGATCGTCGCCTACTTCTGGCGATTGGCCTGATGCTGATCGTCGCAGTGCTTCCCTCGATATTGTTCCCACCCGAGCCGACCACGACTCCGACTGGTGCTGAGGCCGTGTCCGATTCAGCCGTCGGTCCAGCTGATACCGTGGCCAGGGAACCTCGGGTCGAGCAAGTCACGCCCAGCATGCCGGCTCCCGAGCCGGTGGCACAGGTTGAGGACACGGTGCCGCAAGCGGTATCTCAGGACTCCGTTGTAGTGGAATCCGGCATCTATCGTTACGTGTTCTCGACTGTCGGTGCGCGGCTGCTTTCGGTGAGCATCAAGTCGTACCCGTCCTTCGCTCCCGGTGACTCGGGGCCCGCTCAGCTCGTCACTGAAGACTCCTGGTTCTTCCAGTATTCGTTGGTCTTCGGTGCGGACACAGTGTCACTGGCCGACTGGAGATTCCTGCCATCTCGCACTGAGGTCGCTGTGGAGGGTGGGGACGAGACTATCGAGTGGGTCGCTCAGCGGGGCCCGGCGGTGGTGAGAATAGTACAGACTTTCAGACCGGATCAGTTTCTGTTCGACGTTCAGGGCAGGTTCACGGGAATCCCGGCTGAAGCGGGCCTGGTGATTGTTAACATGGGACCCCGGATCCGGCTGGTTGAAGCCGACAGTGTCTGGGACTTCCGGAATTACGCGGTCGTGACCAAGGCTCGTTCAATCGAGCGGACTACTTTCGGCTCGTTGGACCCCGGGGAACGCGAGCAGATTGGCGGTCCATT
>JBDGZZ010000124.1:0-11075 GCA_039588335.1 Gemmatimonadota bacterium | reverse complement strand
CGTTTGCCTCGGCGAGAATTAGTGACCGAAGCCAACTCGTTGCAGTCGCTTCCGGTATAGGGCTCTTGGAGGGCGCGTATGATGTCAGTACTGCTATTGCCGAGTCGATTGGCCCGTTGGCATCAATGCGTTGCAGTGTGGAAAGCAGTGTCACAGTTCGAGGACTGTGGCGCTCGGTGAATTTTGCGGCATTGAACGCTGCAAAACCGCCTACGAATAAGTTCAGCACAAACACAAGTAGAGCAACCGCAGCTAGCACTTGGAGCAGGCGCGAGCCCCACGTCATGTTTCTGATGTGCCGTTCATCGGGAATGGCAGGTGTCCGCCGGATGTCGGTCGGTAGGCTGGCGTACCAATGCGAGACATCTTCGGCAGCAGCTTCCAAGGAATGCCGCCGACCAAGAGGCCCCATGAGCTGACGCTCTACTACGCGCGTTGCAGATGCAAGGAAGAGGAGGACGCCACCTGGGGCTAGGATAAGGAAAGCATCGGGGCCGTCAAAAAGCGCGTATCCCAGCGCCCCAGACCCGAAACCTGCCGTGATGAGTACCACCTGGGCAAGAAAAACTGCAATGATCCAGGCGGCGGCGACTATGATCAGGAGGTTGAATGCACGACGTGCATAGATAATCCGTCGTCGACGCGCCTCCCCAAGCGAGGCAAAATCCTGGGTCCCTCCGATAACCAAGCCGGACCGGCCGTCATAGTCCACGAGCACGTCACATAGGGTACCCATGCGCCAGCCCAGGCGACGCTGTCTCAAGAGCTTCTCCACTATCCGAAAGGCTCCGCTCAAGAACGCAATGGTTGCCAACAACAGCATTGCCATTCCGACGACGAGGGTTCCTTGCCAGAAGAACATCGAGAGAACGGCTACGTCAGAGACACGCTGGTCAAACTGAACGGCGGACCCTGCAAATTGAGACACGAGCTGAATGCGGCCTAGCCAGCTAGCGTGCACCCTCAAAACATCTGGCACGAATGTGAGCGCCAATGTTGCGAGCACTGCTCCTACTACGGCGACTAACCCGATGCGATTCAGAGCTTGGGCACGTCCCTGCAGCCACTTGAGTCCGGGCGGGGGCCATTCAACCTCCGTATCCAATGAGGGCAGCATGCCTTTGGCAACTTCGTGTGCTGCGGGCCGATTTCCGGGGGACTTTGCCAGACAGCGGTCTACCAGATGCGCGATGGCCGGCGAAAGCTCTGGCCTTCGTTCGCCAGTTGGCGTCGGCGTATCGTGCATATGCGCCGCCGCCCACCCCATCGGAGAATTGGCCTGATACGGCAGTTGGGCTGTGACGAGCTGGTAGGCCATTACTCCGAGACTGTATACGTCGCTCTTTGAAGTCAGCTCTTTGCCGGCCGATTGCTCAGGACTCATGAACGGCGGAGTTCCGAGCAAGACTCCTGTTTCTGTGAGCTTCGTTTCATCTGTGTGGGTCGGAGACAGTGCCGCGCTCACGCCAAAATCAGCTACGAAGGCTCGTCCGGACTCCGTCTCCATCAGCACATTGCTTGGCTTGACATCTCTGTGGACGAGATCCCTCGAGTGCGCTGCTCCCAGCGCAGCCGCCACCTCTCCTATGACACGGCGGGCATCCCGCTCGCCCACCTTGCCGCGCCGCAAGCGCCATTCTTCCAGGTTGGGGCCGTCTACGTACTGCATAACGATGTATGGGAGCTTGCTTCTCTTTGTTTCACCGACGGCGTAGACGCGGACCACGTTCGGGTGGGAGATTGCCGCCGCGGCCCTCGCCTCTCGCTCGAAACGGGCCCGCGCTCTCCGGTCGGCGGCAAGACCTGGTGCCAGGACCTTGACCGCGACCAGTCGTTTCAAAGCTGGTTCCTTGGCCAGGAACACCGCGCCCATGCCCCCCTGACCTAATGGCCGTAGCACCTCAAAGGTAGGGCTCAACGAAGACTTCAGGGTCTGTTCGAGCCGGTCGAGATCCAGGTGGGACGGCTCTGCCGTGTCCGCAACAGTAATCTCAACCGGCTCCAACGAAGCACCACATTCAGGGCATTCCGAGAGGTCATCCGAAACGGAGACAGAGCACTCAGGACAATAGGGCATTGCTAGCAAACGTATAATGGTCCGGTCTCTTGCCGCCAGACTCGGCGTTTGAGCAAGATGTTCCTGGAGGTAGCTTGGGTCCCATGCTGTTGGGGAATCCTATTCCGCCCATACTGAGAGTGGTGTCAATTGCCGCCTCGCTGCTCGTCGCCGCATCCTGCGGGCCCGATCGGACCACTCAGCTGTGATCTCAGTTCTTGGCGAGAATCGCCGAGGCAGATGCTGGAGTCGTAGGCGTTTATTTCTACGATTTCAATGGCCGCGATTCGGTGGTGATCGGTACCGGAGTTGCCCTCCACACAGCGAGCATGATGAAAGTACCGGTCATGATCCAGGTGTTCCGTGACGTGGATTCCGGAACGCTTACGCGGATCAATCACGATGGCGGAATCGTGTATGCCATCGTGATCGTTCGTACGTACTAGTCGTACTACTCTTCCACACGGCCTCCCAGATGCTTTGCCAGGAACTTCTCTGCCGCCGCATAGAACTTGAGTCTGTTCTCTGGCTTGGCAAATCCATGGCCCTCGTCTGGGAATAGCAGATACTCGTGGTCGATACCTTTCTGCTCCATCGCTGCCACTATCTGTTCTGACTCTGCCTGTTTTACTCGGGGGTCATTGGCTCCCTGAGCAATCAACATGGGAACCTTGATGTTGTCGACCTGAAACAGTGGTGAGCGGGATCTGAGAAAGTCGGCTTCGGTTTCAGGATTCCCCACGCGTTTGTGAAGCATGGCGACGTAAGTTGACCAATACGGAGGTATGGTTTCGATGAAAGTGATGAGGTTGGAGGGGCCGACAATATCCACCGCGCACTTGAACAGCTCGGGAGTGAAGGTCGCGCCGACCAGGGCAGCATATCCTCCGTAAGAACCCCCGTAGATAGCGATGCGATCCGGGTCCGCGACGCCTTGGTCAATAGCCCAATTGACGGCGTCAACCAGATCGTAGTGCATCTTGCCGCCCCACTCTCTGTCACCGGCATTGAGAAACTCCTTGCCGAAACCGGTTGACCCCCTGAAGTTGACTTGCAGTACCGCATATCCGCGGTTTGCGAGCCATTGCCCCTCAGGATCATAGCCCCATGTATCCCGATGCCAGGGGCCGCCGTGCACATTCAACACTAGTGGTAGACCTTCTCTCCCAACACCTTGTGGAACGTGCAGATACCCGTGGATCAGGAGTCCGTCGCTAGACTCAAATGATATCGGTTCCATGGTGGTGAGGTTGTAGTCTGCAAGATCAGGGCGTGCGTAGAACAGGAACGTAGCTTTACCCTTCACTCGATCGTACGCGTAGTAAGAGAACGGACGACTGTCCTCGTTGAACCCCACCAGCCATATGTCGTCATCGTGGGTACGGTTGTAGATACCGAAGTCACCCGGGTTGAGCTGATCGATCCTCTCTACGTCTTGTGAGATTGACTCGTCGAGCACCTGATGGTGAATGCGATCCTTGACGAACGACACTATCTGCACTTCGTACGTGTCTGGGTGAATTGTCACGTCGCCAACATCGTACTGGGAGTCCTGGGCAAGCACCTCCGAGTTTCCCGATGCAATGTCCATCCTGACTAGCGGGGTGGCATTCACGCCTCGCGAGTCGAGAAGGTGAAGTGCCTTCCCGTTACGCGTGAAACCGATCGGCGCGCTGGTCAGAGCATCGTCCGCGTCCCACGAAACGAGAGTCCTCCAGGCGTCGTCGGAAGCGTCACGCACGAGCAGATCGAATCCCCCGCTCTCGGTCGACGCAACTGCTCCCCGAACCACCATTTGAGAGTCCACTACCCAGCTGGCCACGTTTCCGGGGTTCTGGGCAACCAGTTTGAGTTCCTTGCTGGAGAGATCGAGTCTGTACACATCGTGAACGCGCTCGTCCTCCTTGTTCATGGCGATCAACAGCTCGTTGGGGTGGCGCTTGTCGTGGTGTACGACTTGCACCTGAACATTTTCAAAGGGTGTCAGGTCGGATTCTGTATTGCTCTCCAGGTCAACACTGAACAAGCGCCAATCTTCATCACCACCTACATCCTGGAGATACATGATGTGGCGACTGTCGTGTGCCCAGAAGTAGACTCGTATTCCACGATCTTGGTCGTGAGTAACGGGAACGTAGTTATCTCTTCCCACGTCGCCGACCAACACGTTCAATACTCCGTCGACTGGTGCAAGATATGCCATTTGTGTCCCATCCGGAGAGATCTGTGGAGCCGCCTTGACAGGGTTTCCGAATAGGACTTCTCGTGGGATGAGCCTAGTTACGTTCGATTCTTTTTCAGCGGTCATAGTCAGTGCGCACCATCGGTCTCGATTTCACGTTGCTTATGAACCTTGCTGCTTCGTCGCCGCCTGAAGTATACCGTGTATGCAACCAGGTTGAGGAGCACGACCAATATGCCAAGGCCGAGCTGAATACTTCGTGTCAAACCGGAGGGATACAGGATAGGGATAACGTAGTGTTCTATGAAGCTACTTTCGTATCCGATTTCACCGGCTGCGATTCGAAGTTTCTTCTCGAGCGGTGTTAGTGGGCAGGTCCAGTTCATGAATTCTATCAGCGCTCCCCAGGTGGCAGCGGGTGCGTGCATCCAGACAATGCGAGGATACCCCCACGCCAGGAAACCTCCCACGACAACGAACGCGACGAATGCGAGATGTACGACGACTAGCGCGTCAGCGGCGAGGCGCTGCAGCATGGGCACCACCCAGTACCCGGTCGACCACGACAGCCGCAGCAAGAATGCCTGCCACGTTGGTCGCGGTACGGGCCATATCCGGCATCCGATCGACTCCCAGGATAACTCCGAGGCCATCGAGTGGCACACCGACGGTGTCCAGAGCCGGAGCGAGACTGACCACACCACCAGCTGGGATACCGGCCACGGTGAACGACACCATGAAGGTTGCCATCACGGCTCCACCGATACTTGCCGCTGGAAGCGGCACGCCGTAGAGCCAGGCCAGGAAGACGACCCCGGCCCCTTGGAACAGTGCTGTACCCATTCGGCCAATTCCCGCGCCCAAAGGTATCACAAAGCTAGAAGTAGAACGCGATAACCGAAGTTCCTCGTCGGCGGCTTCGAGCATCGCGGGTACAGTCGCAGCTGTACTCGATGTGCTGGCGGCGATCAACAGCGGGTTGACGATAGCTTTGAGGAAGGTCCCCACAGGCATGCCACCCAGCCACCGGACGGCTGGCAGGTAGATGACACTGACGAACAAGAGGAGTCCAACGAGCACAGCCAGGATGAAAGCGCCCAGGCTAGTCAACATTGCCCATCCTGCTCGGGCGGTTACAGGTGCAGCAAGCGCGAAGACGCCAACAGGAGCGAGCCATAGAATCCAGTGGACCAGCTTGATCAGAGCCGCAGTCACGGCGTTGCCCAACGAGAGCAGTTGGTTTCGTTCCTTTTCGGGAAGGGCTCCGGTAGCCGCTCCGAACAGGACCGTGAATACGATGAGCGGGAGCAAGGCGCCTTCCGCAGCCGCCCGGAACGGATTGTCGGGTATGAGCGACAGGAGGAACTCTAACGGGCCCGGGATCGAGCGTGCTTCTGGTGCCGCACCTGTGATGGCTTGGGCCGCTGCCTCATCGGCTAGAGGTAGCATGAGTTGCATCACGCCCATGCCCAGCAGCACTCCGATGGCGCTCGTTGCGGCGAAGAACAGAAGCGTGATCGCACCGATCTGTCCCAGTCGCTTGAGATCTCCGAGTGCAGCCACGCCGACAAAGAGCACTCCGGCGACCAGGGGGATCACGACCATCTTGAGCAGGTTGACGAACGCGGCCCCGACTGGCTCAATGCCTTCGGCCAGCCCCAGGAGTAAGGGCGACTCGGTGAGCGCCGCTACCAGTCCCAGCATGAGGCCCCCGACCAAGCCAATGGCAACTGCGACGTAGAGCTTCAAATGTCTGTTCCTGTTGTCCCTCGCCCAAGAGTTACTGCAGCGTTTCCCTCTAATCCGTCGACGATCACGGTGGCAGACATTGTCCCCGTCACGTTGACTGCTGTCCGTGCCATGTCGGGAATACGGTCTACACTCAACAGAATGGCTAGGCCATCTAGCGGAATTCCAACGGCGTCAATGGCCGGAGCCATGCTGAGTACGCTGCCGCCCGGAACGCTGGCCACGGCGAAGGACACGATAAACGTTGCCAATACTGCAGCCCCAATTCCTTCTGCGGCCAGCGGAACACCATAGAGCCAGGCTAGAAACACAAGACCTGCTCCCTGGAACACGGCACTCCCACCCCTCCCGATTCCGGCTCCGAGAGGAATCACGAATCCGGCAGCCTGCCGGGATACCTGTAACTCATCAGCAGCTTCGAGCATCGCAGGTACAGTAGCAGGCGACGAAGTCGCAGCTGCTGCAATAGCCTGTGGTGCTACGCAAGCTCGCATGAAAGGTCCCACCGCCCGCTTGGCCAATAGCTTGACGGCTGGCAGGTAAACGAGTGCGACGAATAGAGTGAGGCCTAGGAGCACAGCCAAAACGAACATGATCAGGCTCTGTAACACGGCCCATCCGGCCCGGGCGGTGACTGGCGCGGCAAGCGCGAACACTCCAATGGGAGCGAGCCACAGGATCCAGTGGACCAGCTTGATCAGCGCGGCCGCGACGGCTTGTGCCAAGTTGTGAAGCAGGTTTCGCTCTCGCTCAGGCAGCGCGCCAGCTGCTGCCCCAATCAAGACGGTGAACACGATCAACGGTAACAGCGCACCATCGGCCGCTGCCTGAAAGGGATTGCTCGGGATGAGGTCCAAAATGAATTCGATCGGTCGCAAAGACGTGGATGCTTCAACGGAAGAAATGGTGATCGTTTGGGTCGCTGCCTCGCTGGCCCACGGTAGTAACAATTGCATGACGCCCATACCCGTCAACACACCGATGATTGCTGTCGTGGCGAGAAACAGCATTGTGATCGCTCCCATTCGGCCGAGGCGGCGCAAGTCACCCAGCGACGCGACACCGACAAAGATCACTGAGGCAATGAGCGGGAGCACGACCATCTTGAGCAGGTTGACGAAAGCATCGCCGAGTGGCTCGAATCCCTGGGCAATCCAGAGGAGAGCAGGGGAGCCGGTTATCGAGGCCGCCAACCCCACAGCAAGGCCACCAAATAACCCTAGGGCGATCGCGATGTGGAGTTTCAGAGGCAGGGCCGCCTCCCTGCCGCTACGTGATTACAGCCCGGGCTCAACACGCCCAGCCCAGCTGGTCACTGGTTTCAATCACCGTACTTTGCAATGCTCTCCTTGATCAATGCTGCGGCGATCACGTTGCGCTGAATCTCGTTCGAGCCTTCGTAAATCTGCGTGATCTTTGCGTCGCGCATCAGTTTTTCTACTGGGTACTCCTTCATGTACCCGTATCCTCCAAAAACTTGTACTGCGTCGGTAGTCACCTTCATGGCCGCGTCCGAGGCGAACGTTTTACAGATGGCTGAGTCTTTCGCGATGTTCTTCTCGCCGGAGTCAATGGTACGCGCAGCCGCATATATCAGAGCTCTTGCCGCCTCTACGTGAATGGCCATGTCGGCCAACATGAATTGCAGTCCCTGGAATGATGAGATTGGATGGCCGAACTGCTTTCTGATCCTTGCGTAGTGCACCGCCTCATCCAGCGCCCGCTGTGCGATTCCCACCGCCTGTGCAGCGACGCCAGGACGAGCCTGGTCGAATGTCTTCAGTGCCACGATGAAGCCCATGCCCTCCCTGGCAAGGAGGTTGTCCTTGTGAACGCGCGCGTCCTCGAAGATCACTTCTCTGGTGGCCGAGGACCTTATCCCCATCTTGTTTTCCTTCTTGCCGAAGCTCAATCCAGGCGTGCCCTTGTCGATCATGAATGCACTTGCTCCTCGCGCACCTTTGGATTTGTCGGTCACGGCAACCACCGTGTAGATGTCCGCCTCACCACCATTGGTGATCCACTGCTTGGTGCCGTTGATCACGTAGTGATCACCGTCCTTGGCGGCGGTCGTCTTGATTCCTCCCGCGTCGGATCCGGCATCGGCTTCAGTTATGCAGAAAGCAGCCAACCTCTTCCCCGCAGCTACGTCAGGAAGTGTTCTGGCCTTCTGTTCGTCGTTGCCAAACAGGACAATGGGAAAGGTGCCGAGACCGGTTGCGCCAAATGCGAGGGCAATGCCCCCACAGCCCCAGGACAGTTCTTCGGTCACCAGTGCCATTTCCATCACACCGCCACCCATCCCCCCGTACTCTTCCGGTATAGCCACACCAAAGATGTCAGAGTCCGCTAGTATCTTCACGATGTCCCAGGCGAATTCACCCGATTCGTCATACTTTGCGGCTACGGGTTTTATCTGCTCCTCCGCGATCTGGTGGCAGAGCTCCTTGATCACCTGTTGTTCTTCGGTGAGTTGATAATGCATTCATCACATCCTTGCATTCCCGGGTGTGGTGGTGAGTCCAGCTCTCGAGTTAGCCCAACGATCCACAGATAGAAACAACTAAATCCTTGAGCCGCAACCCGCCGGGTCCGGACGGCCATGGCGAAATACCCTGCGACCCACTATTTTCGTTCGCTTGTCGACAGGAGAGTAGTGGTGAGACACGCACAGACTATGACACCGCGTTGGGCGCTCATCTTGGGAGCTTCGAGTGGCTTCGGTGAAGCCACCGCGAAGCACCTGGCCAGAGCTGGATACAACATAGCGGGGGTGCATCTGGATCGCAGCAGCACCGTTCCGCACGTCGAGGAAGTAATTGAGGAAATCGAATCCACGGGACATCGTGCTCTGTACTTCAACGTGAACGCAGCGCACGAAGGAAAGCGTGCTGAAGTTCTGGACGAGCTGGAAGAGGAGTTGGAGGAGGACGGAGGTACGATAGCTGTGCTGATGCACTCGCTCGCATTCGGAACGCTCAAACCATACATCGCCGAAGATTCGCTGAGCAAGCGAAACATGGACATGACACTCGACGTGATGGGACACTCGCTTGTCTACTGGACCCAGGAGGTGGTTAGGCGACGCATGATGGGAAAAGGTGGCCGAGTGCTGTCGATGACTTCGTCCGGATCGAATCGTGTCATCCATTCGTACGGAGCGGTCTCGGCGGCCAAGAGTGCGCTTGAATCGCACACACGACAGTTAGCCGTCGAATTGGCTCAACACAACATCACGGTGAATGCGCTGCGAGGAGGTGTAACACGCACTCCTGCAGCAGAAAAGATTCCCGAGAGCGATCAGCTGTTCGTGGAGGCGGTCAGGCGCAATCCCCACAAGCGGCTGACAACACCCGACGACATCGGCAGAGCGGTGGTGGCCTTGTGCAAACCCGGTACCGATTGGATTACTGGGAATGTGATTAACGTTGACGGTGGTGAAGAGGTAATGGGATAGCGAGTGACGTCAGGTACGCCGACGTCTCAGCACTGCCAGTTCCTCTTCCAGTTGTTCCAACCGCGCATGCACCGCGTTCTCGACGGGTCCAGACGCGTCCAGCACTACGCCTCTCTTGTTCAGCAGAGTTTCGACCAAGACGTCTGTGTATCCTACTACTGAGTGGGATATTCCCCGGTCGAGCAACCGGTTGAGGCGCAGCACTGCTGCCAACGATTGTCGGGCCGGGAGGGCGGCAATGACTTCAGAGAGGTGACGGATCAAGATTTCCCTGAGGTGCTGCAATTCCTCCACCACTTCGCCCGCTGCCAATCCCCTCGCGGCTGCGGTTCTGCCGTAACCGTCGCAGGCATTGAACCAGAGCTCCGCCACCTGGCGCCTCAACGGACCGGCCATTTCGACCATAATGTCGATCAGCAGGGCCAGCTGGCGGTTGATGGTTGGCCGATCTATCAACGCGACATCGCTCATGCGACTCATGAGCCAGTCCGCCCATTGGGCGACCAGTTGGTCGCGATTCGATGCGATTGAGCGTCCAACGGCGGCGAGGGCTGGGCGAGAGGGACGCGTTGTCAGGCCCATCTTGCGTTCCCTCCGAGGTAGGTTCGATGAACAATGTACCCACGTGACTTTGTGAGGTCAAAGCGCCCATGTCTACGGTGAAAACCACTTCCTTCGAGCTGAAGGGTGCTGATGGTGGACCACTGAGAGGTGAGGTCCGCACGGTGGGGACGGGAGAAGCGAGGCCCGCCGTGATCGTCTGTCACGGATTCAAGGGCTTCAAAGATTGGGGTTTCTTCCCGAAGTTGGCCGAGAGGGTGGCCCGCGCGGGAATGACTACCATCACATTCAATTTCAGCGGCAGCGGTATCGGTCCTGACGGAGACACCTTCTCAGAGCCCGAGCGATTCGGTCACAGCACTTTCTCCGGTGACTTGGGAGACCTGGAGGCAATAGCCGCCGCTCTGGCCGACGGAAGTCTGGTACCGGGCCTGCGCGCAGTCGACAGCTACGGCCTCTTCGGACACAGCAGGGGTGCTGGCATTGCCACACTGCACGCTGGGAAGAACACATCTGTCCATTGTCTTGTGACCTGGTCGGGTATTGCCACTGTGAACCGGTGGGATGCCGAAACGGTCGGACTCTGGCGGGCCGAAGGAAAGCTCAACATCGTGAACACACGAACCGGGGAGGTTCTTCCCCTCTATACCGATGCACTGGACGACGTCGAACGCAGCGGCGAATCTCTCAATATTTCAAAAGCAGCCGAGAATGTACGAGGCCGGTGGCTGATTGTACACGGAGCAGACGACGAATCCGTACCACTGGATGAGGCGAGGGTCCTCTTTGATGCGGCATGCAAGACTACGACAGAGATCGACATCGTTCCTGGAGGGACCCACACATTCGGCGCGCAGCACCCGTGGGCTGGGTACACGGCCGAACTCGATGCTGCATTTGACAGGACCATAGCCTGGCTGTCTCAACATCTCCTTTGAACGAGCAAAACTGGAAAGGGCTCCTGGTGGAGCCCTTCCGTACTCGATTCATAGACCTGCTGCGTAGAACCGATCCACCCTGCGACGGTCGCGTTTGATGCTTTCCCCCTGCCGGGACGAGCCGACGGCGCC
>JBDGZZ010000123.1:0-11229 GCA_039588335.1 Gemmatimonadota bacterium | reverse complement strand
GCTCTACGGTCTCAATACACGAGACATTGGATTCACCGTACGAAGCGCCATCAACGGCACGGAGGCTTCGAAGTTCCGGGACGGCAAGGACGAATACGACATCACTGTCCGGTTGGCTGAGGAATACCGTGCAGACCTGAGTTCAATCGGCGACCTGACGATTGTTGCGGATGGACAGCAAGTGCCGTTGTCGTCGGTTGCCACCTGGCGTGTCGGTGAAGGCTTTGGGGGCATCAACCGGAAGGATCTCGAAAAGGTCGTGACCGTAGGGTCGGATGTAAGACAAGGGTACAACGCAATAGCGGTGCTCGAAGAGGTCAGATCTGAGCTGGCAGAATTCGAGGCGTCGTTGCCCGGCGGTTATCGATTGAGCTACGCCGGGCAGATGCAGGACCAGCAGGAGTCACAGGCATTTCTGACAGGGGCGTTCATCACGGCCGTGTTCCTCATCGGATTCATTCTGGTGACACAGTTTGATTCCGTAACCAAGCCGCTCATCATCATGAGTTCGGTTCTGTTGTCGATCATCGGGGTCCTCATCGGCCTGATTGTCTTCAGGATGCCGTTCGGAATCATCATGACGGGCGTCGGCGTAATCAGCCTGGCCGGCGTCGTCGTAAACAACGCCATTGTGTTGATCGACTATATCGACACTCTCAGACATCGTGATGGATTGGATCGACGAGAAGCGTTGATCCGCGGAGGCAAGACCCGGTTCCGACCGGTAATACTGACAGCGATTACAACCGTGCTCGGGTTGGTGCCGCTGGCGATAGGGCTGAACTTCGACTTCTTCGGGCTCTACACCAGCCTGAGTCCGGATCCCTACTGGGGTGGTGAACAGGCAGCCTGGTGGGGTCCGATGGCCATTGCAGTCATCGCGGGCCTGACGTTCGCTACGTTCCTGACGCTGATGCTGGTCCCAGTGATGTATTCCTTGCTCGACGACCTCGACGACTTCTTGGTGCGGCAATTCAGACCGGAGCGCCACACGGAGGAAGACGAGGAACGCTCCGTGGAGAGAGAGCTAGAGGAATCCTTGACGGGAGAACACCGCCTACCCGAACCAGTCTCGATATAGATCGGGACGCCGGTCGCGCCAGAAGAGCGTCCGGGCGGGGGAAGAGGCACACTCGGAAAGATCGATGTCCGTGAGGACCAGGTCATCCGTTAGCCGCTTCCCCCGCGCTACGACCTGACCCTGTGGGTTTACGACAAACGACTCGCCGGCGAACGTGAGGCGCTGTTCCTCGCCAACTCTGTTGCACAGCGCCGTGAAGTAGCCGTTCTGAAACGCTGCGGTGCGAACTTCCGCTTCGTACAGACCTTCCGGCCATTCGTCCAGTGCACCGGCCTGAGGGATGATCACCAACTCAGCTCCGCCAACACCGAGGGCGCGCATGTACTCCGGGTAGTGCCGATCGTAGCAGATGGCTACGCCGATCGCTCCTGCCTTCGTTGTGTAAACGGGTGCTCCCTGATCGCCGGGATCGTAATAGGCCTGCTCATGGAAACATGCATAATCAGTGATGTGGACCATTCGTGTCACGCCGAGTAGTGATCCGTCCGCATCGAAAACGGGAGAAGAATCGAAGTACCTGCCAGACCCATCAGCCTCATACATGTTGAACACCGTGACGAGGGAAAGCTCGGCCGCCTTCCGTGAGATAGCGTCACTCGTCGGCCCGGGAATCCGTTCTGCTATACCGCGCGCGCCAGCGTCACGCTCGTGTTGCGGAAAGAAGCGGTCGATGGCGAGTTCGGGAAATGCTACGACGTCTGCACCAGCTTCCTTGGCACTATCCATCGCCGCCAGTGCGCGGCCCAAGTTGGATTCACGATCTGGTCCAGCGGATTGTTGTGCCAGTGCTAGCTTCATCGGTGGTTTCCCCGGCAGAGGTTTGCAGATTGGCAGGCGCTGTTGTCACGATCTAGACAGAGGCCGCCACCAAATCTATCAAGCGGCTCGTAGTCTTGCTGACATCGTACTGCTCGGCTTTGAGCACATTGGCCTCGCTCATCGATATCCGCAGGTCTGCGTCTTCCAAACACCGATGGAGTTGCTCGGCCAAGTCGAGATCGTCATGTGGCGACGCGAGGAAGCCATTTACTCCATGCTCTACGAGTTCAGGAGTCGAACTCGTACGGCAGCCGACAACCGGTTTACCACTCGCCATCGCCTCCAGAAACACGATGCCGAAGCCCTCTTGCAAGCTTGGCAAGCAGAACACATCGCACGAAGAGAACTCGGTCACCAGATCGCGATGTGACAACTGTCCAAGAAGTCTTACATGTGCCTCAACTCCCAATGACTTTGCCAATCCCTGTATGTGTGCTCGTTCAGGACCGTTTCCGACGACACGCACCTCTATGCCCGGTACTCTGTCCGCCAACAACCGCGTCGCTCTTATCAAGGCGGCGATGTTCTTTCTCGGATACATGTGAGCGACACATAGCACAGCCGACCGGCCGCTACCGCTCGGCCGGGGTGCTGCCGCCGCCAGGTCGCTTCGCCAGCGCTGTACGTCAAAGGCGGGCGGAACGACTCGGATTCTCTCCGTCGGAATACCGTATTCCTCGCTCGCCCGCCGCCGACTGTACTGACTGGTGGTGAGGACCATGTCAGCTCTCGTGGCACTGATCTGCTCGCTGCGGGCCTGCAAACGGAGGAGTCCTGCGGGCAGTGCGCGCTCGAAGATGGCCTCATCGGCGAGAACACCCATCAGGTAACACACGAACCGGCGGCAGCGTCCAGACACCGTGAATCCGTCCATGTCCAGCCCGATCACTACGTCGGCATCCGCGACGGCGTCTGGGGAGATACCGGCGTTGAATACAAATCGCTGCAGCGTGTGCCCCATGAATCCGGGCAAGCGGCTTGGACGGATGACTCGGAGTCGATGTCCCTGTTGGGCCAATCCCCGTTCGAGTGTGATGCCGGCGACGAACGTTCCACTGCCTCGGGACACGTGTTGTGGAGTCGAAGTTATCAGTGTGACCAACAAAGCGGGGAGCGGGCTGGCGAATTGGGATCAGGACTGACGGCTCTGGCCCCGGCGGAGCCACCGCAGCGGATTGGCCCACACCGGCTTCAGCGACTGTTCCAGGGCCTGCAAGTATGATTCGGCAGACTGGAACCGGTCGGACGGGGCTCGTGCGGCTCCCCTGGCTAGGACCTTCACTAATTCTGGCCGTACATCGTCTCGTGCAGCAGCGATGTCTGGCAGAGTTCCCACAGTGTGCCGCGCGAGGATCGAGGTCGCCGACCCACTGCCAAACGGTGACGCTCCGGTCAACGCGTAATATGCGCAGAGTGTGAGCGAGTAGAGGTCGGCCCGGTCGTCAACCGGTTCACCCAGCATCTGCTCGGGAGCTGCGAACTCAGGAGTGCCGGACCGGGACGACGCACCACCATGCAAATCTGGGCGCTGGAGAGCTAGCGCGAGTCCAAAATCCGCTATCCTCAGGCTTCCAGTCTTTTCTAGCAGGATATTCTCGGGTTTGAGATCGCGATGGACCAATCCATAACCGTGCGCGAGTTTGAGCGCATCGAGGGCCTCTCTCAGCATTCTGACCACGCGGTCGAGCGGTAGCGGCCCTTCCGCATCGACAATCTGGGCGAGGTTTCCTCCCGGAACGTACTCCATGGTATACCAGAGCAGGCCGGCCCGCCCGCCGATGTCGTACGTGTTCACGATATGTGAGTGTACGACACGGGCTGCCAATTGCGCTTCGCGGCGAAACCGCTCGACCACCGCCGGGTCGGATGTGAGAAAGGGGTGCAACACCTTGAGGGCCACCTCTCGCTCCAACTCGAGATCGCGCACCTGGTACACTCTCCCAAATCCTCCGGAGCCCAGTTCACCCAGCAGCTCATAGTCGTCACCCAGCGCCCGCCGCAAGTGCACCTCCCACGCTCTCGTGTCCTCATAGGCGGCTCCGCTCTGTAGTGAGACCGGGATCGCCAGCGCTGCATCGCCAAGCTCGGAGGCGAGTTCGTCGCTCATTTCCGCGGCGGATAGGTAGCGATTTCCGGGGTCCGCGCTCAAAGCGCGCATCAGAATGCGGTCGAGTATTCGAGGGGAAGTAGGCCGCAACTTCTTGGGTGGCGCGATTTCAGCCGGGTCGAGCGCCGGTATCGTTGCAGTGAGTGAGTAGTAGAGCAATGCACCTGCGAGGTACACGTCACTCATCGGGTCACCAGCGCCGCCGCCGCGGATTTCGGGTGCAACGAAAGGCATGCTCTCCTGGTCCAACGGGTCGGCCAAATCCAGGCAAACACTGGCAAACCTGAGATCGATGACCACGGTCCTACCCGTGGCCTCCAGCATTACAGTGGCCGGAACCACGCGCCGCACAGTGATCTGGTTGGAGTGGACGTACTCGAGCAGGCTCGTGAGTGTACGAGCGATCCGCAGCACGCGTGGAATCGGTCGTGGGCCGCGCGAGACCGCCGCCTCGAGACTTTCTCCGTCTACCCATTTGGCCACTCGGTAGGCCCAGGCTCCCCTGTATCCGGCGGAGTAGATCGTGCGCAAACCGTCGTGGTGAAAACTCGCCATCAGTTCGGTTTCACGTTCGTACCATGATCTGCTCGGAGAGTCCGGCTCGAGGTGTACACGAAGTGCAACCTCTCGCTTCAGTACGGCGTCGCGCACAACGAAGAGCGCGCGCTCAGGGGACGCGGCGACCAAGCGAACGACCTCGAACAAATCGCTGAATACTTCCTGTGCTCGGTCGAAGAGCTGTGGGGCGTCGATGTCCTGTGAGATCAGAGACTGAGGGGCGCCGGGAGTTGGGGTCATGATTGAAGAACATAGTGGCACGGGGGGCAGAGCGGCAGAGCGGCAGAGCGGCAGGGGCGACGCATTGCGTCGCCCGAACCTCGTTTCGGTGACCGCGCTAACGCTGTCTCGGATCCAGCGCGTCCCTCGCACCGTCCCCTAGCAGGTTGCAGCCGACCACTGCTAGTACCACCATGACACCAGGGAACGTCGCTATCCACGGTGCGTTGACGAGTGCGTCCCGGCCCCCAGCGATCATGTTGCCCCACGACGGCGAGGGCGGCGGCACTCCCAACCCGAGGAAGGACAGACCGGCCTCCAGCATGATGGCGTTCCCCACTCCCAGGGCAGCTGCCACGAGTATCGGTGTCAAAGCGTTGGGTAGCAAATGACGGCCCAGGAGCCTCAGGTCCCCCAGGCCGGCCGCACGTGCAGCATCGATGAACGGCCGCTGCATGATTCCCTTTACCTCGGCTCTCGTGAGCCGGGCGATTCCCATCCATCCGGTGAAACCGAGCACGAGTACCACCAAAACAACACTGGGCTCCCACAGGGTCACCAAAGCCAGCAGAAGCACGAGTCTCGGCATCGCAAGTGTCGCATCGGTGAGAGCCATCAAAGAACGCTCGACTGCACCACCGAGGTAGGCAGACACCATCCCGATCGCAGTCCCGAGAACTACCGATACGGTTACCGAAAGGAGTCCGACTGCCATCGAAATCCGGGCACCGTACAGCAAACGTGAGAGCATATCGCGCCCGAATCGGTCCGTGCCGAGCCAATGCATCGAGCCGTCCGGCCCGGTCGTGATGGGAGCCAGAAAACGGGTCCGGAGAATGTCGTTTTGTGCCGCAGGATCGGCGGGCGCGAGAAGTGGTGCGAGGACACCCACAGCACACAGGGCAGCCAGAATCACAAAACCCGTTGCAGCACGTCGATCTTTGAACAACCTTCTCAGTCCCGTCATGCGCGCCTCCCGATTCTCGGGTCGGCTACGGTGTACAACAGATCGGCCAACAGGTTGCCCAGTACCACGAGCATGGCGAAGATTGCCGTGGTTGCCATCACGACCGGGTAGTCGCGGCCGGCGACCGCATCCACCATCACTCGTCCCATTCCGGGCCAGGCGAAGATCACTTCAACGAACACGGTTCCCGAGAAGAGAGCCGGAAGCGAAAGGCCCAGTAGCGTGATGAGCGGGAGTAGTGCGTTGCGGAGTACGTGGCGCAGTTCGACAGCCGATGGTGCTACGCCCTTGGCGCGTGCAGTCCGCACGAATGGATGGCTGCGGACGTCGAGCACTGAACCGCGTACGAAACGCGCCGTTCCGGCCACGCCGATTGCGCCGAGTGTGACGAGAGGTAGTGTGAGGTGCCTGGCTCGGTCTACCAGGCGGCCCGCAGGGCTCAGGAATTCCGCATCCAGGGAGGTCACACCCAATGCCGGAAACCTGACCCAGGCCGGCCATCCATATCTGGCGGCTGCGTAGGAGAACACCAACACCAGCATGATCGCGAGCCAATACGCTGGCATGCCGTAGATTATCAGTGTGGTGACCGTGAGGCCGGTGTCAGTTGCGGTTCGGTGGCGGACGGCTTGAATTACGCCGATGAGAATGCCGCCAACGTAGGTCAGGAACAGCGAGCTGATCGAGAGCAGGAGGGTGTGGGGTAGTGCGTCACCCACGATCTGAACGACTGGGCGTTGTTGAGCTAGACTCACTCCCCAGTCGCCGCGCATGAAGTCGGCCAGCCAGGACGCGTAACGGATTGGGAGTGGCCGATCGAGTCCCAGTGTCCGGCGGGCGGCTTCGAGTTCGGCCTCGCCGGCTCCCGGTGCCGCCCACAACCGGGCGGGGTCGCCCGGAGCGAGATTGACCAGAACGAAGGTGAGCGTGACGACGAAGAGAACGATCCCCAAGCCCAGAGCGACACGGTGTGCTAGCTGGCGCAGCATGCGCTACTGTTGCCCGCCGCAGTCCTGGTCGTCAAGGGCCACGAGCCGATTCGTCATCTGGCTGGGTCTCTCGTTCTCGATAATCGCGTGCGCGCCGCAGTCCTCGGAGAGTCGCAGGACGGTGGTCATTTACGCCTCCGGAGCTGACCTCCAGTCCATCAACCCTCTCGTCACGGTTCACCCACTGGCAAAAGCGGTTCAGAAGCACATCTTGTTTCTCACCCTGGCCTCGTACGACAGCCTACTTGACCCCATACCCCGGTTGGCGCGGTGGTCGTGGGGACCGGACCGTCGAGATATCACTTTCGAGCTCCGCCCCGACATCAGTTGGCACGATGGAGTGCCCACACGCTCTGGCGACGTGGCCTGGACTATTGCCACAGCAATGCACCCGCTGGCAGCGTTTCCGCGAGCGCGCGACCTGGACGGTATTGTGAGCGTCGATACACTCGATTCGCTGAGAGTACGGGTCAGGTTCAGTCGTCCTCAGCCGGTGTTTCCCGACGTGCTCACAGATCTCGCCATCCTCCCGGCACACCACCTGGCGGGTATCGATCCAAGTGAGATCCGCACTGCCTCGTTCAATCGGGCCCCGGTGGGGAACGGCCCGTTCGAGTTCGCCGAGTACCGTCCCAACCAGCGGTGGGTGTTCAGGCGGTCGGAGACGTTCCCGGACGATCTCGGGCGGCCCGAAGTAGAGCGCTTCGTGGTGGTGGTCGTCGACGAACCGGCCACCAAGCTGGCCGCTCTCACTTCCGGGGAGTTGGACTTCGCTGGCATAAGCCCGGGGCACGCATCATTCGTTGAGAAGGACCCGCGCCTCGATATCATTGATTACCCAGTTCAAATTGTATACGCGCTGATATGGAACCTGCGCAGACCTCCGTTCGATGATGTCCGGGTGCGCCGTGCCCTCACGCTTGCCCTGGACCGCCAGCTCATAGTCGATGCCTATCTCTACGGATTCGGGACGGTGGCAGACGGACCAGTACCGCCAGCGCATCCTTGGTACGCTCCGATTCCATCGATTCCATTTGATCGCGCAGCCGCCTCCCAACTGCTGGAGAGCGCCGGGTGGCGTGCCGGGCCGGACGGTATTCGGCAGAAAGGTGGAGACCGACTCGCATTCGATCTGCTCACCGTGGGCTCAGGAGACGCGCCGCTGGAGCAGATGATCCAAGCTCAATTGAGGGAGGTAGGCGCGGAGGCTCGCATTCGGATGCTGGAATTGACGAGTTTTCTCGCTCGGGCTCAGGCCAAAGACCGGAACTTCGATGCCATCGTAACGGGGATCTCGGGAGATCTGTCGTTGGGTCATGTAGCCGCAATGTTCTCGGGCCGCGAACCGGGCCCGCTGGCCTATTCCGGTTACTACAGCAATACCTTGGACGGGGTCTTGGACAAGACTCTCGACGCCGAAACGGAACTGGACTTGAAAGCAGCATGGGTCGAAGCGCAACAGATCCTGTGGCGTGATATGCCGGTCACATGGTTGTATCACGCGAGGGGCCTGCAAGGAGCTAATGGACGTATTCTGAACACGCGTATTGATCTTCGCGGTGAGCTCGCCGGAATATCTGGCTGGCGGATCGAGTCATCGCAATGACCGTTAGTTCGAAATCACCACTTCGCATCGATTTCGCCGGTGGCTGGTCCGACGTTGCGGACTTTGCCGACAGGGAAGGGGGCCTCGTGGTAAACGCCGCCGTATCGATTCGTGTACATGTTGACTTCATAGTCGGAGGCGGCCGGATTCGGCTGCATGCGGAGGATGTCGGTGATCACGTCACGCTGGAGTCTTCGGGATTGCTCGTCTACGACGGCAAGTTGGATCTCCACAAAGCTGCCCTGAACATGCTTCCGGTCACCGGTGGCATCGAGATTCTCTCTCGGTCCGAAGCACTGCCCGGTTCGGGTCTCGGTGGTTCGGGTGCGCTCGATGTGGCTTTGCTTGCCGGCCTGGCCCACTGCCGCAAGGAGAGCTACGACTCCAGGGAATTGGCGGAATTGGGGTTCCTCCTGGAAGCCGGCGAACTCGGCTTGAACGGAGGAAAGCAGGACCAGTATGCGGCAGCCCTGGGAGGTTTCCTTGAGTTGGAGTTTAGCGAAGACCAGGTCCAGGTAAGCCGTCTATCTGTGACTGAAGATGCTGCTCGCGAGCTAGCGAGTCACTTGGTGCTCGTCTACTCCGGCCAGACACACTTTTCATCGCAAACCCACGCGCGTGTTTGGGGGGCGTACAATTCGGGAGACCCAACGGTGATCGACGCCATCCGCTGCATTCGAGATGCGGCCCGTGAGGCCGGCCAAGCGGTGGAGGCGGGCGACTGGAGGAAACTGGCCGCGTTGGTTGATGAGAATTGGCGCAACCAGCAGCGGCTCGATGCCACGATGGTAACTCCGGCAACGACCGCCATAGAGACTGCCGTACGGGAGGCGGGTGCTTGGGGACTCAAGGCAACCGGGGCCGGGGCAGGCGGATGCCTGGTGGTGCTGTGCCCGCCCGATAGGAGCTTGGCGGTTGTCGAGGCGGCCCACGCCAACGGCGGGAGCGTTCTGGATTTCGACTTCACCTTCGACGGTGTGACGGTCTGGCAGCAGGACGATGCTGCTGAAGAATCCTGATCAGCTGGCTGCCAGACGCGGCGAGCTGGAGAGATCAGCGGACCTGCGATCGTTGGCCCAGCGACTCGAGCGCCTATCGGCTCCACTTCTGGATCGTCCCATATACTTCCCCAAGAAAAAGGCTCTCTTGTCCCGCGACGGCGGCGTTTGCCGTGAGGATGGAACCCGTCTCGCATTCGATCCGTTGAGTCCGTGGCGGCACCTCTGCCCCAAGTGCGGCCAGAAACACGAGGGTGACAGGCATCATCAGGCGTGGGTCTGGCGGTATCACATCTGGCTGTCCGAACGCGCCATCCATCTGGCGCTGCTGGGCGCTCTTAACAGAGATGAGCGACTAGCGGGCCGAGCGCGGGAGATCCTCGATCTGTACGCGGAGCGATACCGCAGCTTTCCGAATCACGATAACGCTCTGGGACCCACTCGGCTGTTCTTTTCCACCTATCTCGAATCCATCTGGCTCACACAACTCATCATAGCGGCGTTGCTGCTCGAGGCGGAACCGGCGCGTAGCGACCGGAGCGACTTCAATCGCATGGTGCAGGAGTCAGTGCGCCTCATTGGATCGTTCAACGAGGGCTGGTCCAACCGCCAGGTGTGGAACAACACTGCAATGATCGCTGCTGGTATATGGCTGGGAGTCGGCGGTTCGTCGTCGCCTCTCACAGCCGGTCTGGATGGGCCCTCCGGGATTCGCGCACAGTTGGTGCGGGGGGTGAGCAACGAAGGGCTCTGGTACGAGGGAGAGAACTACCACCTGTTTGCCCTGCACGGCTTCCTGTTGGCCGCGGAGTTGCTGCAGACTGTGGGTCTGGACCTCTACGGAAATGATGGACCGGCTGAGCGACTCCAGGACATGTTCGCAGCACCGCTGCTGACAGTGCTACCCGATCTCACCCTGCCCGCGCGTGGCGACGCACCGTACGGCGTGTCGTTGCTACAACCGCGGTTCGCAGAGCTGTGGGAAATAGCGTGGGCCAGAACCGGTGATCCGCGGTTTGGAAGCATACTCACACATCTGTATGGGATAGACTCACCGGAGCATGACGATCACGGCTTGAGCGAGATCGCGGAGCAAGAACAGAATAGGCTGCCGCAGAAACTGGATCGTCGGCTCCTCGGTTGGAAGTCGCTCTGTTGGATGATGCCATCGGCACCGGATACAGCGGCCCATCACTGGCAAGCGGGGTCTACGTTGCTCCCGGCGGCAGGAGTGGCCGTGCTGCGACCGGGACCCGGGAAATATGTGAGTGTGGAGTGCGGCGGTAGCCCGGGCGGTCACGGCCACCCCGATTTGTTGCACGTCACACTCTTCTGGAACGGGCCGCTACTCGCTGACTTTGGCACAGCGTCCTACGTATCACCCTCTTTGTACTGGTATCGATCGACACTGGCACACAATGCTCCCGGAGTCGCCGGGCTGGGACAGGTTGCGCGCAACGGATGGTGTGCCGCCGTCGATCAAACGGATGGCTGGGCTTGGTGTCGTGCTATCGCAGACGACGTGTTCGGAGAAGGGACACGAGCCACTCGCACCATAGTCGTGGGTCCCACGTACGTGATCGACGAGATGGAAGTCGTCCTCAACAGAGACACGGAGATCGATCTGCCGATTCACGGCTTGGCGTGGGGGGGAGTGAGTCTAGAGCAACTCTCCTCCCAACCCAGGTTTGGTCAGGTTCATGTGGAAGGGCTCGCCGAAGCAATCGAGATCGATTCTTCCGGTGGTCTCGACTTGGAGGCCGGCGGAATGAGATTGCTGTTGAGCCAGCGGGCTGGCGAGCGCCTCCTCTGGGTAGAACGCCTGGGTCCTCCGGACCACCAGTTCGCAGACGGTGCTCTCCTCGCCTTTCTCGTGCGGAGAATC
>JBDGZZ010000122.1:0-11375 GCA_039588335.1 Gemmatimonadota bacterium | reverse complement strand
GCCCAGACTAGCACCGAACCAGCTCCCGCGCTCACCTCCGCCAAAGCAATGCTGCCATCGTCGAATCGAGCCAGTACATCGGCCCGCCCTTCATCACTCACCCGACGGTATCTGAAATACCTGGCCTGCGAGAAATCTCCACTTCGCGGCGCACTGAATACGTCAAAAACAGGATGATCGTAGTCGGTGATACTCAGCGTACCGCCTCTGTCGGCGAGGCGGTCCACCGGAGTGCCGATCGGGCCTGGCAGCAAGTCGGCGGCTTCGGCCGGCCAGGATCCCGGACCGGTGCGCGGTCCCGTTACAACCAGCAGGCCACCGCCCGCGTTCAGAAACTCGCGCAACTGTGTCCCGGCCGCGCCTCTGGGAAATGGAGCATCGTTCAAGATCACGACCGAACGCCCCTCGAGATCGGCAGGTACGAATTGAGTCGCTCTCTTCACGTCAACGACGTGTGGCGGCTCGCTTCCTATACTCAGCGCTTGAGAAAGGTAGATGCTCTCGCTTGCGCTCGAGTTGGGATGCTCGAGTATCAGAATCGATATGCTCTGTCCCGGTGAGAGCACGAACCGGAATGTGTTGTCAACTGGTAGGTTGTCAGCTGCGGCACGTACGACTCCTCGAACTTCTCGCTGCGGCAGAGTGAAATCCGGGAACCTCACCATAGCCGAGCCGTTCGCGTCCAGGGCGACCGTTTGGGTGCCCGTGGCATCCCCATCGACCTCCAGCGTGACCCCGACGTCTGCTGCCGGTTCCGGGGCCTGGTTCGTAACCCGGGCCAGGACGGCAACCCGCTCACGCCCATTGCGGTAGGTCCTATCCAGACTCACATCGGTCACCGCAATGTTCGAAGGATCGGGATCGGCCACATCGACACTAGTGAGTATTGCACCTACCGGCAGCCTGACATCTTCTTCACCGTCCCAACCACTACGCTGGAAGTCGGTGATCAAGACGACCTCTTTGTTAGGCAGTCGAGATTCTGTCAGGATCTGTTCGGCGAGTTGCAGGGGAGGGCCGTAGCGAGTTCCACCTGCACTGACGCTGGCACCGTCGAGCGCCGCTCGAAGAACCGTCGCCTCTCCTCCCGGGTCACTGACCTTCTCGGCCCGATCGGCGAACAACACCAGGTTACCACGATCGTCCGGCCCAAGGTTGTCGACGGCCGACCGAGCCGCGTCCAACGCTCGCTCCCAGCGATCGCCATAAGACATGCTGAACGATCGATCCACCAATACGACGACTTCACGCGCGTTCTCTATTCCAAGTCCACCTACGGCGGCGTTGTCCAGCAGCGGACGGGAGAATGCGATCACCAAGATCACGATGGCAGCACTCCGCAACAGGAAGAGCAGCCAATGGCGGATCTGCTGCCGGCGAACCGTCCGGTAGGGCACCTTGCTCAGAAACATCAGAGAAGGAAACGGGATCGCCTCTTTCTTGGTCTTCTGCGAAAGGTGGATCAGGATTGGTATCGTCAGCGCGGCAAGACCGGCCAGAAACAGCGGAGCGAGAAACGAGAGACCCATCAGCGCACCCGGCTCAAGCGTTCACGACGTGACAGGTACTCGAACAGAGCGTAGTCCAGCGGCTTGGACGTCACGAATCGGCAATAGTCTATGTTGTTGGCCACTAGGCGGTCTGCGAGAGTGCTCAAGTGCTCGTCCATCAAGGTCTGGTATTGCTCGCGCAGAGTCTCAGGTACCACAGGGATTCGTTCCCCACTTTCCAGATCTTCGAAATGAGCCGCCTCATCGAACGGAAAATCGATCTCCGCAGGATCGAGCAGGTGAAACACGATGATGTCGTTACCCTTGTGTCTGAGCCTGGCCAATCCCTTCACCACGGTTTCGGGATCCTCATATAGATCGGATATCAGCACCAGGATGCTACGGCGGTTGATGATCTCGGCCACCTTGAGTAAAGGTGCCTCAAACGTGCCCGCCCTCTCAGGCGTGATACGATCGATCGTATGCAAGACGATGTCGAGATGCTTGGCTGATGCGGGGACGTAGTCGATTATGTCCTGGTCGAATGTCACTATCCCCACACGATCTCTCTGTTGCCGTGAAAAATAGGACAGACATGCTGCAAGGTATCGGCCGTAGTCGAGTTTGGTGACGCCCTTGCTGCCGTAGTCCATTGAGCGCGAGACGTCGAACAAAATACTGAAATTCGCGTTGGTGTCGGCCTCGTATTCCTTCACATAAAATCGGTCAGTGCGGCCAAAGACACGCCAGTCTATTCGTCTTATGTCGTCACCCGGCATGTATGGCCGGTGCTCGGCGAAATCCACGGACAGGCCGAAATACGGCGAGTGGTGGAGTCCATTGATGAACCCATCCACCACCGTCCGGGCCAGAAGTTCGAGGTTGTCGATTCTGGCCAGTACCGCCGGGTCTAGAAAGTGTGAGGCTCTCACATTCCCGACTGCGGCACCGGTACGGCATCGAGCAGCTGGTCGACCAGCTGGTCGGTCGTCACCTGCTCCGACTCTGCGTGGAAGTTCGTGAGGATCCTATGGCGCAAGACCGGATGTGCGAGCGCCTTGATGTCATCGAAGCTCACGTGGTAGTTGCCACTTATCAGGGCCCGCGCTTTGGCGCCCAGAATGAGGTATTGTGCCGCGCGAACGCTGGCGCCGTATGACACCCACTTCGTGATGAACTCGGGAGCGCCATTCTCGCTGGGCCGGCTGGTCCTGGCGAGGTCTACCGCATACTTGAGTACAGGATCGGCTACGGGCACCTTTCGCACCAGCCTCTGAAACGCGACGATGTCGGCCCCGGTTACTGCGTGCTCGAACTCATGCGATTGAATCGCAGTAGTGCTTCGTACAACCTCCATCTCTTCGTCGTGCGGCAGATAGTCCATGATGATGTTGAACATGAATCTATCGAGCTGCGCTTCCGGCAGAGGATACGTGCCTTCCAACTCGATGGGATTCTGAGTCGCGAATACGAAGAACGGTTCCTCTAGGTCGTAGGTACGCCCTTGTACCGTCACCCGATGCTCTTGCATCGCCTCCAACAGCGCCGACTGTGTCTTGGGAGGCGTGCGGTTGATCTCGTCCGCCAGAATGATGTTGGCAAAAACAGGACCGGGCATGAACGCCATCCGTCTCTCGCCTGTCTTCGGATCTTCCTGCACGAGGTCGGTACCGGTTATGTCCGACGGCATGAGATCGGGCGTGAACTGTATGCGTGAGAATTTGAGATCCAAGACCTGGGCAATCGTGTGTATCAGCAACGTCTTCGCGAGCCCCGGTACGCCCACGATCAGGCTGTTACCACCCACAAATAGCGACAGCAGGACTTGCTCTATCACATCATCCTGGCCTACGATCAGCTTGTGGAGCTCCGCCAAGACCCTCTCACTGCCTGCCTTGAGTCGTTCCGCGAGTTCGATGTCGTCGGCTGCTTCCAGCGCAATAGCTTGTGTCGTCATGTCTCTCCGTTCAGTGTGTCATCGCGTAAACGATATAGTTGATGCCCAGCTTGTAAGCTTCGTTGGTCAACGGAATAGGTAGCCACCCGAGATCGGAGTATTCCCAGTAATCTCCAATATCTGCGTTGTAGTTGACGATCGCGAGAAGTCGCTTTTCGGGATCGTTGTCCTCGAACACACCCCAGAATTCAGCGAAATAGCCGTAGGAGTTGGGGTGCGCTAACTCCAGCGAGTCGATGTCGAAAAACGAATGGAAGATCTCGTGCGTGAAGTCGAGTTGAATCGGCCTGACACCCGGGAGTACCTGCCGCAGGCCTTCCTCAAAGATCATCCAATCTCTGGCACCGACGAAGTCGTCAAAGATCAAGAAGCCGCCCTTTAGCACATAATTGCGCAATCCCTCTGCCTCCGCATTCGTCAGGGTCCAATGGCCTGGTTCCGACACGTAGGCAATGGGGTACTTGGTCAGTTCCGGATCGTCAGCGGCGAGTATGTTGGTTCCTTCCATATACGGATTTACGTCCGTCAACTCACGCAGCAGTTTGTTGAGATGAGTCTCTGCTATCGGCCAATCGTGGTCCCAATAGAGTTGCCCACCTCCCCGTCCACCACGGCGGCCCCATCCACCGAGGCCCGACATTGGCGTGAAACTCAACCTCACGAAGGTGAACCGGCCGTCGTACGGGACGTTGAACTCAGTGTAATCCGAGCCACCGTACCAGCGTTGTGCCCCTGCCGTATCAGGTATCGACAAGACTAGCAGCAGCGCAAGAACCCCGAGTCTCACTACCTACCGACCGTCCTTTCCATCACGACGCGCGTGAATTGCCAGGAGCAACTCCTGCGCCTCTCGAAAGTTCGGTGCGTCTTCCAGCGCTTGCAGGATAACGCTCCTTGCATTGCCCATGTCTCCCGAATCGAAGTACGTCTTGGCCAGTTGGTATTGAGCCTCAGCACGGTCTACCGGGTTCGTCGCTAGAACGGCTTGTCTCTCCCGAATCGCTTGGGGCCACGACGCCAGTCCGGCATACAGCTCTGCCAGTCGTAGATGCAGATCCACTGCCATTGGATAGATGTACAGCGCCTCCTCGAGAGCCACGGCAGCACTCATCGAATCGCCCAACGCCTGATACACATCCGCCAGTTCCATACGTGCGACGTAGTTGCGTTCGTTGATCGCCGTCAGAGCAGCCAGTTCACTCGCCGCCTTTTCACGCTCTCCCCGGTCGAGATAGATCTGTGCAAGGAACCAGTACGGACTGTCATCGCCGGCGTACTCTGGAAAGAGCGACTTGGCGCGCTCGAAGTATGCCATCGCCTCGTCGGCCTTGCCGTCCTCAAGCAGAATGCTCCCCATGGCAAGTTGGGCTACGAAGTTGCCTGGATGCCTATCGGCCTCGCGCGCGATATCATCTCTGGAGACATGTGGTTTCTCTCCCGAGCCGAGCGAGGCCAAGGCCTCCAACGACCCAGAGAATCGCCCTTCCATGTACTCATCGAACATGCCGTCGAGACGATCCATGTCCATACCGAGAACACGTTGCACGGCCTCAGGCGTCGACCTCCCATTTGCGTACTCATCGAGCATGTCAACGATGGACTGGAAGCCGAACTCTCGATCGATCAACTCGAACACGAGCGAAGCCTGGTAGTACGAGTGGCCGATTTGCTCCGGGTACGTCGGCCGCATGAAGCCGTTGTTCAGCTCGCTCACGGGGTAGAGTCGGTCTTCTTTATACGCAACGAGAAAACCGGGATTAACGTCGTCACCCCATCCTTTACGTGCCCGGCGCTCCTCGTAGACGGCCAACCCTTCCGTAAACCAGCGCGGCACCCTGTGGTTGCTCATGCCAAGATGAACCGTGTGCGCCAACTCGTGCCACAACGTCGATCCCCAATTGAAGTCACCTGCTTCACGGGCCGAAGGGGAGTCCATCGCTATGACGGGTCCAAAACTCACCCCCAGCGCTCCCAACCCGGTGAGACCAACCGTGCGAACGGAGAAGTCCGCGTGGTAGGCAAACACTTCGATACGCACTGGCGTCTTCGGCCGGTATCCGTATTTGGCAGATAGGCTGTCGTACGCCTCTTCCGAGAGGTCCGAGAAGTACAGCGATAGCAGCGCCAACTCCTTCCCGTCCATCACCAGGGCGAAGCGCTCGGTTCCCGTCTCGGGATACTCGTCCAGCACGTCCAGCATGTCCAACGTGTTCTTGGTCCAAGGATCGTGCGGATCACCCTCGAAGGCCGTTTCCAGATTCTCCCGTCCGGCACCCATGCTTCCGACACGCAACTGGTTGATGCCCAGTAAAGTGAATCCCCGCCACGAAGTCGGGTCGAGGTCGACGCCACGTTGTGCGAACTCGACTGCTTTGGCGTACTGTCTGTTGCGGACACTCACGTCAGCCAATGTGTTGTACAGCTGTGCGTATTTTGGATTCAGCTCTAGAATGCGCCTCACAGTCCCATCGAACTCGTCGTCACCCCGCAGAAATCGGATAGCAGCCAGAAGTGAAAGTGCCTCGAGCGACCGCGGGTTCACCTCCAGCGCTCGTTCCACTTCGGCTAACGCTCGCTCGTAATCTTCGCTCTCCAGATAGGCTTCAGCGAGGTAGACTCGCTCCTCTACCAAATTGGGATTCACTTCCAGAGCCAGCTGCACTGGCTCCATCCCGCCGGGGGTTCCGTTGAACCGCATCGAATGAGCCAGGCCAACGAGCGCCCGTGGGTGATTCGGGTTGACCTGTAGAACGTCCTCGAAGCTGGGCTGTGCATCAGTGCCATTGTACCGCTCGAGAAGCAGATACCCAGCCTGCACACGGGGCCTGAGGTCTCCCGGGTCGGCTGCGGCGGCCTCGTCGTATGCCCGGAGAGCGTCTTGGGCCAGCTCCCAGCTATGAAGACTCAAGTAGCGCACCGCATTTGCCACCGTGGTGAGCTCGACGGCCGAGAGATCGGAATTGTTGTTATAAACATCGATGAACCCATCGAATCCCTGCCCGGCCTGTCCTATCTGCCCGCTCTCGTAGTGCAGTACAGCAAGGTTGTACCGCGCCAGTAGGCTGTCCGAGGCCGCCTCACTGGCCCTCATGAGAGCCTGCTCGGCCCCCGCTCGGTCACCGACTAGATAGAGCACTTCCCCCAGGGAGTTCGACAACTCCGTCGAGTTCGAATTGTCGCGGGCAAACCGCTCGGCGGCCTCCTGCGCGTCCTCGTAGCGCCCTACTTCGACCAGCGCCGCAACCAGCCCGCGAGCAGCCTCGACCGAGGACGATTGCCGCCGGACGATACGCGAAAACTGTGTAATCGCATCGTCGTAGCGCCCAGTGCGGAACGCAGTGCGAGCATCCTCGATCTGCTGGGCACCTAGCGGCTGCGCTACCAGACTGATGAGAACTGCGAGGCCGAGCCTGGACTTCACCGGGGTACCTTCCCTCCCTCCAACTCTCTTATCGTCTGCGAAACCCGCGCGAGCTCTAGGAGCAGGCGCTCCAACTCTAGTTCGTACGCTGCGGGGTCCATCTCCTCCTTACGAGTACGTAAACCGGCGAGAGTTTGTTGTAAGCCCCGTTGCTCTTCGTATAGAGCCGTTAATTTCGGATCCGACGTATCGGCGGCTGCCACTACTTCACCACCCCCAATGAACAGCCGCCTCGCCATAGCACCGTCCGTTTCACTGGGGTCCGGCTCGGCGCTCCCCACCCCGTCTCCGTTGTCGTCCAGCATCGCATGTTCGGTAAGCAACCGGCCCTCTTCCTCGTAGTACCGAGCCACCTCTTGCCTGGCGTATTCAAAGGCTTCGAGAACCGATATGCGTTCGTCCTTGTCCACGTCTGCTACATCTTGCACGAACGCCTCGACGAAATACTGGCAGAAGATCGTCTCGTTGCGCTCAAACGGTGACTTGGTTGCCGTGATGATCGTGCGATTGGGACCCGAAAGATCCTTGATGAAGTCACCGCTGGCACTGGCCGTGTTGACCAGCGTGACTTGCTGCGCTGTAAACCCGTTCAGGACCACTCCGAAGTCGCGAGCCGACATATCTGGCCCCGGCAGGCTCAGTCGCGACTCCTCTCCTTGGTAACTCCCGTGTCCAATCAACAAGATGAACACGACATCTCCGGGCTCCGCCTCCAGGGCGATATCGGTCAAGACTCGCTCGACGTTCTCCTTAGTCGACTTGCCGTCGATTCGGTCGGGATCTGTAGCTTGTCGTTCAGCCAGGTAGACGATCCGCTCTTTCGGCACGTCGAACTTCTGCTGCACGGCATCGATGAATGACACTGCCCATTGGTGGAACTTGTCCCTGTGGGCCTGGTCCCCACCGAGGCCGCTTACGATCACGACGTCAGTCTGCGCGCGCAGAGAGGGCGCGGCGAAGAGCAAAGCCAGCAACACGCAGCCCAACATCCTCATATCATCCCCCTCGCTCGCCGATAGCCCCATTCAGTGGCCACCAGCCCGACCAGGAGGAAGAAGACAACGGGCATGTCCCACAGGTCCTTCTCCTCGTAGACCGTGGACCCGCTCTCGGTGTACCGGACGTCCTCCGGGAGCGTGCCTACGGTGGCCGGCGTGTAAAATTGGCCACCCGTCTCGCTCGCTAACCGCTGCAGCAGCGATGCCCGCATCTGTGCCCCAAAGTACTCGTCCACCGGCTCAGCGGCCTCGACATAGGAGGTCGCTGTGCCATGCGACTCGCCGTCCCGAACGACTTCTACCTGGATCTCGTACAGCCCTTCTTCGGTGGGCACGAAATTCGCTTGGTATTCCCCATCCCGTTCGACGATCCACTCCATGATGAGTTCTTGTTCAAGGCCACTCGGCGTCGTGACGCGGGCAACCGCCGTGGCGTCATTGACTTTCAGGTAAGCCGAGTCGACCACTTCCGCCGTTACCGTCACCTGCTCGTCAAGACCCACCCGGTCCTTTGGAACCGATGCTACCACTTGATCCGGCACTGAGCTTATCAGCCAGCGCAGCAGTTGCCGCCAGAAGGTCTCATGGGTCATGTCGTCCAGTGGGATATCCGCATGCATCTGCCACAGCCACGAGTCCTGGACCGGAAACGCCACGGCCCGCCCTCTTCCGTATCTCTGAGAAGCCAAAACAACCAACGGATCTGATCGGCTCGCATCACCGAGTAGCAGGGTGCTAGCGCCCGGCTTTACCTCGACAATGGGGTTGAGCACTGTGAGGGGCGGCAGCTCCCGCCAGCGTTCTGCCGATTCTTCCGGAGTGGCAGCGATTTGCGTCACGGGATGTGAACTTCCGAATGGGGTCAGTTCGACGTCTACTTCGCTGAAGAACAACGAACCGTCGCCGTCCGACCCCGGCTCAAGCACGACCGGCAAGGCATTGGCCACCGGGGTCCCGGCGTACCCTCCTTCGGCAAAAGAGCTTCTGCCACCCAGCGCCAGCAAGCCGCCTCCACGCTGTCCCACGAACTCCGCAATCATCTGCAACTGGTCGTGCGTGAAGAAGCTCGCCTCTACACTGCCCAGAATAAGCCCCCTATAGCGGAACAGCTCTTCCCGGGTCTTGGGGAACCCACCCGCCAACTCGTCTTCGTCTTCCACGTCCAGTCCGAGGAACTTGTTCTCGTCGGTCCGCTGCAGCGTCACGACGAGCAGGTTGTCATCATCCTCGATGGCCCTCCGCAGGAACTTCACCTCGTAGCGCGGCTCCCCTTCGAAGTAGAGAATCTTCTCCGTCCGATCCCGCACGTCTATGAGAGTCTCGCGTTCGTTGTTTTCCGACACCAGCTCCCCGGGCTCCGGGAGTATGTGGAATCGGAATTGGCGAGGACCAGTTTCGTTCACCTCGAAGTTGGTCCGAACCGTTGCGACCTCGCCGTCCCGCGGCAACTCAACCTCCTGCGAACTCACAATCCTCCCCGCATCCTCAACGTTGAGCTGTACGGTCTCACCTGCGTACCCCGAGTGGGTCACCATCACGTCCACCGCAACGGCTGTTCCTTCCAGGACCGCTCGCGGTGATTCGACTCGGGTTATCTCGATGTCCTTGTCGAAGTGTTCCCGGCCGAGGCCAACCGCATGGACCGGGACTCCACGACCCCGTAGTTGCAGAATCGACTCGGTGAGCGGCACATCAGAATTGTCGGCACCGTCGGTGAACACCACCAGGCCCGCGAGTGGTACCGTCGATAGCTCTCCCTGCACCCGGTCCAGCGCCCGACCCAATCTGGTCTGCGTACCTGTGAAAGTGAGGTCTGACGAGCTGGAGACGCGATCTGCAGACTCAGAGAAGCCGAAAAAACGCAGCTTGAAGCGTTCCGTAAGTGCGTCCAGCAACTCACTGCCGTCGGGTCCAAAGGTCTCGCTTATGAACTCTGCGCGCGGGACTCCATCGACTATCTGCATGCTGCGAGAATCGTCGATGAGTATGCCGAGGAAGTTCTGCTGCGGAACCACCGTCGAGACTATGAGTATCGGGCGTAGCAGACAGAACACGAGTATCGCCAGCGCAGTGACACGCAGAAAGGTCAAGGCACCACGATCGAATGGACTGAGCTGGCCACGAACCCGGGTGTAGGAAAGCAGCGGGGGCATGATCAGAACGACACCAATCACAGCGAGGACGAGAACCGGCCAGGGAGCACCCAGCGCCAGGTGTCCGTTCTGGAACACGACGGGACGATACTTGAAAAAGAATTCGAAGAACGTACCCATCTCAGTGACTCATACCGTAGACGATCATATTCACGCCAATTTGGTAGGCGAATAGTGAGAACTTCCAAGGATACCATGGGTCGTCCGCCCACTCCCACGCGTCACCCAAATCGGTGTTCCAGTTAATCACCACCATCAGCCTGTCGCGCTCGTCGAAGATCCCCTTCAGTGCCGGCACGTAACCGTCCCTCTCCCACGTCGGACCTCCCATTCGGCCCTGGCCGACATTGGGTATCTGAATGATCGAGTCGACTTCATAGAAGCTCGACAGCAAAGGGTGATCCATCGGAATGTCCACAATTGGGTATTCCGGAAGAACCCGGCTGATCTCTGCCTCGAAGTTTTGCCACTCGTAGGTCCCCCAAAAATCATCGATCACTAGAAATCCACCTGCCAGCAGGTAGTCGCGTAGACCCTTGATCTCCGGTTCAGTGAGGGCCATGTAGCCCACTTCGAGAGCGTACAGAAACGGGAAGCGCCGAAGTTCAGGATCGTCCAACCGAACTGTGTTCTCATACTCGTATGCGTCTATGCCAGTGAGGCGGCGAACACCCACCATGAATAGCCGGTCTGCCGTTGGGAAATCGACCCACCAACCTTTACCCCTTCCGCCGCGGTAACCGAAGTCACCGGTGTAACTGCTGTAAATCGCTCGCGTGAAGTAGAAGGCCCGGCCCTGTGATTGTCCCGGACGGTCCTGCTCCTGCAGCGAAGACAGATCGTCCTGTCTTTGTGTCACGGGCGCGGTCGGACGGCCTCGCACCTGAGCCAATACGCACAACCCCACAAATGCGATGCCCGCAGCAGGCAGGCCGACGGATCGTGCGAAGAGTCTCATCCTTTTGCGAGTTTCCAGTTTCTGTAAATACCTAATGCACAGTGGTTTAGTTCCCGCAGAGTAACCGTCATACCGCCCTCTCATGTTCCCTGACAACATCCTCGAGGCACGCCACAGGACACACGCTCTTTGTGATGTAGTCGACCAGTATCAGGGGTAGCTCCCGAATCCTCTTCTCCACGGCGGCGTCCAGACAGTTTCCATCCGCGTCAAATACCTCCCTCACGTTTGCCACCGATACCGGGCCGGGCAGAACTATGCTGCCCACGTGGGAGCAGACACTGCGGAGGTGCTCCAGCGCCTTGATTGCCCCGATCACACCTGAGGCAACGCCCAGCAACGCAACGGGCTTACCCCGGAGACCGGATGGAAAGCCCATGTTGTCTATTATCAACTTG
>JBDGZZ010000121.1:0-11417 GCA_039588335.1 Gemmatimonadota bacterium | reverse complement strand
GAAGGCGACAAGGTCGCGGCCGAAATGCGTTTCGGGTATGCTGTCAACGGATACGGTCTGGGCGATTTGGTGGCCCGCGTCGACGAGGTGAGCGAGAGTGAGGTCGACGCGCTGGTGCAGGAGTACGACGAGCTGTACGACGTCGTTTCATCGTTGCGCCCGTCAGGCGCGCAGCGCGCGTCGCTGCGTGATGCGACGCGCATCGAACTCGGCCTGCGTGCGTTTCTCGAAGATGGCGGTTTCAAGGCGTTCACCGACACGTTCGAGAACTTGCACGGCTTGCGGCAGCTGCCCGGTGTCGCCGTGCAGCGGCTGATGGCAGACGGCTACGGGTTCGGTGCCGAAGGAGACTGGAAGACTGCGGCGTTGGTCAGGGCGATGAAGGTGATGGCGGCCGGTCTTGCCGGCGGTACGTCGTTCATGGAGGACTATACCTATCACTTCGACCCGCGAGGCATGAAGGTGCTGGGAGCACACATGCTCGAGATTTGCCCGTCGATTGCCGGTAGCGCCCAACCGTCGCTCGAGATCCATCCACTCTCCATCGGTGGCAAGGAAGATCCCGTCCGACTGGTGTTTGACGCTGGTACCGGTCCGGCAGTGAACGTGACGCTGATCGATTTGGGAGATCGCTTCCGCATGGTCGTAAACGATGTCGAGGTCGTGCCACCCGACGAACCGTTGCCAAAGTTGCCTGTCGCTCGCGCGGTATGGCTGCCGCGCCCCGATCTGAAGACGGCTGCGGCAGCCTGGATCCTGGCGGGTGGCGCTCACCACACCGGTTTCAGTCTGGCACTCACTGTTGCTCACCTAGAGGATTTCGCCGAGCTGGCAGGCGTCGAGCTGGTGACGATCGACGCCACTACCTCACTCACTGAGTTCAAGAGAGGACTCCGCTGGAACGATGTCTACTATGGGCGGGCCGGCCGGCGGTGACGGAGGCCGCACCATAACAGAGAGGCGAGAGAGCGTATGCACTGGTTGGACTGGTTGGTAGTTGCGGGGTACTTCGGAGTCCTGCTCGCGCTGGCGTGGTGGGTGATACGCAGAAACAGAGATACGGCCGACGACTATTTCCTGGCCGGGCGAAACCTCGCCTGGTGGATCGTCGGCGCCTCGATCTTCGCCTCCAATATCGGCTCGGAGCACCTCGTGGGGCTTGCTGGCTCCGGGGCCACCGACGGCGTAGCGATGGCACACTACGAACTCCATGCGTGGTGCCTGCTGGTGTTGGCGTGGGTTTTCGTGCCGTTCTACATGCGCTCCAAGATCTTCACGATGCCGGAGTTCCTCGAGCAGCGCTTCAGTCCAGCGAACCGCTGGGTGCTGTCGATCATCTCGCTGTTCGCATATGTGCTGACCAAGATCGCGGTCGGCATCTTCGCCGGAGGCATCGTGTTCTCCGTGTTGCTACCGGAGCTGCATCTCGGTCCGCTCGACAGCTTCTGGATCGGATCGATTCTGGTAATAGTGCTTACCGGTCTCTACACGATCGTTGGCGGCCTGCGTGCCGTCGCCTACACGGAAGCGCTGCAAACCGTTGTGCTCGTCCTCGGTTCAGTCCTCGTGACTTTGTTCGGTCTCGAGGCACTCGGTGGCTGGTCCGTGCTGCGCGAGGTTGCCGGTTCCGAAATGTTCGACCTGTGGAAACCGTTGGTTCCCGAGGCAGTCGCCGGCACCTGGCAGCCGGTGCGGGAGGTCGATGGAACGGGGCAAGTCGTGCGGATGGCCTGGTACTTCAACGACAACTACCCGTGGTTGAGCATGCTGTTCTGTGCACCGGTAATCGGACTGTGGTACTGGTGTACCGACCAATACATCGTGCAGCGTGCGCTGGGCGCGCACAACGAGCAGCAGGCGCGCCGCGGCAGCATCTTCGCCGCATGCCTCAAGCTGCTACCCGTCTTCATTTTCATCATCCCCGGTATGATCTGCTTCGCGCTGGCCCAGACCGGCGGGATAGCGGAGATCCAGCAGACGCTGCTAGACGCAAACGGTGAGGTCATCCGGGACGAAGCGCAGAAGGCATTCCCTCTCTTGGTGGCGACCGTGCTGCCGGCAGGTGTGCGGGGCATTGTCGTGGCCGGACTGCTGGCGGCGTTGATGAGTTCGCTGGCCGGCGTGTTCAACGCCTCGGCGACCCTGTTCACGATGGACTTCTACAGCAAGCTACGTCCCAACGTATCGCAGCACCGATTGGTGTGGATCGGCCGCACCGCCACGACCGTCATGGTGCTGATCGGATTGCTATGGATTCCGGTGATCCAGGGCGGCCGCGGACTGTACGACTACTTGCAGGGTGTGCAGGCATACTTGGCTCCGCCGATTTTCGTCGTGTTCTTCCTGGGTGTCTTCTTCAAGCGGCTCAACGCGCAGGGTGCTTTGGCGGCACTGATCGTGGGCTTCCTGCTGGGCCTGTTTCGCCTCGCGGTCGACACGCCGGTCAAACTGGGTTTCGGCAGCTTCGAGGACGGCTATGCGGAGGGCTCGTTCCTGTGGATCGTGAACAGTACGTTCTTCCAGTACTACAGCATCGTGATCTTCCTGGCGTGCGTGGTGGTGATGGTGGGAGTGAGCTACGCTACCCGCGAACCGGACTATACCAAGATCAGTGGTCTCACGTTCGGAACCATCACTGGTGCGCAGCGGAGTGAATCGCGCGGAAGTTGGGGATGGCTGGACGTTGCGGCTTCGGCGGCGGTGTTGGTCGCTATTCTGGCGGCGTATCTGTACTTCACGGGGTGAGATCCGGAACACAGCGGAAGTAGCCGCTGGTACGGGCTGTCAGTTCGCTATCCGTGCACCAAGGTTCCTACGTGGCCAACGCAATCTCCAGTTTGGTCACCGACGCCGAGGGGAACCGATAGACGAACGGCGAACCGTTCACACTCAAGGTTTCCGTACTCGGCACAACCATGTCCGGTTGTCCAAACGTGTTGTGGTCGTGTACATCGCGTGCTGCAAGTGTCGTTGCAGTAGCCGCACCTACGGTCGCGCCACGTACGGCGATCTCGGTCTCCCGCGGTTCCGTCAGGTGTGAGTTGGTTACCGTCAGTGTCAGTCCCTCATCACGCACCGATGCCGACCCGTTCAATCCCCACAGCGATCGGTCGCGCTCTTCACCGTCGCGCCAGTGAACGGTCGGCGCCGAAGTCACGACGCGCACAGATCGCGCGCCCTGGTGCGCGGCGTACATCGCGAACACGTGGTAGGTCGGCGTAAGCAGGAATTGGTCCTCATCGGCGAGGAACAATGACTGAATGCAGTTGACCAGCTGTGCGATGTTCGCCATCGCCACCTTGTCGGCGTGCCGATTGAACGTGTCCAGAGTCAGGCCGGCCACGAGCGCGTCTCGAATGGTGGACTGCTGGCCGAACAGATGAGCCGGGTCTACGTTGGTCGTCATGCGATGCCACGCACCCCACTCGTCGACCACCAGCTTGATCCTGTGTTCGCGGTCCAGTTCACCCATCACCTGCCACTGCGCCGTGATGAGCGAGTCCATGCGGTTCGCACTCAATAGGAGGTCGTACCACGCCGTGTCGTCGAACGCAACCGCCTCGCCGTTCGGGGCGCTCGTGTAGTGGTGCAGCCCCCAGCCCCACATCCGATTGAGATTGCGCCGCTCGTTGAGCGCGCGAAAGAAACGACGGGTCCACTCGAGATCTCGTCCGCTCGGGCCCGACCCTATAAACGCAAGGTTGACACCGTAGTCGGGAACTGCCCACGTGGCGAAACGGCGATACTCGGCTGCGTACTCCTCCGGCGTGAAGTTGCCGCCGCAGCCCCACGACTCGTTGCCGACTCCCCAGTACTTGACGCCAAACGGTTCCCGCTCGCCCCCTGCTTCGCGCTGCTCGGCAAGTGTCGTGCTACCTGCCGGTGAGTTGCAGTACTCCAACCATTCGAAGAACGCACGTGCCGGCAGCGACCGCAGGTTCACGGCCAGATAAGGTTGCGCGTCGACCAAGCGACAGAACCGAATGAACTCGTTGGTGCCGAAGTGGTTAGTGTCATACTTGGCCGGTACGTTGCCGAGTTCGCGCAGGGCCCGGTCGTCGATCCAGAAGTTGGTGCGTCGTGGACGCCGCTCCCGAGGACCGATTCCGTCGCGCCAGTCGTACGAGTCGGCAAAACAGCCACCGGGCCACCGTATCACACCGGGTCGTATCGGCCGAAGGGCTTCGACAATCGCCCGCCTGATTCCGCCAATGTTGGGAATGGTGGAGTCCTCGCCCACCCAGATCCCGTCATATACCACACCGCCAAGGTGCTCCACGAAGTGGCCGTAGATCTCCGGCGCAATGGTGTCGATCGATTCATCGAGCAGTACGTCGATGCGCGAGTCGGCGAGCAATGAGGCGCGCCGGCCGCCGCTAGCAGCGTGTGAAATACCTGTCAGGGCGGCGCCACCCGCCAAGGTCGAAGTGACAAAGTCTCGTCTCGTGAAGCTGTTCATCGTGTCGCCTCCAGCCGCCTGTTAGCATGAGACCTCGATGTCCGGTACTCACGCGTCAATATCACGCTCTGCCCGTTGAGCGGCAAACGATGCGGCAGACCCTCGCCCGAACCGGGCAGTTCGGTCATCTTTTCGGTCGGGCCGTACGCCAGCCGCGACCGGCTCGATCAACTACTTCGGAGGACAACCATGGCCCGTCGCCACAGTTGCTCTGCACCAGCCCAGTCCGCGTGCCTTCTCCTGCTGATCATCGCCATCGCCTTTCCCGGCCCGGCCGCGGCACAGGACGAGCGTCTCCCGGCGGCCGACACGGTGCCGACGCTGGACTTGGAAGACGGCGTCTTGAGCTTCGCGATCCCCACCTTGGATCTCGAGCTGGTGGCTGCATCGCAGACCGTCGCCGCACTGAAGCCCAAGGGTGCTGCCGGGTTCGATTTCACGCCCGGCGATTGGCTCGACCGGCGCGACGCGAACGGGTTCTTTCACATTGGCGACCTCAATTTGCGGTGGCGTGCGAGCGGAGTGGGAGAGTGGCAACACGCATCGACAGCGGCGGCCCGGGCGCCGGTGGAGGCGCTCACGGTATCGGCACCCGTGCTGGCCGCGGCCGACCTCGCCGCAACACTGCCGCCTGACATTCCACTGCGAGTCCATCGCTACTGGGAACTCGACGGCGACAACCTCGCGCTCCGGTTCGAGCTGCGGAACACGAGCGACTCGCCGGTCGAGATCGGTGCGCTCGGCATCCCGATGGTGTTCAACAACATCCTCGAAGGAAGATCGCTCGACGAAGCACACTCCTTGAGCTCGTTCTACGACCCGTATATCGGTCGAGACGCCGGGTACCTCCAAGTCACGCGGTTGAGCGGCAACGGCCCGGCGCTCGTCGTTGTACCGTACGGTCGCACGTCTTTTGAAGCGTATAACCCGCTGAGGGATGACCCGACTCGGCGCGGCATCACCTTCGAGGGGTTCTACGAGTGGCTGGTGCTCAGCAAGGCCTACGCCGCAGACGAATGGAGCGATGCCGATCCGTGGAACCCGGCGACCTCGGTAACGCTGGCACCGCTGGAGACACGGTCATACGGTGTGCGGTTTCTCGTCGCGGACGCGATCCGCGAAATCGAGGCGACGCTCCTCGCCAACGGCCGTCCCGTGGCGATTGGCGTGCCGGGCTACGTGCTCCCGATGGATCTCGAGGGCCGGTTGTTCGTCAAACATTCGCAGAACATCCAGTCAATCGACGTCGAACCCGCCGGCGCTCTCGTGCTCACGGCCAACGGGACGACGGAGAACGGGTGGCAGGCCTACGACGTGCGCGGACTGCTGTGGGGACGCGTGCGGCTCACCGTCAGCTACCAAGACGGCACGATGCAAACGATCCACTACAAGGTCATCAAGCCCCAGGCCCAGGTCGTGGCCGACGTCGGGAGATTCCTCACAACTGACCAGTGGTTCCAGAGGCCCAACGACCCGTTTGGCCGCAGCCCGTCAATCATTAGTTACGACTACGACGAGCGCCGGTCGGTGACTGAAGACGATCGTGCGTGGATCGCCGGCCTGGGTGACGAAGGAGGTTCCGGTTCGTGGCTGGCGGCAATAATGAAACAGCTGATGCAACCGGAGCCAGAAGAACTGAAGAAGATCCAACGCTTCATGGACAGTGTTCTCTGGGGCGGCCTGCAGTACGCCGAGGGCGAGCTGATGTATGGGGTGCGCAAGAGTCTGTTCTACTATGAACCGGACTCGATGCCACAAGGCACGTACAGTGACGATGTGCGTTACGGTGGATGGTCGAGCTGGAACAAGGAGCACGCGATGTCGGTGGGCCGCTCCTACAACTACCCGCACGTGGCTGCGGCGCATTGGGTGCTGTACCAACTGGCGCGCAACCACGATGGGTTGGTCACCAATCACGAGTGGGACTGGTACCTCGAGCGGGCGTATCAGACCGGAGAAGCGATGGTGCGGCATGCGTCGCACTACGCCCAGTTCGGCCAGATGGAGGGGACGATCTTTCTCTTGATCCTGCTGGACCTCCAGCGCGAAGGCTGGACCGAGCAGGCCGCGGCGTTGGAAGCCACAATGAAGCGACGCGCCGAAGCGTGGCGAGCGTTGGGCTATCCTTTCGGCAGTGAGATGCCGTGGGACTCCACCGGCCAGGAGGAGGTATACGCCTGGTGCAAATACTTCGGTTACGATGAAAAGGCGTTGGTCACGCTCAACGCGATCCTGGGGTACATGCCGACGGTGCCTCACTGGGGCTACAACGGCAGCGCTCGACGCTACTGGGATTTCTGGTATGCCGGAAAGCTGAGAAGGCTGGAGCGGCAACTGCATCACTACGGTTCGGGCCTGAACGCGATTCCCGTACTCTCCGAGTTTCGCGACAACCCCGACGACCTCTACCTGCTACGCGTTGGCTACGGCGGTTTGTTGGGTGCCATCGCTAACGTGACACAGGAGGGCTTCGGACCGAGCGGGTTCCACGCCTATCCTTCGACGCTCCGGATCGACGGCTACTCGGGGGACTACGGCCCGGGGTTCTTCGGCCACGCCGTAAACACGGGCACCTACATCACCCGCGACCCGGAATTCGGTTGGCTGGCGTTCGGTGGCAACGTCACTGTCGCGGGCGCGTCTGTTCGTGTGCGGCCATTGGACTCAGGCCGCTCGCGGATATACGTGGCACCTCTGGGCCTGTGGTTGACTCTGGATGCGGGCACGTTCGATACAGTAGAGATCTCCGGCGACTCGGTGCACGTGACGCTTGCGCCCGCCACGCCTCATACCGGGAGTGCTCGGCTGCGCATCGAGCAGCCTGCGATAGTCGAAGGCGTGGGCACCTTCGTGCCTGCGGACGCGTTTACTCGGGAGCGTGGCGCCTACGTGATCCCGCTGAGCGACGGAACCACGCGGGTGCTGCTCCGCCCGGGAGCGTAACGACTACCGCTCCGAGTCGGCGCGAATCATTCGCAGACCGAACACCGTGGCTATCTGGCTGCCTTCCGCGGCCTGGAAACGTACGGTGATTTGCTGCTTCCCGGCCACGATATCCGAGGAAATAGGATACTCGAGGTCGTAGAAGCGCGGTGGATCATCGAGCCTGATCTCCTCATGTTGCACCAGACTGCCATCGGCCAGGATATCGAACAAGGCCGGCGTTCCCCGCCGGTCACCGCTGTTGTAGGTAACGATCAGCGTCATTGGATGGCCGGGTTCCACCGGCACGTCGTACGAGAACCAGCTCCGGGCCCGTCTCCCCGGACGCCCGTCGATTCTCGCTGCGACGGCATTGGCACCACCCTGATAATTGAACTCCCGCTCGAACACGATCTCACCGGGCTCCAGGTAGGCGACGGTGGCTGCCTCCAGCAACCGCTGGCGTTCGGCCTCGGCGACATATTCGGTTTGTTGCCGCTCCCACTGTTCCGAATTGAACACGTCCCAGTAGGTCGAATACGTGCGGCGATGCAGGCGATAGAACGGAACGAGGTCCACATCGCGGGGGCGCGCATCTGCATTGGGCTCCCGGCCAACTCCATCGGAGCGGAACCGGACCGGGGTACCGTTCACGGGCTTCACCCAGGAGGAGACTACGTCATCGTCCGTTACGAACACCGGCACGGTTGGGGGTTTCCCCTCGTCCTCACCTTCTCTGCCTCGCCGCCGTTCGGGCCCGAGATCACCCGCGAGTACCATTGGTCCCCACAGAATTGACACGCGTTGCGGATTGTCCGGCAGCGGTTCGAGACGCAACGATTTGGGAAGCGTGACCTCGACTATATCGCCCGATCTCCAGGTACGCTTCAGCTCGACAAAGGAGCTGGCCGCGTACGGCCAGTCGTAGTAGCGCCGCTGCCGCGGATCGGGGTCCGCGTCTTCCCGCTCGACTCCGTCACTCACAGGCTCGCCGTTGACCTCCAGCGTGAAACCGTCGCCGGTCCAGTACGGGCGGCGTAACGCCAGCGTGAACTCCCTGGGCTCCTCGAGGGTCAACGCGAGCTGCGCCCTCTCGCCTTCGGGAAAGTCCGTGTCCATGGCGAGGCGGACGCCCGCGCCAATCCATTCCGCCGTAGAGGGCGCATAGAGATTGACCCACAGTCGATCACCGGATTCGTAGTAGATGCCATGACCATGCAGCGCGTGACTCTCCATGCCGGATCCCACGCAGCAAGTGAAGTTGCGCTGCATGTTCTGATATTCATGCTGCACGCCGCGGCCCACTGGCACCATGTAACAAGTCCTGCCGTCTTCCGGATCGATCGACGCCATGATGTGATTGAACAGGGCCCGTTCGTGGAAATCGGCGTAGTGAGCGTCGGGTTGTAGGGTGAACATTCGCCGCGTCAGTTTGAGCATGTTGTAGACGTTGCACGTCTCCGCCGTGCGCCCGTCTATGCGGTCGCTCAACCGATCCGGTGGTCCGAAGTACTCGTCCTTGCCGTGGCCGCCCGTGGCAAAGCTGTGGTGCTGCACCACCCGGTCCCAGAAGAAACTCGCGGCCATCAGGTCGGCAGGGTTGCCGGTGTAGGCAAAGCGATCCGCCGAACCGATCAGCTTGGGTACCTGAGTATTGCCGTGCTTTCTGGCCAGGTTGTCCTGGTGGCGCTGCAGCGGTTGAATGAAGGCGGCGTGCTCGAACTTGTAGGAGAGATCCAGCCAGCGATCGTCTCCAGTATCGGCGTAGAGATCGACTAACACCTCGTTCATGCCGCCGAACTCGGTGTTCAGCATCTGCTGGATCTGGTCCTCATCCAGCCCGGCGAGGATCCCTTCAGCCCACGCGGCAAACTCGACCTCGACATCCAACGCGGCGCGGTTGTCAGTGTAGCGATAGGCATCTCTCAAGCCTGCGTAGGTCTTGTGCAGGGTATACCACGGCGACCACTCGCCGTTCAAGTCGAACGCGGCCGACCGAATCTCACCTCGTGCGAGAGCGCCAAAGGCCTCGCGGCCTCCCCCCAGAGCACTGAGGTAACCGTCGCCATGTTTGCCTTGAACCTGTTCCAGTTCTCCGACGATGTAATCCGCGCGTTGTTTGAAACGCTCATCCTCCGTCGCTGCCCACATCAGGCTGACGGCAGAGAGGTAATGACCGCCGATGTGACCGGTGAGATTCCTACCGCCACCGTCCCACCCGCCGTACGGTTCCGCCTTTGGAGTGAGCCCGGCTCTCTCGCGGTAGTACGCCAGCATCCGGTCGGGCTCGAGTTGCAGCAGATACCGGGCGTTCAAATCCTGTGCGTGCTTGAGTGGACCGCCGAGCAGTCGGACACCGCTCAGCGGCAGGGGCCGGGCCTTGATCACCTCGCGCTCGAAGGTGTCAGACGGGCGATCCGACTGCTGTTGATCGAGCGGAAACCGGATTAGCAGTGGTGTCGCTCCGACTCCCAAACCCATCTTGAGAGCTGCGCGGCGAGATAGCGTCATGGGAAACCTTCTGGTCGGGAAACGATCAGGAAACCTATTCCGTGGCGCTGTCCGGTGCCAGCGAGGGGAGCGGTGCTACTGGGGTCGCGGTCGAAGTCTTCATCTGTCGCCTTCGGCTCACCTTGCTTCCACCCCACCCAGCAGTTATGACAGGGTGAACAAGCCGACGGGAGACGACTTCATGGGGTACCAACTGAAGGACCTGCAGTACCAGCGCGCGGCATGCGATCCTCAGGTCATGCTAGAGAATCTGCGGCGGGATTTCAACCTGAAGATCTCGGTCGGGATCTGGTATTTCACTCCGGGTGGCGGGCGATTCCATGACCGGTTCGTTCCCGAAGCATCCATCGAACAGCGCATCGACATGGCTGCAGAGATGGCCAGCTTCGGTGTCACCGGAATCGAGGCCCATTTCCCCGATGAGGTGAACGAGTCCAACGTTCATCTCTACCGGCAGCTCGAACAGGAAGCAGGTATCCGTCTCGTTGCGGTGCCGTTCTCACACTTCTTCGATCCCAGGTTCGAGTTCGGGTCGCTGTCGAGTACTGAAGCCGGCACGCGCGACCGGGCGATAGAGGTTGCCATAGGTGGACTGCGCCTGATTCGGGATCTGGGGGCGGACATTGCCATTTCCTGGCCGGGAATGGATGGCTATCGCTATCTGCATGGCAAACCCTTCATGCACATGTGGGATCTGTTCGAGGGAGCGATGGCCGCGGCCATGGACGAAGTCCCGGGTGTACGGATCGCCATCGAGCCCAAGCCCTACGAGCCGGCCGCCAACAACATCTATCGCACGACGGCGGAAGGAATACTTGCCGCACAGCGCATTGAAGCAAGGCTCGAGAACCCTGAGAACCGCCGCATCCTCGATGGTGGTGACACCCTTGTCGGTCTCAATCCCGAAGTGGGACATGTCAAGATGGGGTTCGAGATGCTCCCGGCAGCATTCTCCCTTGTAGCCATGGAGCGCCGACTCGCTCACACTCACTGGAACAGCCAACCCGATGGCAATTACGATCAGGATAACAACATCGGCGTCGTGAATGTCCACGAGACCGAGGCGTTGTTGTACGCACTCTGGGGCATCGGATACCAAGAGTACTGCGGGATCGATATCAATCCCGAAAACATGCCGGTGCAGAAGGCGGTAGAACTGAACATCAGGGCCTTGGAGAAGATGAGAGATCGGGTGAGCCGAATGCCGCACGAGCGGATCCTGGAATGTCACCTCCACCCGGACGACCATCGTGGGGAGTTGGAGGAGATACTCATCGAGAGCTGGTAGGAGCCGTCACTATGGAAGGACTCTTCGCGGGGCTGGATGTGTCGACGCAGTCCTGCAAGCTGGTCGTGATCGATCTTGCTGAGCGGGCGACCGTTCATGTCGACGCGGTCAACTATGATGAAGAATTACCTCACTACGGCACTCACGATGGTGCGGTACAGGGGCTGGAGGCGGGGGTGTCCGAGTCCGATCCCAACATGTGGATCGAGGCGGTCGAGTTGCTGTTGAGGCGACTCG
>JBDGZZ010000120.1:0-11696 GCA_039588335.1 Gemmatimonadota bacterium | reverse complement strand
CGTTGATCGCATGGCACTTGACGCAGCCCTCGGATCCGAACACTTGAGCGCCTGCCAAAGCGTTTTGCGTCGGTTGCGACCGCACCACTTGTGCGAGTAGCGGGGCCACAGGTGTGCAGAGAATGGCGAGGAGACAGACCATTGCGGCTGCGGCTGGGTTGCGACCCTGGAGCCTCGTCGAGAAGTTGATTCTCATGCTCCGGCCCTCCCAAAAGGATGTTGTTTCGCGACTATATCTAAGAGCGTCAATCAGTCGGGACGCAGGCCGTCCCACGGCCTTGCGACGACTGACCGACCGCTATCGTCCTTTGGAAGCCAGAGTTCTCAGATAGACCGAGAGATCCCTCATTTCGTCGTCCTCAAAACGCGGCCAATCCGATTCCGCCAGCTGGATCCGGTCATACATGGCTGGTGCGTGGTCCCACATAGCCGTTGCCAGTCCGAGTGGTGTGAGCACTGCTTGCGACTCAGTCAAGTCGGGCCCAAAAGAGGACTGGCCGTCCCGTGGGTGACAGCCCACGCAACCTTTCTGCGCGAAGAGTAGCTGTCCCGTCTCTGCGTCACCTTCCGTATCGTAAAAACGGAGGTAGTAGAGAAAGGCTATCACGTCTGCCATCTCGGTGCCCTGGAAACGCGGGAACGCCACACCCCTGGCCAGCATTGCTGCGGCCATCCGTGACGAGTGATTCAACAGTTCCCCGGCGATCTCTGAAACCCGAAGTTGCTGAGTCGCTGTGCGTAGATCCGGACCATACGCGGTTCCGCGACCGTTGCTCCCATGGCACTCCACGCACCCATTTGTGTTGAACAGCCGCTGGCCCGTGTTGGGGTTCGGGGGTTGGAGTAGTACGACATCACGACCCCGCATCGTCGAGACCCGTCTGATGTATGCCTGCATGTCCGCAATCTCGTCGCCGACATACGTCGGCGCCGGAACCCCTCGTGAAGACTGCTGTGCTTGCATGACCGGTCCGTGGTTCCACAAACCCTGGGCCAGGGTGATGGGTGCGATGTAGCGAGCGTAATCGTCGAGCGGTGGGCCGATCCGGCCACCGTTCCCACCAAGCATATGGCACTGCCCGCAGCGCTTGTCGCCAAACCACCGCTCGCCGAGATCTGGGTCGCCTGGTTCGTCGAAGAGTTTAACGTAGTAGACGTAGCTGATGATGTCAGCAAGCTCCGCCTCGGTAAACGTTGGCCACTCCACCCCCCGGTCCCGCACAGTCTCGATCATCCTGGGTGTGTGGTTCCAGAACACGCCAGCGAGCTGTTGCAGGCTGCGACCAGCACCGACGATTGCGAAGTCTGGGCCGAGGGTGCCGCCGTTGCCCCAAATCGAATGGCAGCGCACACAGCCCAGCTCGAGAAAAATCCGGCCACCAGAGGCCGGGTCTCCGGTGAACGATTGAGCGGATTGTGCCTCGGCGACTGGGGCTCCAATCACGCACAACAACAGGAATGGTCCCAAAGTGTTGAGCCACCGTGGCTTTGCCGAGAGTGAGGCAGACGTCATGCGCCCACCCGCGTTGAGCTAGTATGTGCACCCGAGTACCTTGCCACCCGCTCGGCAACCTCGTGTACCATTTCCCGCCCCTCCCTTATTTCCCAGATCGAGACTATTGGGACGAACTTCGTGGAGACCATGTACAGCAAGATGAACCCGGCACACGCCCCAGCCATGATCGAGAGCTCGATCCACGATGGCATGTAGCGACCGATGGCCTCGATCTCCCAGATCGGGTTCACAGAGGTCGGCACCACGATGTTGTACCGTTCCAGCCACATGCCGATCACCACTGCAATTCCCGCAATCAGTGTTCCACGCGGTGTGCGAGTTGCGCTCCGTGCCATGAGCGCAAAAGGAATGACGAAGCACCCGAAGGTCATCATCCAGAATGGCACGGCGTACTGGCCCGTTATCTTCGACCAAAAGGTCCGCATCTCGGCCGGTTCCGCACCGTAGAACACCGTCAAATGTTCCGCGAAAGTGAAGTAGAACCACAGGCAGGCCATTAGCAGCAGCATGCGGCCCAAGTAGTCGAAATGAACGTCCCTGAAGTACTCCTCCAACCGATACGCCCGTCGCAGAATCACCATCGCGATCAAGATTGCGGCAATACCGGAGTAAATGGCTCCTACCACGAAATAGGGCCCGAAGATGGTGCTGTGCCACATGGGCCGCAGTGTCATTGCGAAGATCCAGCCAATGATGGTATGCACGGACACAGCTATGGGGATTACCACAATAGCTAGAACCTTGATGACGCGCTCGAGAACCACGTGTTGATACGGCGTATCGCGGTAGCCCGCCGCCAGAAACCTGTAGAGGCGGGGCGCCTTGATTCCCGAGTCACGGATTATGGCCAGATCCGGTAGCAATGGGACGTACAGGTAGATCGTGCAGGAAATGAAATAGAGTCCGATGCTGACCACATCCCACAGCAACGGTGACCGTGGCTGGGCGTGGAAGATCACGTTGAGCACCCGGTCGGGGCGGCCGAGGTCGATTATCGGCTGGATCGCGCCGAAGCCGATGACCAGCACGGTGATCAATTCTGCCGACCGGGTTATGGAACGCCTCCATTCCGCCTTGCTGACGCGCAGGATCGCAGAAATCAGGGTACCGGCATGACTGATCCCGATGAAGAATACGAAACAGATGATGTAGATGCCCCAGTACCCCGGTCGATTCAATCCGGTACGACCCAGGCCGTAGCGGACCTGCAAGTAGTAGGAAAAAAGACCCCAGACCACGACCGCCGCGAGGAATGCTGCCGTGACGTAGAAGCCGCGAGAGGTATCGACGAGCGGTCTCAGAAGCGCCTGTTCGTCGGCGTCCATCCGAGCGAGCTTCTCGGCCACATCGCGACGCATTCTCAGTGCCCCCGCCGGAGGTAGTAGACCTTCGGTTGCGTCCCCAGATCCTCCAACAGCCGCATTGCTCTTGGATCCTCTCTGAGCTCGGCCACGTGGTGGCTTGGATTGTCAAGGTCGCCAAACGTAATGGCTCTCGTGGGGCAAACATCTACGCACGCCGGCTGGTAATCTTCCTCTCGCAACTCCCGCCTATCGGCGCGGGCGTCCTCCCGGGCTTGCTGCAAGCGGTGATGACAGAATGTGCATTTCTCAATGACACCCTTGGGTCGCACCGAAACGTCCGGGTTCAGGTGCTGACGTTCGGACTCGGCCCACTCCGGCCCGTACCAGTTGAAATACTTTGTCGTGTAAGGACAGGCGTTGGCGCAGTACCTGCAGCCGATACAGCGCGGGTAGATCTGGCCTACGATTCCTTCGTCGTTGATGTACGTTGCGCGCACGGGGCACACCCTGATGCACGGCGGATTATCACAGTGCATGCAGGGACGCGGGTAAGAGTCCATCGTGGTGTTAGGGAAATCCCCTTCCACGTGGGCCATGACCTTCATCCAGCTCATGGCTCGTCCCATCTCCGCCTGTTCGGGGGAAACCGGCGCGATGTTGTTCTCGCTCTTGCACGCCACCTCGCAAGCCGCACACCCTGTGCACTTGTCGAGATCGATCACCATGCCCCAGCGCGTCATCGATGTCGTCCGATCAGGCCCGTTCGAGCCGCACGAAGGTGGAAGACCACGAGGGCAACCCGGTCAACGCATCGACAGAACCATCGAGCATCCGGAGCGGGTTCGCCTGCTCGCCGTCTGGATGCCGAAGCCCGTATGGTGCACACACGTTCTCCGGCGCAGTGCCCGGAAACATCTTCAGACGAGCTCGATACCGGCCCCGAGGCGAGACCACCCATACCATGCTGCCGTCACCAAATCCCAAGGCCCGGGCTGTGATCGGAGACACTTCGACCCAGGGCACCCAAAGGACATCCGGAAAGACCACGGGTTGTTCGACAAGCCACTTCTCGAGTGCCAAGGTTCCGGACGCGAGCGTCGACACACGATAGGGTATGAGCCGCAACGGAAATTCGTCCGGGGCGCCATCATCATCTGATCCCACATCCATGTAGAGCTGTCTTTCCCCTTCCTGCGTGTCCTGCAGACGCAACAGCTCCGCCGGCAGGAGATCGATGCGGCCGTTGGGCGTGCGAGACATCCGTAGCGGGTCGGTATCGTCGTAAAAGAGATCCGTCCACCCACCGCTATCGACGAGATCCTCCCAGAAGGACTCGAACTCATTGTGCTCCCTGAGCCACCAACCGCGTTGCTCCATCTCGCGATGGTACTGCCGCTCGAATTCACTGCCCAGTATCACCCCGCGGCCTGCCGAGAAGAGACCTCTCGCACGCACCTGCAACAGATCCTCGAAGCTCTGGTACGGTAGGCTCTGGGCGACAGCGCCGCCCACATTCTTTGCGAGAGCAAGGACAGCATCTCCCGTGTGCATCCCGCCCCCTTGCGGTTGTACAAGCGGCCGCGTCAAACCCCAAACCGGATACGGATACGAGATGGGCGCCGGCGCGTCCTGCCAGCGCTCATACGGCAGCAGATCGGGAAGAACTAGATCAGCTTGGTGCGCCGTCTCGTCGAGAAACGGCGAGAAGCTGACGACGAAGGGGATCTTCTCCAACACTCTCGTCCACTGCTCTCGCCTCGCCGATGAACTCAGAGGATTCGAGTAGTACAGTAGGAGAGCCTCTATACTCGGCGCCTCGTCCTCGGCCATTACCTCGGCAAAACGGCTGGCTTGGTCGCCGGCACCGAACGGCGGCGCCTCGGCAACGGGCGCGTGCCCAAGTCCAGCTTCGCTTGTGCTGTCCAACAGGGGTTCGACCAGCGGATCGAGTGGCGGATCGTCCCCTACCAGTACGCCGCCAGGACGATTGACACTGCCCAGCAACACGTTGAGGCTGTGAACGGCGAGACCAGCGAGGAGTCCGTTACGCGAGAACATCACTTCCGCTCCGCACACTGAGACCTGCCTGCCGCCCTCCGCCAGAGCTCTGGCCAGCGACGTGATGCGCTCGACCGGGACGCCCGTGATCACCGACACCTCCTCCGTTCGATAGTTGCGGACCACCCGCGATCGGTAGCCTTCCACAGGGCGGCCGTGGTCATCGACGAAATCCTCGAACCCCGACACGTGCCGGGAGACGAAGTCGGCGTCGAACAGCTCATCCCTGATGAGCACATAGGCTATGCCCAGTGCAAGCACCGCGTGCGTGCCTGGGCGAATGCCGATCCAGTCGTGTGCGCGCGCTGCCGTCCGGGAAAAGCGGGTGTCGATCTGGACAAACCGGCGACGTTGCCCGTTGCCTCCTCCTGGATTGGAAAAGGCTACGAAGGCCTGCAGCGGTGACCACCACGACTCGAACAGTGAGGCCCCGAACGAGAGAACGAACTCGGCCTGTTCCAGGTCATAGCTCGGACGACGCGGAATCCCGTGCATCAGGGCCATGATCGTGTCGGTTCCATCGTTATAGTCGTCGGCCACATAGTTGGGTGACCCAAACGACCTAAGGAACTGACGCCACAGATCCTGCATCGTACCGGCGCAGTAGCCTGCCAATAGGGCCAAGGCCTCGGGCCGGCCTTCCGTCCGAAGCACCTGGAGACGCTCAGCGATTTGGCCCAGGGCTTCCTCGTGCGAAACCGGTTGCCACTGGCCGGCCCCACGAGGGCCCACTCGCGCTAACGGAGATGCGACTCTCTCCGGGTGGTACAGCATCTGGACCCCGGCAACTCCCCGCGGGCACACGCCCCCGCGACTCATCGGGTGCAACGGGTTGCCGGTGATTCCGACGAGGTGCTCGTCCACCAGTCTGCCACGGATTCCACAGCGCGATGGGCAGATCAGGCAGGTCGAGTTTATCCGGTCCTCGAGGCCAGGGCTCCATCCTGTCTCCGCGAACGAATCGACTTCCCGAACCAGGTCCGGCACCTGCCACAGTCCGTACGCTGTGGCGGCCCCGCCCATGGTCCAGAGGAATTCTCGCCGCGTTGGCCTCATGGCGTGTTCTCCGCGCTACCGGTGGCACGCATTGCAGTCCAGGGTCTGGCCCTGCTCGCGATGACAGTCCATACAGAACTCCATGGTCATCCTCATCAACGGGCGATCGGGTGGACGCTCCGTCTCGGCGATTGCGCCATGGCAGGCGCCACACTCGAGTTCGGCGATACCGACATGGCGTCGATGAGTGTAGAACACGTGCGATGGCAGTCGAAACAGTTTGTTGAACTGGAGCGGATCCCCTGCGGCAATGAGCTCGGTGACCTTCGCCGCTTCAGCAGATGTGCCTTGCCGCACCTGGTGGCACATGGAGCACGTTTCGACGTCAGGCAGTCCGGAATGAGCGCCAGTGCGGACGTATTCATGACAGAACTCACAGGTCAACCCGAGTTCTTGGGTGTGCTTCTTGTGGTTGAACGCGACAGGCTGCGGCACGGGTGAGCCGCGACTCGCAACCAAGGGAGTGCCCACCGCTACCAGAATCACAAACAGCAGGGCAATCCCCAAGTACCGCCTGTCGATCCGCCCCGAATCCAGGTTCCGATTACGCCAGCCACCCCGTGGCGTCGCACCATTCTGGGAACCCACTCGCGCTACCGATCCTGCTGCTTACCTAGTTTCCTGATGTAGGAGACCAACGCTGTGATCTCTGCGGGCGTGAGCTTTCCCTCGTACCCGGACATGGCTCCCTTTCCACTGCTAATCGCCTCGGCAAGCTGCTCATCGGTGCGCGACTCTTGGAAAGCCGAATCCGCAAAACTGCTGGGCCTTAGATTCATCGCCGCTGCCGCGGGACCATCCCCGGCCCCTGACGCCCCGTGACACATTGCGCACTGTTGGGTGAAAATCGCCTCCGGATCGCCCTGGGCGAGCACGGGCAACACCACCGCCACGAGCGCAAAGGTGAGGACGCTTCCGACAACAGTTGACAACCTCCGCATAGCTACCCCTACCGTTAGAGCTGGCTGCAGTATTGAGAGGACCGAATTGACCGGCCTCAGACCATTGGACCCATGGGTATGAAGGCAGGCGGTGTGCCACCTGCACTGAGCCTGCCTAAGTAATTGTCTTAAATAAGGTTATGCCTGAACGCTCTGCCCGGGGTGGGGACACACGTGGGTGAAATACCCCGGTCAGACTGGGGTATTTCACCCCATCACAGGGGCGAGTAGCGTGTGTCTGGCATGGAAGTCCGTGGATTGCGGTCACTTGCTGTGGGGTACCGTTCTTGCTAAAACCCAATTAGGGCGAAATGACCCACAGCACCTCCTGGAGACGTGATGCCTGGGAACAAGAAGATTCTGGTGGTGGATGATGACAGCCTGGTGTTGGGCAGCGTCGCCGCCGCTCTCGAAGGGGCAGGGTTCCAGGTTTGGACCACTGACTCCGGAGAGAAGGCCGTCGAACTCGCAGGGAGAATGGAACCCGACGTGGTCGTGGCGGACTTGAGGATGCCCGGGATGGATGGGGTGTCACTTCTCGGACGCCTCAAGCAAGACATTGCGCGGCTCCCGCGCATGGTCATCTACAGCGCGTCAGCACCTGTCGACCAGTTGTCTGAAAGTATGAGCGGAGTGCTTTGGGTGTCCAAGGCCGCGGGGCACCAGGCGCTGCTGGAAGCCCTGCAAGCGGGATCGGAAGGCAGTGGCGACTCTGAGTAAGGCGATGAGCGAACCACCGCAGACGCTTCCGGTGAAAAAGGGTCTCCGACGACGCATCCTGGTGTGGTTCCTCGTCTTGTCGCTGGTGCCGTTGTTTCTGTCTAACACGGTTGGCTACTCGGTTACAAGCCGCATCATCGAGCGTCAGGTACAACGGTATCTCCTCGCCCTGACGGAGATTGAGGCGCAACACGTGGCGACCGAAGTGGAGCGCCACCTACTCTATCTCGATGTCGTGGTGGCCGGGAACAGCTTTCTAACCAATGCTGTTCCACACGCAGCGGCGGCGGTTCGAGCCGGCGACCGGCAATCCGCAGCTGTCACTGGGCTGCACGAACACCTCGACCGGAAACTGGCTGAACTGCCACCACTGTCTGAGCTGTTCGTCCTCGACACGGGAGGAACGGTAGTCGCTTCGACCGTCCACAGTAGAGTGGGTGCGGACTGGTCTTACACTGATCTGTTTCGGATCGGTAGGCAGGGTCGGTTTTTTGCTGACGACTTGGAGGCAATCGGTGGACTCGTCGGGCCGGTCTACCGACTGGCTATACCGATTCCTGGCAGCGAAGGTGCATCCGTCGGATTGCTCGCGGCGGCAGTCGGCTTCGAGCACGTGCAAGGCTTTCTGCGCATTCCGCCACATCTCGCCGGCGATATTCACACTTTCATCGTGGACCGCGAAGGACGCCCCTTGTTCGCGTCGCACCCGCATGCCGGACTCGACTACGGCGAGAGACTACCTTCACCGCTGTTGGGGCAACCTGATGGGGCGGTAGTACGGTATGTGAACTACGAGGGTGTTGAGGTGCTGGGGACGGCGGTACCTGTGCCACAGAGATCTTGGCGATACATCGCCGAGGCGTCAGTCTCCAGTGTATTCGGACAACTTCGTGGACTGGCGTTGCTCGCGGCTGTGCTCGAAGCCGCGTTTGCGCTGTTGTTGGTAGCCATTGTATGGGTGGTGGCCCGGTCAATCGTCGCTCCACTGCGCCGCTTGGTTGCCGCAGCCGAGCGCATCCGAGCAGGTGATTTGGGTATCGAGGTTGAGATCGATCGCCCGGATGAGCTAGGTGACCTCGGTAGAACTTTCAATCAAATGTCCCAGGAGCTTCGCGGTTCGGCTCACCAGATTCAGGAACTCCACGATCAGGAGATGCGCCGTGCAGCGCAGTTGGCATCTGTGGGCGAACTGGCGTCAGGGATAGCGCACGAGATCAAGAACCCGTTGGTGGGAGTCGCCAGCGGTCTCGACCTCCTCGCAGGAGAGATTGGAGACAATCCAAGAGCGGAAGGCTTCCTGACGCAGATGCGCGCGCAGCTTCACCGCATCGAATCGGCTATTCACGACCTCCTGAGTTACGCGCGCCCCAGGGAACCACGCCTGACTTGGACCGAGCCGAGGCTTTTGGTGGATCGGGTTGTACAGCTGATCACCCCTCAAGCAAAAGCGGCCGGCGTGCAGATCGAGAAGAGTGTCCGTGAGGCAGTTCCCAAAATCAGGGTCGATCCCGAGCTCCTGGCTCAAGCCCTCGTCAATCTAGCCCTGAACGGGATTCAGGTGATGGCACCTGGCGGGGTGCTCACCATCTCAACTGAGCATGTGAACGATGAGATCCATATCGCTATTTCGGATACTGGAACCGGAATCCCGGGGGAGCAGCTCGAGACGATCTTCCGACCATTCTATACGACCAAGCACCAAGGCACCGGACTCGGTCTGGCTATTACCCGGGGAATAGTCGAACGTCACGGAGGCCACCTAGAGGTCGAGAGTGAAGTAGGTGCGGGGTCAACCTTCACTCTGGTTTTCTCCGCCCCGCAACGGGAGTCGGTGACACAGTGAAGGTAGGTCCTCTGATCGCAGTGGTGGACGATGACGAGCTCACTCGCACTTGGCTGAGTGAGCACCTGATCGCGGCGGGTTACGCGGTCAAAGGTGCCGCCACCGGCAAGGAAGCGCTTGGCCTCGTCCAAGAGGTGGACCCGGCTCTGATGCTGCTGGACATGCGGTTGCCCGATGCTAATGGCCTCGCACTCATCGAGCGCTTCCGCGAAATCGACCGCGAGTTGGTGATCGTCATCATCACGGCGTACGGCGAGATCGAGACGGCAGTTCGGGCAGTGAAGGCGGGTGCCTTTCACTTCCTTCAAAAGCCGCCAGATCTCGACGATCTGCTGATAACCATCGAGAAGGGGCTCGAAGCCCGTCGCCTGCGTCAGAAAGTGGCAGTGTTGCAGGAACAACATAGCTGGCAGTTCGCCGACGTGAAGCTCGTGGGCCGCTCTGCAGCACTACGTGAACTGGCCCAGACCGTAGAAAAACTGGCACGGGCAGACTCAGCCACGGTTTTGTTGCGGGGAGAAAGTGGCACGGGGAAGGACCTCGTGGCGCGGGCCATACATGCGAGAAGCAATCGCAGCGATCTCCCATTCCTCCAGATCAACTGTACCGCACTACCTGAACATCTTGTTGAATCGGAACTATTCGGCCACGAGAGAGGTGCCTTCACCGACGCTCGTGAGCGCAAGAAGGGACTTGCCGAACTTGCAGATGGCGGCGTTCTATTTCTGGACGAGATCGGTGACATGCCATCTACAGCACAAGCCAAGCTGCTCCGTTTTCTCGAAGATTCGACGTTCAAGCGGGTTGGTGGGACAAGTGACGTGAGGGTCGACGTCCGCGTGATCGCAGCGACGAACCGCGACCTGGAGCGTGCCATCGAGGATCACACGTTTCGGAGCGACTTGTATTATCGACTCAAAGTAGTACCAGTACACATCCCACCGCTCAGGGAGCACCGGGAAGACGTCGCGCCGCTGGCGGATTACTTCGTCAAGCGGCTCGCGCGAGATCTCAAGCGCGAGCCGCCTAGCCTAACAACCGCCGCCATCGGTGTTCTCGAAGCCTACGCATGGCCGGGCAATGTTCGTGAACTCCGCAACGTACTCGAGCGCGCGCTCATCCTCGAAGACACGGAAGAGATTCGGCCCGAGCACTTGCCTGCAGAAATCCGCACCGGCAGCGCCGCTGCCGGTGCTGTAGGGTCAGTGATTCAGCTTCCCGCCGACGGCATCCGCGTGACGGAAGTGGAAGAGACCCTGGTTCGCCAAGCGCTTGCCCGTACCAACGGCAATGTCACACGGGCCGCTAGGCTACTGGGGCTCACTCGGGACACACTCCGCTACAGGATGCAAAAGTACCGTCTCTAAGAACCCACCTTAACCTTAGCCCACCTTGACTGCAATTCATCCCCACTTCATTCTTAGCCAACCTTACCATTCGTTTGTCGGCCTTGACCATGACGAACCGTTTGATCTCGTGGATTGTAGATGACGGTAGTGCCTTGCTACCGCTTGCTCTCGTGGCGGTGCTGTCCTGCGATGAGACACCACGCGTGGAAACAGACCGCGACCTGCCATCGCAAGCCACGGTCCGAGATCAACTGTTGCTGGCATCCGCGAAAGTAGCACTACCGCCACCTGGGGTAGCGCCGACGGATCTCCCCGATCCCGAGTCCGAGGGTGCAGGTTTGGTGCAGCAATACTGTACAGCCTGCCACGAGCTGCCGACTCCACTGATTCACTCGGCCACCGACTGGCCGCGTGTTGTGCGCCGGATGTGGCTGCGGATGGACGGAGTAGGCGGGAGCTACGATGTCGCAATCCCGGCGTCTGCCGAACGGGTCGTGATGTTGCGGTATTTGATTGACAACGCGCTCAAAGTCAGCGGGGCAACGCGCTCAAAGTCAGCGGGGTCGCCTTGCCACCCGGACCAGAGCGATTCCTTTTCGCAGCAACCTGCAGTCGCTGCCACGAGCTTCCCGACCCAAAGCAGTATGCCTACGAAGACTGGATCGCTGTCGTACAGCGTATGGCGGCGCTAATGGAGTCGATGCTCAGAGAAGCTCTGACTCAAGACGAGTATTCAAAGATAGTACGATATCTCGAGACCGCCTCGCGGACCACACCCTGACCCCCCGCCGCATCTAAAGACCAGATCACCGCTGTCCCTGCTCCGAACCGGGATCGCGCAGCTTCACTCCGGGAGCCAGTTCCTCTTCGTACCACCTGGCGTGGTGCTTCCTGACCTCTTCCCGAGAA
>JBDGZZ010000119.1:0-11467 GCA_039588335.1 Gemmatimonadota bacterium | reverse complement strand
TGACCGGCGAGTATGAAGAATGGGATTGCCAAGAGCGTGAAAGAGTCGAGTCCCGTGGCAATGCGCTGAGCCTCCGTTGTGAGGGCGGGCCCGGTCTTGATGCTGAGCAGCATGGTGAGCAGAGTGGAGATACCGATCGAGAACGCCACCGGCACGCCTAGGGCCAGCAGGAGGGTGAAAGAACCTCCCAGCACTAGCACATCCAGCCATTCCATCAGTGCGCCTCCCCCACGCGGTCACTGCGGGCTTCCCATTCCTCTAACTCTGTGCGGTGCCCCAATGCGGCGCGCACCGAATAGAACATCATCAGGAGTCCGCTCAATGGTAGTGCCAGGTAGACGTATCCGAGGTGAACGTGGAGCGCGGCGGAGGTCTGGCCGAGAGTGAGCGTCAGTGCGACGAGATGGATCCCACCGATCACCAGCACTGATAGTGCGAACAAGAAGATGCAGGCCTCTATCAAGACGCCCACATAGAACCGAGGACGCCCAGTGAGCTTGGATCGAAGCAGGTCGATGGCGAGGTGCATCTGCATTCCGGCTGCATAGCTTGCGCCCAGTAGTCCGATCCATATCAGGAGATATCGAGCCAGCTCGTCGGTAAAAGAACTGGGATCCCCGAGCACGAACCGTGTGAACACCTGCCACAGGACATTCGCCACGGCGACGCCCATGAGCACAACGAGTATCCAGCCGAGTGCGCGGTCGACCACTCTGGTGGAGGAAATCATAGGCGCGACGAGTGACTCAATGTCGGTCGTCAGCGATTTCGGCCGCCGCTCGTATGCGCTCTATCAGCGCGTACACGGCTGGCTCATCGCGGTAGTCTTCGTACATGGGTGCGAGCAAGTCGCCAAACGGAGTCTTGTCCGGCCGGACTACCTGCACGCCGTCGGCCTGTACGACGCGCAACGCCTCCTCAGTTGCCTCTTGCCATAACAACTTCTGGTGCTGGGCCGATTCGTTTGCGGCCGCTTGAAGCCACTGCTGCTGCTGCGTGGTCAGATCGTCCCATACGGCCGTGCTAATCAGAAGTACGTCCGGCACGCCAGTGTGTTCGTTGAGAGAGTAGTAGCGGGCCACCTCGTAGTGTCGGGACAAATGAAAAGACGGCGGGTTGTTCTCGGCACCGTCAACCACACCCTGCTGCAGAGCCGTGTACAACTCGCCCCAGGCGATCGGCGTCGCGGATCCGCCGAGTAGACTCACCATTCTAGTCGCGGTGGCACTCTCCTGCGTGCGGATCTTCAGCCCCACGAGATCCGACGGCTCCAGAATGGGACGGTTCTTCGTGTAGAAACTCCTGCTCCCCGCGTCGTAGAAGCAGAGGCCCCGCAGGCGGAACTGTGCAGCCATTTCCAGCATTTCCCGTCCGATGGGACCTTCCAGCACTGCCCATTGATGGGCCTCATTCTGGAAGATGTACGGTAGACTCAACACTTTGAACGGCGCTGCGAAGTTCTCGAGCACGGCTGCGGACACTTTCGTCATTCCCAGGCTCCCGATCTGCAACAGCTCCAGGGCCTGTCGCTCAGTGCCGAGCTGTTCGCTCGGATAGATATCGATGCGCATCGTCCCGCCCGACTCTTCGTCGACGCGTTCGGCTAGGAACTCCATCGCCTGGTGAACAGGGTGAGTCGGGTCGAGACCGTGCGCTAGCTTGATGACGATCACGTCGCCACGTGTCCCGCAGGCGGTTGTTGCCAGGGAGAGAGCCAGTGCGAGACCCTTATATCGCTTCATTAGCCCCGAAACTCGCGTTACCAACTGTGCATGGTGCCGTCGAGCTTCCTGTTGACCGGCAGGTACGCCCGCTGATACGGATACTTGGCAGCCACCTCCTCGTCGATGTCCACACCTAAGCCCGGCGCGTCACCCGGATGCATTGCCCCTTGCTCGAATGTGTATTCGTGAGGGAAGACCCGGTCGGTGTCTTCACTGTGCCTCATGTATTCCTGGATTCCGAAGTTGTGCACGCTCAAATCGAAGTGGAGAGCTGCGGCGATGCACACCGGGCTCATGTCGGTGGCCCCGTGGCAGCCGGTTCGCACGTGATGTAGCTCTGCGAGGCTCGCAATCTTGCGGAGGTGGCTCAAGCCACCCGCATGGACAACCGTAGTCCGGATGTAGTCGATGAGCTGTTCCTGTATCAGCTGCTGGCAGTCGTGGATCGTGTTGAATACCTCGCCGACGGCGAGGGGAGTAGTAGTGTGTTGCCGGATGAGCTGGAAGCCGGTTTGGAGTTCCGCTGGAACCGGATCCTCCAGCCAAAACAGGCGGTACGGCTCGAGATTCTTTCCGAGCTGCGCCGCCTCTATGGGAGTGAGACGGTGGTGCGCATCGTGGAGGAACGACGGCTCGGGTCCGAACTCGGAGCGGACGCGTGCAAACAGCTCCGGCACGAAGTCCAGGTACCGCTCAGTGCTCCACCGTTCTTCCGGAGGTAGTCCAGGTTCGGCCGGTTCATAGTACAGATCTCCTCGTCCAACACCGTAGATGCCCTCGAGTCCCGGGATTCCTGACTGTACGCGTATCGCGTCGTAGCCGAGTTCACGGTAGCGCTCGATCGCTCGGAGAGTATCGTCGACATCCGTTCCGTTCGCGTGTCCGTAGACCAGTACCCTGTCGCGTGACGCACCTCCAAGTAGCTGATACACGGGAACGCCAAGTGTCTTGCCCTGTATGTCCCACAGCGCCGTGTCGACTGCTGCGATTGCTGCCATCGTCACCGGCCCACGCCGCCAGTAAGCACCCTTGTACAAGTACTGCCATGTGTCTTCTATTCGGCTGGGATCCCGCCCTATGAGCAGCGGCAACACATGATCGTTCAGGTAGCTAGCGACGGCGAGCTCGCGCCCGTTCAGTGTCGCGTCACCAAGACCGTAGGTCCCACCGTCAGTAGTCAATTTGAGCGTGACGAAGTTGCGCCCGGGACAGCAGACGATCACGCGCCCATCTACAATCTTCATGGCAGACTCACCTTCTACGTGCTTCGCGCGGCCCGTTCACGGAGCGGTGATCCAACTGTGACTCGGGTCCTCGTGGACTGCGAGGGCCCTCTGTTCTCCTACCAAGGCCCATAGATAGTACAGCCGATATCCTGGGGGCGCACAGACCGGATGGTATCCGTACGGGATGCACACCGCATCACCGTCGCGCACCATGTGGGTAACTGATTCTCCATCAGCCGTGTACAGCGATTGGTGGCCGAACCCCTGTGGTGGATCTATGCGGTAGTGATAGACCTCTTCCAGCCGCGGTTCCCCATCCTTGCCGTCGTGCTTGTGAGGCGGATAGCTGCTCCAGTTGCCCGCTGGATTAAATGTCTCACCCACCAGCAACCGCTGCGCAAAAGGGTCGTCCACGAGAATGTCGTGCACTTCGCGGAGACAGTTTCCCTTGCCCCGCTGTTGTACGCGGATCTGGTCGGCGGCCACCAAGACCGGTGTGCCGACAGGCTGCGCCGGAGCGGCGATGATGATTGCCTCGAGAGGAGTGTGCGCGGTTACCGTGAGGTTCACTCCAGGCGGGAGGTAGAGAGCGGTGGCCGGCTCATCGAATACTCCAGCACGGCTTATCTCCCATGCGTTCTCCAAGGCCGTGAGTACGCCTTTGCCTTCTTGGAGTATCAGCACCGCTTCTTCGTGTTGCGCCCGAAATGTGGCGTCTTCTCGGGGACCGAGTCTGAGCCGCCAGCTGCTCAGTTCGCGGACTCCACCTTCGCCCCGAGTCTGTACTGCATGAAGGCCGTTTTGGCGGGGCACACTGAAGAGCGTGTCGGATAACATCGAACGTTCACCTGTGGAGGGGCGATTCACTGGTTGACTCCGCTGGCCAGGAATCCACCGTCCACCACGATTACTTGTCCGGTTACGAAACTCGCTGCCTCGGAGGCAAGAAATACGGCTGCCCCGGCTATCTCATCGACTTCGCCGAATCGCTTCATGGGTGTGCGCATCACGAGCTCCTTTCCCCGCTCCGTACCCTCTAGTAGATCTCGGTTCAGATCGGTGGGGAACACTCCCGGGGCTATCGCATTCACGCACACACCTCGGGGGGCCCACTCCACGGCTAAGGATTTGGTCAGGGCGACGACGGCCGCTTTGCTCGCCCCATAAGCCGCTACTTGGTGGAGACCAACGAAGGAAGCGAGCGAAGCGATGTTGATGATGCGGCCCCAGCCACGCTCGAGCATGTGCTCTCCGAAGATCAAACACGCACGGAGCGTCCCAGTCAGGTTGACGTCGATGATTCTGTCCCAGTCACCCATGTCCATCTCTAGAGCTGCGACCTTCTTGGTCGTTCCGGCGCAGTTTACCAGCACATCAACTCCATCGAATTCATCGACGCACGTGTCCAAGAGGAGGTTTAGTGACTGGGGGTCGGTCACGTCAGTAGAGATGCGTCGTGTGCGTCGGCCCAGCGCTTCGATTTCATCGGCCACCGATGTTACCTGCTCCTGACGCCGTGAGCTGGCCACAACGTCCGCCCCCGCCTTGGCTAGGCCGTGCGATATGGCGCGTCCAATCCCGGACGCTCCGCCAAGCACCACTGCCGTGCGTCCGGTAAGATCCAGCGAATCATGGCCCATGCACAGTACCTCGGAAAGCCGTCAGATTGCTACTGACAAGAAAGTGTCGTGCTTTAAGCTTCGACTCAGAGCCGGCGGACCGACCGGCGCTATATTATGCGAAATGCCTCTGCTGTGCCAGGCCAGCCGAGCGATGCTAGAAGAAGACCGAGGGAACAGAATGAGATCAGACGTACTAAAGCTCCATCCATCGGATAATGTAGTGGTGGCCTTGATGCTGCTCGACGGGGAGACAAATGTGTCTATCGACGGCCGGTCACTCTTGGTGCGGGAGAGCATACCGGTTGGCCACAAGATCGCGCTGAGTGATCTGCATGTGGGGGCGGCCGTGATGAAGTACGGAGAACCAATTGGACAGGTCACTCAGCCTGTAGAGCGAGGTTCGTGGCTCCACTCACACAACGTGAAGACGAACCTGGAAGGGACGGTGGATTATCGGTATGAACCGGTGACGACTTGGCCTCAGGCCAGCGGCGCCAGCCGCACCTTCGACGGATATCGCCGGTCGAACGGGACCGTGGGAACGCGCAACGAGGTGTGGATTCTGAACACGGTGGGTTGCGTCAACCGCGCCGCCGACAGCATAGCTCGGATCTGCAGGGAAGAGTTCGGCGAACGCATGGACGGCGTCCACGCCTTTACGCACCCGTATGGTTGCAGCCAGTCGGGCGATGACCTGGACAACACCCGGCGCATACTCGCCGGTCTGATTGGGCATCCCAACGCCGGAGGCGTGCTCCTCTTGGGATTGGGGTGCGAGGACAACCAAATCGATAGTCTACTGCGGGTTGCTGGTGACGTCGATCCAGCGCGGTTACGGTTCTTCGACTCGCAGGATGTGGATGATGAGGTGGAGCACGGTGTGACAATGGGGCGGGAGTTGGTCGGTGCAATGGAGCAGGACCGTCGCGACAGCCATCCTCTGTCCGACCTGGTCGTGGGCCTCGAGTGCGGCGGCTCGGACGGCTTGAGTGGTGTCACCGCCAATCCACTGGTGGGGCGCATTGCCGACCGGATCACGGCGCAGGGAGGTGGTGCGATCCTCAGTGAGGTGCCGGAGATGTTCGGCGCCGAGCAGACCTTGATGAACCGGGCGGCGACGGAGACACTCTTCCGCGACATTGAACGTCTGGTGAACGATTTCAAGCGGCACTTCCAAGAGCACGGTCGTCCCATCTACGAGAACCCGTCGCCGGGCAATATCGAGGGCGGCCTGACCACGTTGGAGGAAAAGTCGCTTGGCGCTATCAGGAAGGGCGGTGGTGCCAGGGTGGCGGAAGTGCTGCGGTATGGCGAGCGAAAGATGATCCCAGGGCTCTCTTTGCTCGAGACCCCTGGTAATGACGCAGTATCATCGACCGCGATGGTTGCAGCGGGAGCCACCGTCATGCTCTTCACGACGGGCCGCGGCACTCCCCTGGGCTCTCCCGTACCGACAATCAAGATCTCATCGAACACGGCAGTCAGCGTGAAGAAACCGCGTTGGATCGACTTCAATGCGGGGGCCTTAGCGGACGGCTCCAGCGAGATCGGCGAGCTGGAGGCAGGTTTGTTCGACCTCCTACTCGACGTCGCGAGCGGTCGCACACAAGCCAACAATGAGCGTTACGACTACCGGGACATCGCCATCTGGAGGACCGGTGTGACGCACTGATAGCGCTGCGGAGACTAGAGGTCCGCCATCCCCAGACCCGCCAACACACCCCTCATATAAGCGAAAGATTGCTGCATGCCTGGTAGAGGATCGGAGGCGTCAATCTCGTACTCGAGGTTTACGTAGCCCGAATAGCCCATGGCAGCGAGTTGCCGGAAGATTGCCGTGATCGGCATCGCACCCTCGCCCACGATGCATTGGCTGTCTCGATCCATCAGGTCACGCAGGTCCTTTGCGTGAATGTCGAGCACGCGGTCCCCCGCTTCGGCAATGGCTTCCACTATGTCGACACCCGTTCGTGTGGTGTGCCCCAGGTCGACGCACAATCCTACGCGGGGGTCCATGTCGTGGATCACGGGAAGTGCATCGCGCGGCCCGGGGAAGTGCTCATCCTCTGGCCCGTGATTGTGGATCGCGACCTTGATGTCGTACTCGCGTACGAAACGCTCGATGCGTGGCAGTGTCGCCCGCGTAGGCGCGATGACCATGAGCGGCATGCCGCAGGCCCTGGCGTACTCGAAGTGGCTGCGGATGTCGGCGTCATCTTCCTGCTGCAACGTGATCACGCCTCCCCCCACGATTGTGAGTCCCGCATCCTCGAACTCCCGGCTTCCTGCAGCCAACTCCTCTCCTGTGCTCTCGTACGGTAAGTGGAAAGACTTGATGCTTACGTACCGGGTGCGTAGCGCAACGATGGCTGCAATCGCATCGGCACGGCTCAGTTCTCTGAGCGAGTAGCTCGCTACGCCGAGCCTGATCCCGGCCGCCGTATTGCCGGCTGGCTCTTCGCCGAGGCAGGTAGCCTTAGCCGCTGGAAGCGCGATACCCGCGGTACCCAGGGCCGCACCCTTCAGGAATTCCCGTCTGCTCGTCATGCTGTCAGTCATCTTGCGTTTTCTCCCGGTTCCAGGCCTCAAGGCCGTTCCAGGCGAGGCTTCAAAGTGGTCAACGACGCGATCTTGACAGGCTCGCCCGTCTTCACACTCGTGCGGGCACCTATCCCGATCAGGATGGACATCGCTCCGTCCCGGACGCCCGCCGCGTGGCGGTAGGGGTCGGGTGCGTTCGGATCCTTGAAGATGCGATCTCTGAGTCGCGTGTCGCCTCCACCGTGGCCGCCTCCTGCGTGGGGGATCTGAATCAGCTCCGTGTCGCCGAAGTTGTCGGTGACCCTGATCTCGTCATAGTCCTCGGCTTGCCACGGTTGCCGCTCTTTGATCCAGGCTTCCATCCTTCCCTTCGTGCCGTTGAAGGCAATACGATAACCCTCGTAGGGTGAATAGGTGGTACATGAGTAGCTCACCTGCACACCGTTCGCGTACCTGATCTGAGCCGCCATCTTGTCGAAGATGTCGATATCGTTGGACCAGACGCACCCGTCTCGCAAGTAGCCATCGTGGTGCTCGTTGTCGGCATACAGCCGGGTAAGCAACTGGTCTTCGGTAATGTCCCAGTAGTGGTGGCACTGGCTCGCATGCGGGCAGCCCCTACAGTTGGTGTGCCTGAACGGATGGTTGTGTCCGTAGCGTTCCAGGGCGCCGTACGCGAAGACCTCTTCGGGTTCAGAGTCAATCCACCAGTTGAGCAGGTCGAAGTGGTGCGTCGCCTTGTGCACGAATAGAGTGCCGCTGTAGCGCTCCTTGCCATGCCAGCGACGGAAATAGCTGGCACCGTGGTAGATGTCCAAGTACCAATGGAAGTCTACCGAGGTGAGGCGACCGATCCGCTCCTCCATCAGCAGTTGTTTCAGCTTCGTCCGATGAGGTGAGTAGCGGTAGTTGAAGGTGACAGCGATGTTCTTGCGCGCACGTGCCTGGGCATCGAGGATGGCCTGGCACTTGAACTCATCTGTCGTCAACGGCTTCTCGGTGACGATGTCGCAACCCATCTCCATTCCCTTGACGATGAACTCGTCGTGTGTGCTGTCGACAGTCGTGACGCACAGGGTGTCGGGTCGGGTCTGACGGATCATCTCCGAGAAGTCCGTGAATGTTGGGCAGTCGACGCCCATGTACTCCTTGGCGAACGCGAGGCGCCCCGGATTGATATCGCACAAGCCCACGAAGTCGACGTAATCGGAGTACTCTCGCGCGACGTCTCGGCCCCACATGCCAATCGCCCTGATGCCGGTCCCGACGATGGCGTACCGCATCTTGGCCCGCTTCCGACGGGTCGAGAACGCCATATCGAGGGCGGATGGCATTGCCACCATTGAAGAGGCAACAGCACCGCCACTCGTCTTGATGAAGTCTCTGCGGGAAACCGAGTGCTTATCCTCTCGCATTGATGCCTCCGTCGAGTTCTGTCTTGGCGATGACAAACTGGGCTCAGGCTACACCTTCGCCTCCCACCCCGGTTCGTACTCCCGGCTCCACAACGCTGTGGCTGGGGAGCTGCCCACGATCTGCCCGGTCTGCGGATCGCAGTGCAAGCTCCCCTCGGTGCGCTGCGCGAGGTTGCCTAGGTGACAGAGCAGTTGACTCTTGGACCCGTCGTCGATCGGTGCCGTGGGCGTCGCATCGCCCCGGATTGCGTCGAGGAAGTTGGCGATGTGCAGGTCGGTCAGCGTTCCGCCTCCCCGGGTGTCGAGGGCATCGACAGTGTCACCACGGATACGACGGGCGATTTCGTTGTTCTCGTTGTCATAGATGACGTAGCCCGATCGGTCGATGATGGCGGTGCCGTCCGTGCCGTGGATCGAGGCACCGCGACCGCGGTTCTCGATGGGACGTCCGTTGCAGCTTCGTCCCTCCCACGTGATGGTCGACCCGCCCTCGAACTCGAACGATGCTATCTGCGTGTCGGGGCCCTCCCAGTCGTCGTCGAAGTGGTAGCGGCCGCCGGCGGACGTAACCTTCGAGGGAAAATCTACGCCGAGGGCCCAGCGGCACACGTCGATCTCATGCGTGCCGTTGTTGCAGATCTCTCCGGTGCCCCAGCGCCAGAACCAGTGCCAGTTGTAGTGCACCACGTTGTCGCGGTATGGCGTACGTGGCGCCGGTCCCTGCCACAATTCGTAGTCCAGCCAGTCCGGAATCGGCGCTTGAACTCCGCGTCCGATGCTGCCGCGGGTGTTGCCGTACCACGCGCGCGCGAAGTAGGGTCGGCCGATGCCCCCCTCGCGGATCTGTTGGATGACGTCAATTGATTCCGGTGCTGATCGTTGCTGGTTTCCCATCTGCACGACTCGACCGTAACGACGCTGTGCCTCAACGAGCAACTCTCCTTCACGCGGATTGTGGCCGCACGGCTTCTCGACGTACACGTGCTTTCCAGCCTGGAGGGCGAGCAGCGTCGCCGGAGCGTGCCAGTGATCGGGTGCTGCTATCACGAGCACGTCGAGCGATTGATCGTCGAGTACTCGGCGGAAGTCGGTAACACCCGTGGGGCTCCGGTCCTGCATCGCCGTCACGTCAGCAACCGTCTTCTCGATCGCGCGCGAATCCACGTCGCAGATGTACCTGATGTCAGCACCCACCCGCGCAAACGATTTGGCCAGCTCGTTTCCCCGGCTGTTCACCCCCATCACGGCGACCCCGATGAGGTCTTCCCCCTGAGAAGAGCCGGGAAATTGCGAAAATCTGCCCAGCATACTGATACCGAGCGCGGCCGTGCTACCTTGCAAGATGAAGTCCCGGCGGTCGATGGAGTCGGTCATGGTGTGAGCTCCCGAATCTTGATGTTGCGGAACCAGACATCGTCACCATGATCCTGCAGCACGATGTGTCCCGATCGCTTGTCTGCGAAGCCTTCGATGGGCAGGTACTTGCTCGCCGCGAACGCCGAGTCGAAGCTGGTGCTTCCCAGTTCGAACTCAAGGACCTTGGCGGCGTTCAACCAATGCTCGCCATGGGTGCCGTGGAAAACGATGCGCCCCTGGTTGTAAGAGCCAACGGTGAGTGATTGTTTGTCAGGTCCTGGAGGAATAAGGTCGTAGAGGGCAGATGCAGTCCGCGTTGGGCCGTTCTGAGCATCAGGATGCAGATCGTCGTCAAGTATCTGGTACTCGAATCCGAGTGCGGCGTGGACCGGTGGCGACGCCGTGGACATCGCTTCCGACACGTTGTACTTGATACCGCTGTTGGCGCCTGGGCTGACCTTCCACTCGAACACCAGCTCGAAGTCACCGTAGGTGCTTGTGGTCATGATGTCACCGCCCTCCAATGGCTGCCCGTCGGGTGCGGTCGGGACATCTCCGCTAGCCACCTTGCGGATACTGCCGTCCTCGATCAGCCAGTGCCCTTCCGGGATCGAATCACGTCCCAGGCCGCGCCAGCCCTCGAACGAGTTTCCATCGAACAGCAGTCTCCAGCCCGCAGCCTCCTCGGCGGAGGTGAGAACGTTGGGTGTCTGCTGCGTGTCTGCGCTAGCGGTCTGGTTCCCTCCTCGTTCAGTGCCACAAGCGAGTAGGGCCGCCAGAGTGATGGGCGACAGTCGGAGGAGTTCCTTACAGTTCATGTTTCTGCTCCGTACGTACGGTGATCCCGGTATCGAGAGTGCGCAGAGGGTAGAGGGCGCTATCTCGAACGACTGGATTCACCGGCTTTGCCTGGATGTGTTGCCACACATACGATACGGCACAGGACGGGTGTCGGCCAGAAGGCGTTCTCTGTCCACCACTCCGCACGACACTGGCCGTTTTTTGGACCACACGTACATTCACGCTCATCGAGTGAGGTGATCCCGTGGAATCACAGCTACCTGCTGAATTGTTGGAACGGATTGAGCGGTGCGGAGTGGTCGCGGTGCTCGTGGTGGACGAACTCGAGCACGCCGTGCCGCTGGCCGTGGCGTTGCTGGACGGCGGCATCGATGCCATGGAACTGACTCTGAGGACACCAGTGGCACTGGATGCGCTAAAGGCGATTCGTGCACAAGTACCCGACATGTTGCCAGGTGTGGGAACCGTGCTCACGCCGGAGCAAGCCCGAGAGGCTGTAAACGCAGGTGCAGCGTTCGGAGTAGCGCCCGGACTCAACCCACGCGTGGTGCGGGCGGCACGGGAGGTAGGACTTCCCTTCGCGCCGGGAGTCGCCACGGCGTCCGATCTAGAGGCCGCGCTGGAATTGGGTTGCCGCGAGGTGAAGTTCTTCCCAGCCGAACCGACCGGTGGGATGTCCTACTTGAAGAGCCTGGCCGTGCCGTACACACACCGGGGTGTCCGTTTCCTTCCGTTGGGGGGCCTCAAACCGGACAATGTGCGGGAGTACTTGTCCAGTCCTC
>JBDGZZ010000118.1:0-12656 GCA_039588335.1 Gemmatimonadota bacterium | reverse complement strand
AAACGTCGCCGCCCTGCGGGCGACGCTCGCCGTCGTGGACGAGTTCAGGGAGCGAGTGCTCCCCTACCACGAACTCTATCCCCGGTTCGCCCGGTCCGTCTACTAGCTGCTGCCCAGGCAAGGTGCAGGAGAAGACAAGAGCGATCGGGGAGTCGGATGCGGCCTGCCGGCGGGGTGGGTAGTGGCCGGCGAAGAATGGTTCGCGGCCCCTCTAAGTGTCCTCCACCTGCTGCGCCATAAGCCCATTTGGCGTCTGCATTTCAAGAAGAATGACCGCTTGGAACTGCGCCTTGCGCAGTCTGGACGAATCCGGCACCACATCCCATCTTAGCCCTCCATGACTGACATCACATCACGCCTCTCCGACGCCCTCGCGGACCGCTACGAGATCGAACGCCACTTGGGTGAAGGCGGTATGGCAACCGTGTACTTGGCGCACGATGTCAGGCACGATCGTAAGGTCGCGTTGAAGGTACTAAAGCCGGAGTTGGCGGCAGTGATTGGCGCCGAGCGCTTCCTCAACGAGATCAAAGTCACCGCAAACCTACAGCATCCTCATATCCTCCCACTCTACGATTCTGGCGAGATCGAGTCGTTCCTGTATTACGTAATGCCTTTCGTGGAAGGGGAGACGCTGCGTGACCTGCTGGATCGAGAGAAGCAGATCGCCGTGGACGACGCCATCGAGATCACTCGAGCGGTCGCGGCAGGTCTCGGGTACGCGCATCGCCACGGTGTGATCCACCGTGACATCAAGCCTGAGAATATCTTGTTGCACGAAGGCCAGGCACTGATCGCGGATTTCGGCATCGCGTTGGCGGTGAGTCAGGCCGGAGGAAGCAGATTGACCGAGACCGGCTTGAGTCTAGGGACGCCGCACTACATGAGTCCCGAGCAGGCGATGGGTGACAGAGAGCTGGACGCGCGCAGTGACGTCTATGCACTCGGTGCCATACTCTACGAGATGCTCGCCGGTGAACCCCCGTTTACCGGTCCAACGGTCCAGGCCATTGTCGCCAAGGTGCTGACCAGCGAGCCCGAACTCGTCACGACCTATCGTAAAACCGTCCCACCCCATGTGGAATCCGCAGTCCATGCAGCACTAGAGAAGCTTCCGGCCGACCGCCCGGCCTCGGCTGACGAGTTCAGCCAGGCGCTCGAAGGTCAAATCGCGGCGACACAAATGCGCAGGACAGCGGCGCGAGCGGAGGGCAGGGTGCCGGTGGTGTGGAAGCGGCGCATGGTGGCGAATTGGCAGGCCGTTCTGGGAGTGGGGCTTGCTCTCGCACTCGGCCTCGCGATTGGCAACCTAGCCGACGATGGAACCGGGACCGGAAGCGGGGACGTCGGGTGGTTCGAGATCGACGCACAGCCGGGCACGAGCATTCTGGGACATTCGATCGACATTAGCCGCGACGGCCGGCGCATCGTCTACATAGGGGGGACGAGTGGCACCGGCAATACTCTGTACCGCAGAGATTTGAACAGTCCCGTCGCGGTGGCCATAACGGGCGCGGGTGGAGGGGACATCGGCTACCCATTCATCGAGCCCGGCGGTGAGCGAGTCGGGTTCTATCAGGACCGCCAACTACGAACCATATCGATGGCGGGTGGTGCGGCGCGGTCCATCGTCTCGATCACCGGAAGTGGGCGAGGGGCGAGTTGGACGAGTGATGGGCGAGTGGTGTACCACGAAGGCCCGGGCTCGAGTCTGATGGTCGTGGATGCAGAGGGCGGTGATCCGGTTGCACTAACCGTTGTCGACACGGGTCAGGTCGATCATCGGTGGCCACACGTCTTGCCGGGCAATCGGTGGGTTGTGTTCACCATTTGGAAGGGACTTCCGGCCCAGTCAGAGGTGGGTGCCGCATCTATGGAGACTGGAGAAGTCCGGACGTTGGTTCCGGGCGTCTCCCCACGCTTCGTTGAACCGGATCTTCTGGTGTACGGTAGTGCGGAGGGCGTGCTGCGGACGGTCCGATTCGACCCGCGCTCGGCAACGGTCCAAAGTTCACCGATCACCGTCTTGGATTCGATCTTGATCGATTCTGACGGGTCCGTCGAATACACCGTCTCATGGAATGGGACGCTCGCGTTCCACGACTACTTCCGGCAGTTGGTACCGGTGGCAGTGGACCGGGACGGGCGTGAATCCGTGCTGGCCAGCCCGTCGCTTGTGCCACCAGTCGGCCCTCGTCTTTCAAGCGACGGCGCCGCATTTGCGGTCGGCGATCAGAGCGTCGTCGACCAGCCCGGCTTGTGGGTGTACAGCGTGCGCCGGTCGACGTTTGCACCTCTCGTAGACGGAGACGGATTCTATCCGTTGTGGACCGCCGATAACGACACCATCATCTTCTCGCGAAATGAAGGGGCCGACGTCCGTGTGTACTCCGTTCCCGTCGACCGATCGTTGGACCCGACGCTGTTGATGGACCTGCCGGGGCAGCACCGTACGCAGGACATGAGTCCCGACGATCGCTTCGTGCTGCTCCGCAAGAACGTTGGTACTAGATACGAGCTCTGGGTTTTGGACCGCGAGACCGACGGGAATCCTACACCGTGGCTTTCGACGGATTACCTCGAACGCGCACCCGCATTTTCACCGAACGGACGGTGGGTTGCTTATTCCTCGGATGAATCCGGGCGGGACGAAATCTACGTCCGTCCGTTTCCCGGTCCTGGCGGGCGCGTCACGGTCTCGACGGAAGGCGGTATCGAACCAGCCTGGAATCCCAACGGCCGCGAACTCTTCTTCCGGTCCGGCTCCCGATTGCTTGGGGTGCCAGTCGAAACAGGAGAGGCGTTCCGCGTGACCGGACCGGCTATCGCATTGGCGGACGGCCCATACTACTCGTACGGCTGGCAGCGTCAGTACGACGTCTTCCCTGACGGAGAGCGCTTCCTGCTGATGAGGCCCAAGGACGACCAATCGCGCCTTAACGTGATCGTCAACTGGATCGAGGCGTGGAGGGACCGCGTAGGGGAGAACTAGATGGTCTATCGCAACTCCGTTGCATCGTAGAAAGAGTGGATCTCCGTGATCTGCCCGTCTGCCACTACTATCCAATCACATACCTGAATAAGCCCCTTCGGCGTTTGCATTTCAAAATGAATGACCGCTTCGTTCGAACTCGATAGCGTACGTAGTATCCTGAGCTGGGTGACGTTGCGCGCCGCCATTGGCTTCACCCAATCGAGATATGTTTGGCGTCCTGTAACGCGTCCATATGGGCTTGTATGTGTGAAGTCTTCGGCAAGTGGGATCAGATCGGGCGTGCCTTCGTTCCAGCGCTCGATCCAGATTCTTGCCAAGGCCTCAGCACCGTGTGGGTCAGTCAAGCGGTTTCTCCTTTGTTGTTAGCCCGTCGCATTGTCGATCTGTCCAGACTACGCCGGCATGTCGTACTTTGTCTTAGAAACGCACCCTACGTTCGCATTCAGAAGTCAACCGTTGTGGTCCCCAGAAGGGATTCTTCGAGATCGGATTACCTAGCTCCATACCTTTGAGCCCCTCCCGGGATCACATCCTCCTTGCGTCCAACGCCGCCATCTTAGCGCAGCTAGGCACCTGTCTATCTGAGTTCTCAAGACCCTTGAAGCAGGTGGTGAATCCGCGGGCGGCGGGGCGAAAGGCTGCCATGCCGGTCTCCGGTGCGTCTTGCTACTGCGAGATCACACCCAGTTGCTCTCGGAAATCCCATAGATCGATGTAGAATCGCTCACGTGAAACTCGCCCACGGTCAAACTGGACGATGGACACGCCTGCAAGGGAGATGCTCCGGCCTGTAGCCGGCAGGTCCGCATAACCTCCCGAGTGCGTTCCGGTCATTAGCCATTCAGCGGCCGCCCAATCGCCCGCTTGAATGAACCGCTGAAGCTGGAACTTTAGATCTGGAAAGGCCGTGCGTTCTTCGAGGATAAGTTCCCTGAGTCGGTTTCTCCCAAGGAGTGGTGGCTCTTCCGAGGTTTCATCTCCGGTAGGTTCCTCAAAGGCGAAATCGTCTACAAGTACTTGGTCAAGTCTAGAGAGATCGTCGCCTGACCACACCGCTAGCAGGTCTTCGTATGCCCGCTGCTCTCTAGTGATTGACTCATTCTTGTCCACCTCATCCGTCCTCTCCTCCGGAGCACAGGCTGGCCAGATCAGCAAGACTGTGATGCAAACGAGCTTGTGTTCTCGGTGTGACATGGTCACTCTCCTGAAGGCGCCGCTGGTCGTTTCGCTAGCTGAGCCGTCGCATTGTCGATCTGTCGAAACTGCGGCGTCAAAGACACGTACCTCGCTACGGGATCGGTCCAAGACTCGGCATGAACGTGTGGAGCACAGCCACCCTCACGCGGCCGCCGCTCACTCGGTAGCGATTCAAGAACACGATGATTGCGGCTTCCTGCTCTGGGTATCGGGCGAAGTTCGCTACGAATCCGGCCACCTGGCCTCCATGACTCTGTGACGTGAGCCCTTGGTACGGACGGACACTCCAGCCGAACGCATACCCAGTGTCTTCTCCATTGGGGAGCACGGCCGCGGTCCACATGGTCGCCTTGGATTCGGCGCTCAACAACTGGTCCCCGTAGAGCGCTTCGTCCCATTTCGCCAAGTCATGGGCCGAACTCAGGATTCCCCCAGCACCGAGCGTAGACGAAGTCTCAGTGGGACGCCGGTTGATCAGCTCACCAGTCTTGTCGACCCAATAGCCGGACGCACGGTGCGGGATGATGGCCTCGGGATCCGTCATGCGGGTCTGGTTCATTCCCAGCGGTCCAAAGATGCGGGCCTGTAGGACTTGGCCGAGCGGGCGGCCTTCGATCCGCTCCACGATCATGCTCAACAGGAAGTAGCCTGTATTGCTGTAGTACCATCCTGCACCGGGAACAAAATCCACGGGGCGTGAATGTGCAATCCGGATGACTTCCTCCGGCGTGAGGCGGAATCCGTATACATCGTAGGTCCGGATTTCCTCGTAGTCCGGAATACCTGACGTATGCGTCAACAGATGCCGCACCGTGACACCGAGCCACTCGCTAGGGAGATCCGGCAGATACTGATGAATGGGGTCGTCCAGCTCGAGCATGTCATCCTCGACGAGGAGCATGACGGCGGCGGATACAAACTGCTTGCTGATGGAGCCGATCTCGAACACTGTACTGTCTGTCACGGGCACAGACAGCTCCACATTGGCCACACCGTAGGATTTCAGATGGACCATCCTCCCTCTCGAGGCCACCGCAACGAGACCACCGGGAATGTTGTACTCGTCCAAGTGAGCCTCGATCCGGCGGTCCAGCTCAGCGAGCGCAGCGGCAGAGGGTCGGACGAGTTGGGCGGATGCTGTCGCGGCACTGAAGAGGAAGGCTGTCGAGATCAAGCCTAGCGTTGTTCGAACGGGGCTGGCACTCATGAGCTCCTCCTGTTGTGAAAACGGGAATCGTCGATGCTCGGTTGCCAAGGGTTAGACACACCCTCACCGGAAATTGTTGGTGCTATGCCCGCCTGGCCGCTCCCTCATTGGAACCGTAGTTTTGAGGCCATGTTGTGGCAAGTTCGTGTTCGAGGATGACAGCGATGAAGTGGAGCACTTCTACTGTAGGCCTGATACTCGTGGGGCTGCTGTTCTTCGCTTCCTGCGACACCTCTCATCCCGTGGAGGTGGAGGGAGCCATGCAGCGCTGGCACCCGGTCACGCTCACATTCGAGGGGCCTCACGCCAGCGAGGACGGCTCGCCCAGTCCGTTCCGGCACTATCGGCTTAATGTGGTGTTCACGCACGACGCCACGGGATCGGAGCACGTCGTCCCCGGCTACTTTGCAGCCGACGGAGACGCGGCTGAAACGAGCGCAACGGCCGGAAACAAATGGCGGGTTCGCTTCACTCCTCACGAGACGGGCCGGTGGACGTTCGCGGCCTCCTTCAGGGCGGGACCGGATGTGGCACTATCGCTGGAGCCGGAAGCAGGCGCACCAAGTCACCTAGACGGCGCAACCGGCGCTTTTGAGATCGTGGAGTCCGACAAGAGCGGCCGCGACCATCGGTCAAAGGGAATGCTGCGCTACACCGGCGAGGGCCATCTGCGTTTCGACAATGGCAGCTACTTCGTCAAAGGCGGCAGCGACAGTCCAGAGAACCTGCTGGCCTATAACGACTTCGACGATACGTACTCGTTAGCCGATCCAGGCCAGGAACGGACGGGCGAAGCGCCCACAGCTCCGCTACACCGCTACGAACCGCACGCCAGGGATTGGGATCCCGGTGATCCAACCTGGAAGGGAGATCGGGGGAAGAACCTGATCGGAGCCCTGAACTACCTGGCCGGCAAAGGAGTCAACGCGTTCTCCTTCCTGACTATGAACGTCGAAGGCGACGGTAAGGACGTCTGGCCTTGGATCGCTCCGGACGCACGCGACCGCTACGACGTCTCCAAGCTGGCCCAATGGGACGTCGTCTTCACGCACGCCGACGCACTGGGGCTCTTTCTTCATTTCAAGACCCAGGAGACGGAAAACGACCTGCTGCTCGATAACGGCGACCTTGGCCCGGAACGCAAACTGTATTACCGGGAACTCATCGCGCGTTTTGCACATCATCACGCGTTGAACTGGAACCTGGGCGAGGAAAACAACGTCTGGGAAGAGCGAGAAGACCCCACGCAAGAACGTATCAAGGAGTACATCGCCTACATTCAAGCGCTCGATCCGTACGATCACCCCGTCGTCATCCACACCTATCCGGGCCAGCAAGAGCAGGTCTACCGCCCGTTGCTGGGCGTTGCGTCCGGGCTGAACGGCGTCTCCATCCAAACGGAGTTCGACAACGTTCATCGGGAAACGCTGACCTGGGTGCAAGCTTCGAAGGCCGCCGGGCGGCGCTGGGTGGTCGCCAATGACGAGCAGGGGCACTACACCACCGGCGTCAAACCGGACGGTCCAGACAGCAATCGCGACGCCATTCGGCAGCACACACTGTGGGGCAATTTGATGGCCGGCGGGGCGGGCGTGGAGTACTACTTCGGCTACGAGTATCCACAAAACGACTTGAACTGCGAGGACTGGCGCAGCCGGGATCGGGTGTGGGACGACGTGCGTCATGCGCTCACGTTTTTTCAGGGCCACCTGCCGTTTTGGGAGATGACTCCCAACGAAGCACTGGCGAAAGGCGCCCAGGCCTATGTGCTAACCCATCCTCAGGGGACTCCTATTGCCGTCTACTTGCCCCGCGGCGGCCCGATCCGGCTCGATCTCGGCGCACACAACGGTGCGTACACGATTCACTGGTATGACCCCCGGCGGGGCGGCGCACTGCAAACCGGTTCCATCACCCGCATCGAAGGCGGGCAGGTGGTCGCGCCCGGCCAGCCCCCCGCCGAGCCTGACGCCGACTGGGTCATCCTCGTTCGCAAGGAACAGCCGTAGAGCAAAAGAGCAGCTCATGAGCCGTCAGCCGCGCGGGGTGGAGCCGTATTACCGCGTGATCGCGGTCAACAAGGCGGGCGACGGGCAGCCGAGCGCCACCGTCAGCCTGGTGTTGTAGCGGGGGCGGCGGGGGACCACCGTATCCCACTCCGGTATGTGTCACGCTTGCCGTCCTAGCCAGCGGTCCCGGGTTCGATTCCCGGCGCGCGGTCTATGGTTGGTCGAGGCATGTCGATGTGCGCCAACATGCCTTCACTTCACCCTGATGACGGAGGCGCTGGACGATCGCGTCGTATTGCGCGCAGTTGACTCTGGAACGCACGCGGGAGAGTTCATGGGGCTCGCTCCGACCGGTCGATCAGTCAGATTCGGGATTATCGCGGTTTTTCGCTTTGAGGAAAGTCGGATTGCGGAGGCATGGGAGGAAGCTGACCTGCAGGGTCTAATCGGTCAGCTCGGTGTGAAGGTCCCGCCGGACGCGGTCTGACAAGGAACTGCTGTTGGCGCGGTAAGCTGGGGGGTATCAGTCCAGCTGAGCACCGCCGCTGTTGTCTGCGATCTTGTGTTTAGCCGGCTAAGAGTGTATGTGCAACGAACTCGCGGATAGGCACTAACTCACAACACCGTTACGCCGCCATGCTTCCCATTCGCACCGGATCCGTTCAGTTCAACCACAGACCCAGCGATAAGTTGGCTAACCTGGAGATCATCCGCCGCTTTGCCAGCTCGGCGGCCGAGCGCCGTGTTGACTTGTTGGTGTTTCCCGAAATGTGTATCACAGGCTACTGGCACGTGCGGAAGCTTGCTCGCCACGAGATCGTCGCGTTGTCCGAGCCGGTTCCCGATGGTCCGTCAACGCAGTCGCTCATGGCCCTCGCCTGCGAGTCGGGCATGACCATAGGTGCGGGGCTGATCGAGCGATCGGAAGAGGACACGCTCTACAACACGTACGTGGTCGCCATGCCCGACGGCACGTACACCAAGCATCGGAAGCTGCACTGCTTCATCAGCCAGTACATGGCTTCCGGCAGCGATTTCACGGTCTTTGACATTCCGCAAGGATGCCGGGTGGGGGTATTGATCTGCTACGACAACAACATCGTCGAGAATGTCCGACTGACGGCTCTGCGTGGTGCCGAGATTCTGCTCGCTCCTCACCAAACGGGCGGCTGCGATTCGCGCAGTCCCCGCAGCATGAAACGCATCGATCCCCAGCTTTGGCTCAGTCGTCGAGAGGATCCCCAACCGATCAAACAAGCATGCCGAGGTCCCAACGGCAGAGGTTGGCTGCTTCGCTGGTTGCCGTCTCGGGCGCACGACAACGGAATGTTCTTGATTTTCAGCAACGGCGTAGGCATCGACGACGATGAAGTAAGGACCGGCAACGCGATGATTCTCGATCCGTACGGGGAAATCATCGCAGAATCAGAAAGTGTCGATGACGACCTGGTTGTTGCAGACCTCGATCCGAGCTTGCTGCACATGTGCACTGGAGTCCGGTGGATGTCGGCACGCCGTCCTGAACTCTACGGTCCGCTGACGCAGCCCACCGGACGCGAACGCGACATTCGTGAGGCAAGGTTTTCCGATTCGCTGTAGCCTGTTGAACTCCAATCCGGGGAACGCCGGAGCAAGTTTTTGCGTTCTGGAGGCATTCATCGATCATTCACGTCAAACAGGGAGCATCCCGATGGAGTTGCGCCGCGCTTCGTATTCGTTGGCGTTCCTGGTTTTGTTGTCCGGGGGCGGGCAGGATCTCACCGCGCAGGCGATCGCATGGAGTCAGCGCGGGAGTGTGATGCAGAAGATCGGAGAGACCGTGATGACGATCCGGTACAACCGACCTGTGGCGCGGGGGCGGGAGCTATTCGGTGGAATCGTGAAGTGGGGCCGCATCTGGAACCCGGGGGCCGACTCCGCGACGACCATCGCCTTCAGCGATGATGTGATCCTGAACGGCCACCCCGTCGCGGCCGGGAAGTACAGCATTTGGATGATCCCGCAGCAAGGCGAGTGGACCTTCATTCTGAGCGCAGCGGTCGATGTGTATCACTCCCCGTATCCTGAAGGTAGAGACGTGCTGCGGTTCGCGGTCACGCCCGAGCGCGGGCAGCACTTTGAAACGCTCACCTTCCATTTCCCCGTGGTAGACGGACCAGAAGCCGTCCTCGCCTTCCAGTGGGGCGAGACCAAGATCGAGATTCCGCTCGAGATCGAGTTGGACGAGTCAGGGGAGTAGGGGCAAGGGATTGGTCCCGGCTTGAAGAACCCATGGGAAGGCCGTTCTCGTTCTACCGCCTCACCCTTTCGGCCTCAACAGCTCCCGCGGAGCGTTTCTATCAATGGAGGCCAACAACACCGATCCACAGCTTCCGCCCGGCGGGGCCCAAGCAACGTGGACGGGTTTCGCCGATCCCGGTTAGATTGAGCCTGTCCTCGGTAGTCGGACGATTCGCCCGAACAAGACTATCAACGCCAACGGATAGAGCAAAATGATGCGGACTCACAGGCTCGGAAGATCCGATCTAGACGTCTCGGTGCTTGGGCTCGGATGCATGGGAATGTCGGAGTTCTACGGAAGCGCCGACGAGGCTGAGTCGGTGCGGGTCCTGCATCGGGCGCTCGAGCTGGGGATGAACTTCTTCGATACGGCCGACATGTACGGTCCGTTTCGGAACGAGGAACTGCTGGGACGCGCCTTGGCGGATCGACGGGACCAGGCCGTTGTCGCGACCAAGTTTGGAATCATGCGCGACGCGGACGGTGGCTTTGGCGGAATCAACGGCGCGCCGGAATATGCGCGGCGAGCATGTGAGAACAGCCTGAGCAGGCTTGGGGTGGAGACGATCGACCTGTACTACCTGCATCGCGTAGACCCAGCAACGCCGATTGAGGACACGGTAGATGCCATGTCCAAACTGGTCGACGAGGGCAAGGTACGGTTTCTCGGACTCTCAGAGGCTGCTCCCGCGACGCTGCGACGGGCCTGCCAGGTCCACCCGATCACGGCTCTACAAACGGAGTACTCCTTTTGGTCCCGTGACCCCGAGGATGAGTTGCTCTCAACCTGTGAAGAACTCGGGATCGGCTTCGTCGCCTACAGTCCACTGGGCCGTGGCTTTCTCTCGGGGCGTTACCGGAGCATCGAGGATCTCGAAGAGGGCGATTGGCGCCGTACGAACCCGCGTTTCACGGGTGACAATTTCCAGAGAAACCTGGATGTCGTCAACAAAGTGCGAGAGATCGCGCAGGCCCGCGGTGTGACGCCCTCCCAGCTAGCACTGGCATGGCTCCTTTCACGAGAGAACGTGACACCCATTCCCGGCACCACGCGCGTGAAGCGACTCGAGGAGAACCTGGCTGCGGCCGAGATCACTCTCACCGCAGGCGAGCTCGCAGCGATCGACGCGGTTGCGCCTATGGGGGTAGCCGCGGGAACCCGCTACTCAGAAGACGCCATGAGGGCGGTGGATGGTTAGACTGTCGGTCTGCGGTTGTTACACCCTGAGTTTCTTTCTCTCTCTTTCACTGCCCATCGGCCTGCGGCACCCTTCGCAACCGTAAAAAGCCCCGAACCAACATGTCATTGTCACATAGAGGTTTGTTGAGTCGGGACGGTGGGATTTGAACGGGAAAGCGTGAGCGTTGGCGAACGCGGCCGCATCGAGATCGCGAGCTAAGGCGAGCGATTGAGATGAAACCACGACCCCCTGATGCGACGCCCGAGCGCTAGCGACGGCGAGCAAGAGCGACATCGCGCGAGTGAAGCTCGAGCGATGCGCCCGGTCCCGCTTGGGCGGTGGAGCCGCAAATGGTGGATATCGGGTTCTCGATCGGCAGTGGCGCGCTGTCATCGACAGCGGGAGACCTATATCGTTGGGGGGTTGCGTTGCACCGGATTCGGTTGTTCGATCTCGACCAACAGATCGAAGCCGATTGGCCGTACGGTTGGGGTAAGATCGAGGTGGGGCCACACCGGGGAGTGGAGCAGACCGGAGCACTCCAGGGATTCATGTCGAGTCTCGCTGTGTTCGACTGTTCGAACAGCCCTACGAGACGCCGACACGTCGTCCGTCCGTTGCGCTGCCGACTGATCTAACACCGTTCACCGGCCGGTACGCTCTGGACGACCGGGTCATCGAGGTACGTATCGTGGACGGTGCTTTATGGCAGTTCGGTGACGGCTGGCCGGTGGGTAAGTGGCTTGCGCCAGTCGCTGAGAGCGAGTTTGCCGTGCCGGCGGACGTCGGACGGATACGGTTCGAGCAACCGGGACCGGAAGGGTACAACGTGTTGCGCTGGGATTTCGGTGAATCGGATGTGACCTACCGGCGGGGTGGGTAGGAACAACGCCTTTCGGTCCGCCTCAGAGAGCGCCTCGATAATGCCTCTGCTTCAGCCAACTGCACGTTATATTCTCCCGTTCGCCGGAAGAAGATGACCTCGTCCTATCACCGCGGTCACCCAAGGGAGCACCTCGATGACCACAACAGATATCTCTGCCGCATTCCCGTTCGAGTCGAAGTACGTCGACGTTCTGGGTTCCAAGATGCACTACATCGACGAGGGCTCGGGTGACCCCATTCTCTTCCTCCACGGACAACCAACGTCATCGTACCTGTGGCGGAACGTCATTCCGCACGTGACCGATCTTGGGCGTTGCGTTGCGCCCGACCTGATTGGATTCGGCAAGTCCGACAAACCGGACGTCGAGTATCGATTCTTCGATCACGCGAAGTACGTGTTCGGATTCATCGAGGCACTCGGCCTCGAGCAGGTGACGTTGGTGGTGCATGACTGGGGCGCGGGGCTGGGGCTGTACTACGCCAGGGAGCATCCGACGAACATCAAGGCGGTCGCCTTGATGGAGCCCGTGATCGCGTGGCTGAGTTCACTATCCTCGCTTGTGAAAGATGGTGCGAAATTGACAACTGCTTGCCCCCTCCCGTAGCTTGGCCGGTCGCCCTCACAAGGAGTCTGCCATACGCAGCCGCGGACGCTACCCGACGGCGTCGTTGCTTGCGTGACCGTCACCGCGTTCAGCGAAACGACTCAGCCTCGGTGACGCCCCAAGACACCTCTTAAGACGTAGGCTAGATGACAAACTAGGGAAGGATGGCGAGATGGCTAATCAATGGCTATTCAAGAGCGAAACTTACGACAACTGCAATTGCGCTGTGAATTGTGGTTGCCAGTTCAACTTGCCGAGCACCTATGGCTATTGTCAGTCGGCCTTTGTCGGTAACAT
>JBDGZZ010000117.1:0-11532 GCA_039588335.1 Gemmatimonadota bacterium | reverse complement strand
CCCCTGCTTGCTCACCTAAGGGCCCCAATTCTAGATGACTTAAGGAGGACTCGTATCGAGAGCTCGATTGCTGATGCCTCAGTGCGTTCAGCACAGGCCCAAACCGAGACCCACCGAATATCAACCGATATGTGAAGTGCCTGTCCTGACGGGGCTTGCGGGGCATCTTGAGGTCGCCGTTACCGGTTCCTAAATCCTGCGCGTCTGCCAATTCCGCCACGGTCGCGGGTGGGTCCAACAATAACCGCGATTCTGCGTTTTCATAGGTCGAAATGCAGAAACACATGGTCGAGCCGGCAGGAACTGCCAGTTAGGCGCTGCCTTTTCGACATAATCTCCCTGCCAGCCGAAGTCGATCCGCAGCCGGTCGTGCTGCGATCTGTTCGGGGCCGGCGAGTGCCTTAAGTACTTGTAGTACAAGTACTTACAGATCGCAGCGCCGCCTTTTCCCCGCGTCCAATCGGCGATTCGGAACTTCATCTGGGTGATTCGAATCTTTGAGTCCAAACTCAGCAATTTCAAATCACCGATTCGAAACTTCATCTCGAGAATTCGAAACTCCAGATCAGTGATTCGAAACTCCACGTGGACGATTCGACATATCGACCAGCGATCCGAAATTTCGAATCAACGATTCAAAACTTCACTCAATGATTCGAAACTCAAAGCGACGACTCGAAGCTTCATGGCACCCGCCCGGAACTTCCAAACAACGAGTTCAATCGCGCGTTGACCTTTGCACGGTGTCAAGTTGGCTGAATACAATGTGTGGAGACCTTGCTAACCGGCACCCACGGGAAGACCGGGCGCCCCTAGCAGATATACCACCGCGAGCCCCATGATCCCAACTACCGCCAGATAATAGAGCGTGGGCAAGATTGTCTTGCGTAGTGTAGCACCCTCCTGTCCCAGTAGCCCCACCGTGGCAGATGCCGCGACGACGTTGTGAATTGCTATCATGTTGCCGGCAGCGGCACCGACGGCTTGGAGTGCCACAACCACGGCCGCACTGATAGCCAGTTCGGTGGCAACGCCGTATTGGAACAGACTGAACATCAAGTTGCTCACCGTGTTGCTGCCAGCAATGAAAGCACCGAGCGCCCCAATCGACGGTGCGAAGAGTGGCCAGACTCCACCGACGTTGTCGGCTACCCACGTCGCCAGTGCTATGGGCATCGACGGAAGGCCGCCTCCGTCTACCGCGCCGTACGAGTTGACGCCCGAGTTGATATAGACCCTGACCATCGGAACAGTGAACAGGAGTACGAAGCCCGCGCCCAGAAGTACCCGCGTGGAATCGTGCACGGCGGCTACGATCTGCCGGCGACTCATCCGGTGCATCAGCCAAGTGGCCCCTGCCGCCACGAGAAGCATCGTGCCCGGCAGATACAACGGTGTAGTCGTTGCACCTACACCGGTCGAGAGTATATCGGGCCAACTGATACTGAACGTCCGTAGGTAGTCGCCGAGGGGTAGTTGCCGCAGGCGGCTGAGTACGAGCAACACGGCGAGTATCCCGTAGGGGGCCCATGCAACGCTCGTGCGAATGGGTTCATTGCCGGAAGGCTCTTCCTTGGCACCGGACGATGCGCTGCGCCAGTCGGCGGGCCACCTGTCGGGAATCTCGAAACTCCAAGTATCCGTAGGTATGAGAAACCCGCGCCGCGCAGCAAAGATCACGACGGCGAGTCCCACCGCCGATCCCATCAATGACGGGAACTCGGGCCCAAGGAAAATCCCGGTGATCATATACGGCACCGTAAACGCCAACCCGCCGAAAAGCGTGAACGGGACGATTGATAGACCCTCCGTCCACGACCTGTTACGGCCATAGAACCGGGTCATCATCATTACCATCAGCGTGGGCATGAGTGTACCTGCAATCGCGTGAAAGCAGACTGCATACTTCGTGATGGTTCTGATGTATTGTCCGAGAGTGAGCCCAGCGGCGTTCAGCTGGGAAAGCACCTCGGGACTGGACAGGCCGTCATGAGCGCCGATCAGGATTGGAGTGCCGGCTGCCCCGAAAGTCACGGCGGTACTTTGGATCATCATGCCGAGCATGACCGCTGCCGTGACGGGGAAGCCCAGCGCCACCATCAGTGGGGCCGCCACTGCAGCTGGCGTTCCAAAACCAGCTGCTCCCTCGATAAAAGATCCGAACAACCAGGCGACGATTACTACTTGCACGCGGCGGTCGTCGCTGATGCCGTGGAAACTGCGACGAATAGCCGCGACACCACCCGAGTGCTCTAGGGTCTTGAGCAGAAGAATCGCCCCGAAAATGATGAACAAGATGTCGAACGTGATGAACAGTCCCTGGATGGTCGATGCCGCAATGTGTCGCGCACTGACTTTCCAGACACTCCATGCAAGTACGACCGCCGCGACATATACCGACGGCATGGCCCACTTGGCGGGTAGGCGGAACCCGACCAACAGGATGGCGGCCAACATAATGGGGGTGAGTGCTACTAGGGCCTGGACGGTTAAGGTCATTTTCCCCGCTTGTGCGCGGTTACAATCATCCCCTCGATCCTACCACCGGCCCGACGTCGCACAGTCTTCAAGCGATCAAGCTGTATCGTCGAACACGATGGCGTGAATTGCCTTGGGGCCGTGAACTCCGAGTGTGAGCTTCAACTCGATGTCTGCAGTCTTGCTCGGCCCAGTAATGAACGCCACCTGCCCGTTGTCCCTCAGGAAGGTTTCCAGCTCTCCCGCTTTGCGCATGGAGTGCAGCCACGCTTCGAACGTGGGGTGGATCCTGCTAATGGGTATCAGTGCAATGTGATTCAGCGGAAGCAGAGCAGCAGCGCGGTTCTTGCCGGTACCTGATGCAAGAACCACTGAGCCGGTCCCGGCGAACGCTGCGTCGACTGACGTGATGCCGACATCGATGGCCGCTGCCTCAGACCTGAACTGTTCGTCGTGCAGATCGGTGGGAGCCATCAGAAAAACACCCGAATCTCTCAACCGAGGCTCCAAATCCTCAACCGGAATTTCGTTTGGCGTCCAACTCAGAACTTCGATTGCTGTTTCGCCATCCTGGGGAATCCAATCGTGGATGCGAGCCAACACTCTTTCCGCGACTTCGCCGGGATCCCTGACTATCTCGCACGTTCCTGAGATCTCGGTGAGCTTAGAGCCGAATTGCTCTGCCAACTCCAAGCCATCTCCGGTCACAGGCGCGACCGTCATGAGTGTGTCTGGCCTATCGACTCGCTCCCCCCTGAAGACGTCGCCGGTGGCATCCAAGGCAGCGCGCAGGCGCTCGAGTATCAACTCGCGAGACCGCTCACTCAAGGGTGCAGGTCCCCTTTACCTTTATCCCGTTCGCGCCACAGGTCTCGAAAAGTCTTGGTCGCGGGGCGGGGAAATGCACGACTCCGGGTCCATTCGCTCATTGGCGGAGGCAATTTGGCGATGCCACCGCTCTTGTCACGCGGCAGCAATCGGGAAAGTGATCGAGCGATTCGAGCCAACCGCCGATAACGCGACGGCTTGTCCATGGCGCGGGCGTAGGTGCGAATAGCGACGACTTCAGTCTTGGCCGATGCATGCAGTAGAGTCATGTCACTTCGCAGGTCGAGCAAGAGGCGCGGCAGATCGATCTTCACCGGGCACACGTCGCGGCATACACCACACAGAGAACTAGCAAACGGGAGTTCCTTGGCCGTTGAGGGATCGTCGGCCAGCAGCGGTGTGAGCACCGCACCGATCGGCCCGCTGTATGCCGTGTTTCCGTAAGCGTGCCCGCCGATCTCTCGATAAACCGGGCATGCATTGAGGCAAGCTCCGCAACGAACGCACAAGAGCGCCTCGGCGTAGCCTCGCTGCAGAATGCGTGACCGTCCGTTGTCTATCAGAACCACGTGCATTTCATCGGGTCCGTCCGGGTGTTCCGGGCTACGGGGACCGCTGCTCAACGAGAAGTAGACAGATGCGTCCTGTCCTGTTGCACTACGTGTGACGGCTTGCCACAGTAGAATGGCGTCTTCGACTCGCGGAACCACCTTTTCGATGCCCATCACGGTGACATGAACTGGCGGCATAGTCGTCACCATTCGGCCGTTACCTTCGTTGGTGATCACACACACAGTACCCGTTTCGGCGATGGCGAAGTTGCAGCCGCTTATTCCCATATCGGCGCGCAGGAACTCACTTCTCAAACGCCGACGGGCAAAAGCACACATCTTCGCCGGGTCGGTCGTAGGCTCCATCCCCAGTTCGCGCTGAAACAACTCGCTAATGTCTTCGGCGCGCATATGCACCACAGGTGCCGTGATGTGACTCGGTGGTTCATGGGCGAGCTGGACGATATACTCGCCCAGATCGGTCTCGATGACTTCGATCCCGGCCTCCTTTAGGAAATCATTCAGCCGGATCTCTTCGGTCACCATCGACTTGGACTTAACCACCTGGTGGGCTCCATGATGTCGCGCAATATCTCGTACGATCTCTTGCGCTTCAGCGGCATCTACGGCCCAGTGAACGTGGCAGCCGTTGGCTGTCAGGTTCGTCTCCAGTTCCTGCAAGAGACTAGGTAGATTGGCGACTGCGGTTTCCCTGATGGCCCTGGCTTCGTGGCGAATGCGAACAGCGTCCACAACAGCCATCGCTTGCGCTCGTTTGCCACTGAGCCTGGAAGTCGCCCGGTCCAGTGCTATTCGCAGGTTCTCATCGGCGAGCGCTTGTTTGACGCGTGCCGCGTAGGAGGCGTTGACGTCGACTTGCACTCGTTACTCCTGATCCTCGTGCACGAGATCTCCCCGGGGAAGCGAACCGGCCAGTAGTTGCGCGATGTGTACTGCCCTGCAATTGTGTTCGCCGCGCTCGAGTAAGCCGTTGATGTGGGTCATGCAGCTCACGTCGTTCAACGCCACAAGCTCGGCTCCGCACTCTTCCAAGTTGTCAATCTTGCGCTTTCCCATCGCGGTGCTGATCCCGGCATTCTTGAGTGCAAACAATCCGCCAAAACCGCAACACTCGTCATCTGCAGGGAGAGCAATAATGCCTACCTTCTGGAGTGAAGAGAGAAGAAGGCGGGGCTGTTCGTCCACCTCGAGTTCGCGCAAGAGGTGGCAACACGGGTGATACGTCAGTCTCCCGCTGAACGTGGCGCCCGTGTCGGTTACTCCCAGGACGTCTACCAAGTACTGAGTCAACTCATAAGTTGCATCAGCTACCTCGGCCACTCGACGACGATCCTGCGCGTTTGCCGCGCCATCGAACAGAACGCTGTAGAAATGCTTCACCATGGCTACGCAGCTTCCAGAGGGAGCTACGATAACTTGCACGGTGCCTTCGTCCAGGAGGGGGTGGAAGACGTCGAGGAAGTGGCGGGCCATTCTCCGCGATTCCTCGCGGTACCCTGCGTTGAATGCCGGCTGACCGCAGCACGTCTGTGCCTGGGGGAAGGTGACTTCGACGCCGTTTTGCTCGAGCAGCTTTACGGCTGCCGTCCCCACGTCAGGATAAAGTTGATCGACCATGCACGTGACGAATAGCGCGGCCTTGCGGGTTGGCTTGTGAGCTTCAGTAGGCGTCATCGACTAGCCACACCTCGCTATCAGACTATTCACGTCCCTCGCTCGTCTCTTTCTCTTCCTCTGCCGGGGCGCTCCAGAACTCCGGGCTCCCGTCAACAGTACGAGCCAGTTCACCGCCATACAGCACCGAATTGAACAGAACTCTGAAGGAACCAAATGGCTGCCCGCGCCATTGCGGCCTGAAACCAAGCAAGATCACGTGACCGTCGCCATGATGCACGTCAAGTGCTGCAGCATATCCGTTCAGGTGCTCCTCGCCGAGCAGGTATCCGGAAAGGAGTGGTGAGCCGGTTTCTTGATACTTGGCTAGAGCTGTTCCTTCGAATCCGTCCAACGTCGTGAAGACCGGGCTCCTGCCCACAAAGACCTTTGCTCTAGTGGGCATGCCAGACATTACTGGATGACCCGGGTCAGTCGTCACCTCGAGTATAGAACCGCTGACAAAGAAATCGCTTCGACTCATACCTGCCACCACATTCTTGACTGGAAGGTGGAGCTGGTCGATCGCGAAGTCACTGCTCTGATTCAGGCAGACCAGCGTCCCTCCGTTGCGCACGAAGTCGTCGAGCGCCCTGACTCCAGCGGTCCCTATGCCACCTTGATAACGCGGTGGAATCGAACCCTTGGCGAAACCATTGAGTATTGTCTGCGATCGCTCCGCCGGCAACACGATGACGTCGAACCGTTCACTCAAGTTTCCCGCTTTGACCTCGGCGTTGGTGATGTTGTCGAACTGAAACTCATACTGCTCCAACAGCCAGCGGGTCCAACCTTCGTCCATGCTGGCACGCCACGGCCGGTATAGTCCGATGCGGGTTGCTATCGGTGTTCCATCTGCGCTTCCGGTCTTTTCCGTCTGAAGGGCTAGCTCCGCCACCCAACGATTCAACGCGGCCGACGAAATGTCGCCGATGACATAGCGGCCGCTACTGCCTGGCCGTCCGTCGCCACGGGTCGAGCCTGCTTGGAACCTCACTGTGCCACCGGCAGCCACGGCCCGGTTGAGAGCGCGAAATGCATTGTTCTGCGCGGGATCTATGGCCAGCCTCGATCCCGATCCGGTCGTACTCCCAGCCGGCGGAACAATGCCTGCTGCGGTTTCGTCTGTGTCGAAGCCCACTCCGGCCGGACTGTCGAATGCAGTACCGCCACTAACTTCGTCGGCGGAACGCCAATCGACTGTGTTGCCACTAACTGGTCGAATCGCTTCGCGTACGTTTCCGGGTATGGGTGCTGAGGCTGCGTAGACCCGAACGTCCATCTGGTAGGGCAGCGTCCACCCCGCCGCGTCGTATGGTTGTTCCGGCGGCCCGTCCGGGTACTCGCGCAGATCCGGGTAGCTTTGTTCGTCCAATAGTTGACGCACCAGTTCCGCAAACTCCTGGTTCATCGGAATGACCCACGTTCCCTCCCGATAGGTCATCCCATGGACTTCGACGTTCTTGTCGAGCTGGCCTACCTCGATACCGTTGAACGCAAGTCTTCGCAGGAGTTCCACGGCCGCCACGGGATCGCGCTGATCCTGCGGGATGAAATAGGCGTACGGAGGCTGCTGCTCGTACTTGTGAATCGTGTTACGGCCGGCCTGATATCGATTGTAGAGCAGGACGTCCTTGTATTTCGCGGCGTAGTCGAGGACCGACATGGATGCGGTGACCATGTAGCCGACCGCGTCTCCCAACCGCCACCAGCCGCCTTGCCAGGGACTCGAATACAGCGTTTGTGGTCGTAGGTCCCGCGTGCTCTGTGGAAAGTCGCTGATCGTGTAGAAATGTGGAGTCGCATAGCGGTACAGACCGGTCTCGGTCCAGAACGCTACAGTGTTTTGCAGCATCGGTAGATAGTCGATGTAACCGGGATACCAGGCGTCGAACCCGGTGCCCATATGTGTCGCGCCGACCTGGCCGTTGGACTCCAGCCCTTGTGCGATCGCCATACCGATCATGTTTACTTCGCGCGACATGAGCGGTGGCGCCTGCGTGGCAATCGGTTCGGCAAAGGGCGGTAGCCAGATACGCGTGGGAAACGGTGAAGTCTGGTGATGGATGTAGATGATCTGTGGCTCCCAGGCCCGCCACGTGCGTCCAATCACCCGTGACTCGATCATGTTGAGCATGTATGCGTCACGGTTGTTGTCGTGCCCGATGTACTTCTGATACAGACGGGGCATCGCCGAGACTTCGTACGGTGTGCCGAGGTTGGAACGGTACCAGTCGACGACCATGTTCTGGCCGTCCGGGTTTATGGACGGCCACAGCATCAGGATGACGTTGTCCAGGATTTCCTGGGTGTGGTCGTCCGTACCGGTCAGGATATCGTACGCTACCTGGATCGTGTGCTGTGCGCCGGCGACCTCAGAGGCATGCAGACCACCATCAATGTGTACGATTGCTTTTCCTTCTTGGGCCAGCTGACGAGCCTCGTCATCTGTGAGCCCTGCCGGATGTGCCAGTCGCTGTGCGATCTCACGGTAGCGGTCTATTCTGGTGAGATTGTCGGGGCTGGATATCAATGCCACGTACCAGGCACGCCCCTCCGAAGTGCTTCCGATCTCGATCAGCTGGAGTCGCTCACTCGCCGCATCCAACTGGCGGAAGTACTCGAGAGACTCGTCATAATTTGCCAGTCTGAAATCGGCTCCCACTGGAAAACCGAACACCGACTGCGGTGACGGAACGGATTGCTGACCACGCACCGGTGCAGCCACGGTAGTGATCAACAACAGGCAGCTGATGGCTTCGAGAATTGATGTAGTTCGGCCGTTCATCATACCTCCGCCTCTTACCTCAAGAGTTCCTTCACTTCACGCCTGCCCGCCAGTTCGGAGTCGATTCGTTCACCTATCTCCTGAGCCCGTTGGATGTCGGACGTGAGGTCATCCACAGAGCCAACCCCCGCCCGTAGTCTGAGCAGCCCAAGCCGTACGTTCTCCAGTGCGGCCACCGTGATGGCAAGCTGCTCGCCAGTGACGCCGCGGCTTCTCAGCGCTTCAGCGTCACGCTCCAGCTTTTCAACCACGTGCGGGACGTCAGAAAGACGGCTCCTCACGTCCGATGGCAGGCCTTGGTAGATCTCGGTCGCCGCCCTGCCAAGCACGAGTTCCGTCGCATCGGAGGAAGGGAGAGCAGTTCGCTCGGGCTCCCGCATTCCGACGCTCGACACTTTGAAGAAGAAGCGACCAAACTTGCTGGCCCAGATCCGGTTCCAGGCACCAGATATTCTCCTGCTCCATTTCTTGGACCGCACCGCCTCAGCTTCCTCCTGCTGGGCTCGCGCTTCTGCAAGAAGAGCCTCCCGGATGTCGTCGAAGGTGTAACCACTGCGCAACAGCCTGCGGGCGGCCACTCCCAGCTGTATCAGGAGCACATATCCGAGAAGATTGAGTGACCCGCCTTCGCCGCCCAAGACGAACACCGTGAGGATTACGGCAGTGCTCACTTCTGCGTTGCGCAAAAAGCCGCGCACGAGAGGCGGTGCCCTCAGCTCACGGCCACGCAGCTCACCGATGGCCTTGGCAAGCTCATCCCCTGACTGGAAACGCTGCGCGGCGTCCTTCTCAAGGCAGCGATCGACTACCGCTGCCAGTTTGTCGGGCAGCTCTGATCGCACTGTTGCCAGACGAGGAGCCGGTTCACTGACGTGCTTTGCCAGCAACGCCGGTACGCTGGGTGCGTCAAATGGGGCCCGGCCGGTGAGCGCGAAGAAAGCGGTGCTTCCTAATGAGTACAGGTCGCTGCGGGCATCTACTTCCTCACCTGACGCTTGCTCCGGGCTCATGTAGCGGGCCGTTCCGACGATCTCTCCCCGCTGTGCCGTACCGGCGCTCTGGACATGGGCAATCCCGAAGTCCGTAACGAAAGTCCGCTCAGTAGCCCGTTCCACCAGAATGTTTTCCGGTTTGACGTCCCGGTGCACGATGCCGCGTTGGTGAGCGTAGGTGAGTGCCCATGCCACTTCCTGGATCAGTTTCATGGCACCGCGGGGCGTCAGGGGGCCCGTGCGCTCAACCCGTTGTCGCAACGTCTCTCCGTCGACGTACCCCATCACGAAGAACACCAGCTCACCGTGCTCTTCTACTGTGTGAATGGGAACGATGTTGGGATGAGATAGTCCAGCCGCTGTACGAGCCTCCGTCAAAAATCGTTCGCGGAGTCTAGGATCGGCGGCGAGAGAAGGAGGAAGCAACTTGATGGCCACGAGGCGATCGAGCGCGACGTCGCGAGCGAGGAGGACGATGCCCATTCCGCCTCGGCCCAGTTCCCGCTCAATGGAATAACGACCGGCCAGAATCTCCTGTAGGGCCAGGAATTCAGTGCTAATAGAGTTGTTCACTAGTGGTCTGCTCAATGTGCTCTAGGTGTGACAGCCCGGGTCACTGGCTGGCCGGTCTTTCTGGAAGATTGCGAACGATGACGCACCTGTGGCAGGTGGGGCAAAACACCTCCTGGAGGGTGCCGCCATGTCGCTGCATCAACGGGCTGACCAGCAGTTCGTCATCACAGCGAGGACACAACAGTTGGTCAGTCAGGCGGGCAAACGACTCGCGGATCCTGCGCGCCTCGTCAGTGGAGTACATTGCCGGTGTATTACGGTGATCTTTCGGCGTGAGCCCTCCCATCAGGTAGATGGACTAAAGGTAGCTTCTCCCAACGCAAAATGGGGGGGCTAGCCGAAGGTTGAGCTGGGCGAAGTTTTCAGCTGCTCGTCACCTTGTGGCGCGCTTCGCGGCCCTTGCCTGGGGTCGGATCCTCGACCAACCCGTATACCTGCCTACCTTCATGCTCCTCCGGGAGGTATTCGGTAATCGGCAATCCTTCGGGTGTGACGAACAGCAAGCAATGGCAGTACTTGTACTGCTTCATCTCGTCGCAAGCACAGATCCACTCACGGCTGCGCTCGAGTTCTGCCTTCTTGTCTGGGTAGAAGTTGCATGGACAGAGCGGACGGCCCAGCTCATCTATGTGTAGAGCCAGACCGTTGATCACCGCTTCAGTGACAGCTTCCTCTGGGTGAGGTGAGGTCCCGGTTTTCTCCCAGTATTTCTGGGTATATACCTTCATTCGCTCGAGGCTCTTGGGAGACGGTTGGTCCGTCATGGGGTTCCCTCCGAGAACGCCGTTGAAAAACCATCAAGTCCGCTTAGCTGATTGAATTTCCATTGGTTCGTTCGGTTAGTCCAGGATCGCTCTCATCCGGGCTCTGGTCTCTGCGGCTCGTGACTCCGCTCCCATCTGTTCGAATGCCTGCGCGGCAAGGTCTAGTGCTCTCGCTGCCTCTGTGCTCGGGCTGATGGCGCTCAGTACGTCGGCCAATTGCTGCTGCACCTTGGCGATCATCCAGGGGTTGCCCAGGCCGTCAGCCAGGGTGGCGGCAGTTCGCGCAGCATCGATTGCTTCCTCCAGTCGATCTTCTTGAGCAGCTATGTACGCCAGTATGCGGAGGCAATCAACCTCCGTAAGCCGGTCTTCGTTTTCGCGTGCGAAGTTGAGGGCACGCTCGACCATGGCTCGTCCCAGACGGAAGTCGCCGTTCAGGGCATGCGTCTCGCCGCTGCCACCCAAGGTCCAGCCCAACATCCGCGGGTCGGCGACCCTCGAGGCGTGATCGAGGGCTCTATCGGCCGCCTCGCGGGCCGACCCTAGATCGCCTTCCTCACGCAGCACGACGGCCGTATTGTGCCAGGCCTCGGTCATTCCACTAATCGACCCGATCTGTTCGAACAGGCTGGCCGCGTGACCGTAATGCCGTAGTGCTTCAGCGTGTTCTCCCGTGTAGTAGGCCACGTTGCCGAGGTTGTTCGCACAACGGGCCATCATCAGGTTGTCGCGGAATTGCACGGCGATCGCCTGAGCTCGCTTGAATCCCGATCGGGCTTCATCGAGCTTCCCCATGGCAAATGCGCCCGCCGCTGCCACGTTCTGGGCGCGCATCTCTCCGTCTGTGTCCCCTCGAGCCCTATATTCGGATAGCGCACGTAGAG
>JBDGZZ010000116.1:0-11592 GCA_039588335.1 Gemmatimonadota bacterium | reverse complement strand
TTCTCCGTTATAGAGATCGGACATACGGATGGGGCCAGTGGCGGCCTGCCAGGAGGCATCGGAGCCGACGGTCTGCATTCGTCCGTCGGTGAATGTGATCTGGAGTTGGAGCAAGAGCGCCTGATGCTCACCGTAGACATTGCGGCGATCACCCCAGCCCAGGTACCCGCGATACCAGCCGTCGCCCAGCATCGCGCCGATGGCGTTGTCGCCCGCTTGCAGGAGGTCGGTAACGTCGTAGGTCTGGTATTGCAGACGGGTGTCGTAGCTGGTCCAGCCGGGCGTAAAGACCTGGTCGCCGACGCGCTGACCGTTGAGTTCGACCTCGTAAAGTCCCAGGCTGGTGATGTAGGCGCGGGCTGCCTGCACTTCGCCCTCGAGCACAAACGTTGTACGCAGCATCGGCGCAGGCTGCGGAGCTGTCAGGTCTTCGTCCCACGCCGGGCTGATCCACGACGCTTGCCAGTCCGATACGTCAAGCAGGCCCATCTCCCAGAACGCCGGGGCACTCCAGTCGGAGACCACTCCGTCACCGTCCCAGACGCGGACTTGCCAGTGATAACGCCGCGCGGAGCCCAGCGGGGGCCCCTCGTAGACGACGTGGATCGACTGATCTGTATCGACGCGGCCCGTATCCCAGATTGGGCTGGCGGTAAGCCCCGTCTCGCTTTCGGCGACGCGGACCTGATAGGCCGCCTGCACCACGCCGCGCCCATCGGCGGTGAGTTGCCAGCTCAGACGCGGCTGCCGCACATCGATGCCGAGCGGATCGACTTTGTATTCGCAACGAAGATACGTCAGGGATACCGGCGCCCGATCTTCTCCGGCAAACGCGACGGCGTGAATCGTCGTCAAGAGGACCAGTACGGCCAAGTAGAGCATCCGTGCGCTACGCATCGTGCACCTCCTTGTGCTGCTGCAAAGGGATACGGCGCCAGCTAGTTCGTCAAGAGAGGCGGGATCGCATCGTCGGTCACGTGGATCAGGTCTTTCCTCTGACGCTCGTCAGTCGGCACTCGCTGGGTTTGGCGGGCGCTGATCGGAGACGATGCAAGATGACTACAGGCGATGTTGTCTTCGTCTCACATCGTGGGTGTGGCTGTGAGGGGAGGGGCGTCGTCTGGTTGGGCCGGGCGGCGCCGGGTCATCGTCTGGCGGTGGTGTGATGCAGTCAGACTGCCGCCTGCCCGTCCTCTCCGACCCTACAGCCTCACGAGGTACGTCAGCTTCGCCACCACCCCCCTGCTCGACAGGTCCCAGAGTCTGTCCTCTACCCCCCGTCTCTCCGTCAGCACGATGAACAGATCACTTCCGGGCCGGTGGATGAAATTCAGACGGAGGTTGGCGGAAACGGTATTGTCCAGGCTGTTGTATTGCAGCAGAGCGTTGGTGGTGAGCTTGGTGGAGAACGCGTAACCGAATCTGAGTGAGGTGATGTTGAATGTCAGCTCACCGTTGGGCACGTCGACCCAGTTCCACTCCTGGGCCAGCTCCAGCGACACCTGTGGGCTCGGCGACAGCGAAACGCTGGGTTCCACCGACCAGAGTGTCCCTTCATAGAACTGCTCCCAGCCGCCGCGCAGCCGGCCCACCAGCGCCCGGTGACGGCTGCTGTTGACGAATAACCGAATCGACCTGGCATCGTACCGTCCGCTTGCAATGGGGATAGAATCTGCCAACAGGAACCCTTCGTCCAATTGCGTCTCGCCGATGTCGAGCATGGCTCTGAAGCTGTCCCCGGACTCGAACTCGGGGTCCACGGCGAAGCTCATCTCCCAATCCTGCATCCTCCCGTCGTTGGTGGAGATGTACTCTCCCTCCACGCTGGTCTCGATGACGCGGATTCCCCAGCGCCCCGGCCGGGGAGAGAGACGGAACTCCCCTCGGGTCTGGCGGATGTCGGTGCGGGTGATGAAACCGAGGTCAGCCCGGGCCTCTGGCCCGACGGTGAGATGCTGGAACAATGCCCCCACGAGGTCTGTCGAGTAGTCTGCGGTGACTGAATAGGTGTGGTCATCCCCACCCGGACCGCTGGTGAAGCTCCGGGTATAGAAGCCCTTTAAGTTCAACGTGGGCCTTAGCCAGAATGAGCCGTCCACCGCCGCTACCGTATTGGATCTGTTGCCTTCACGCCGGTCCGTGACCATCAATCCCAGGAAGTTGTTCTCTCCGATGTCTCGTTTTATCCGAGCCACTGTGTGGCCGGTCACTGGCACGTCGCCGGACTTCGCGGTGAGGACGGTCATGAACCCCACGGTCTGACCACCGACCCTGCCCGTGAGGCGGGCGCCTCCGAGCATTGGTATTTCGCCATCCTCTCCAATTCCGATACGGCGGGAGAAGAAAAGTTGGTACGGGGGAGGACCGAACCCACCGCGGAATCCCAGATCGAATATTCCTGCGTTCTCGAGGAAGAAGTCCCGCTTCTCGGGATAGAAGAGCGAGAAGCGGGTGAGGTTGACCTGCTCATCGTCCACCTCGACCTGGGCGAAGTCGGTGTTCAGCGTCAGGTCCAATACCAGCCCCGGCAATAGCTCTGATTTTACGTCCAACCCGGCCTTGACCTGACCCTCGACTGGTGTCTGTCCGAGGGTATCAAGTTCCTGTCGGGTGCCTCCCAGAACGTAGGGCTTCACCTCCGCGTTGATCCCGTGCCTTGGCAGGTCCTCCATTCCGACCAGGTGCCCGGCCCGGCTCACCCGCAAGAAGCCCTCGTTGTCCCGAGACCATGACTGCCAGAGTACCATCTCGTTTTTCCGCCGGATGGCCCTGTATACGTTGAAACCCCATGGCTCTCGGGCTCCACCCGGATACCTCAGCGTCCGCAGTGGAATGGCGATTTCCGCCGACCAACCCTGGTCGTTCCGGGTGGCTGCCACCTGCCATACCGCCCGCCAGTCAACGTTGATCTCGGCACCCTCGTCGGTGATGAGTGCGTCGAATTCGGCACCATTGGGGTTCGTGGCGAAGACGAAGGCATTGCGGCTGTCGTGGAAGGTGTCGAACAGGATGGCTACGGCATCGTCGCCGGCGAACTGGAGCCCGTCGAAGCGGCTCTCCATGATCCGGTCTCTCGCGAGAATCCGGCTCACCACTCGGTCTGGCTCCCGATCGAAGGCCATCACCGCCACATAGAGGTTGGTGCCGTCGATCGCGATTCTGACTTCCGTGGCTTCTGTAGCCGGGGCTCCCTCGTCGGGTTCCTGCTGCCGCAAGTCGTTGATGACGTCAGCCTGCTCCCAGAATGCCTCGGCGAGCATACCGTCCAGGCGAACGGTCTCCGACTGGGCGGGCGTCAGCTTGAGTGCTTGGATCTCATCGGCTCGGGGTTCCTGAGCCGACAGGTGGTTCGTGCTACATACAATCAGGACAAGAAGAGCGAACGACTTTCTTCCCATGGTTCTCCCTTGGGCCACAGAGGTTGCTGTTCCGATCGTTCGGGCCGCTCGCTGCCGGCGCGGCAACCTATACAAGACTTACGGTGGAACCGAACACGGTGTTGAAGTGCGAAATGTAAGAAAACTGTAAAGGAACAAGACGCTGTAAGACGAAGCAGGACGTTGGCGGGCGAGTATGGAGCGGTGATTTCAGATGTGGGATGGAGGGTGTCAGATCACGAATCGCTACTCACCATTCTGCAATCGGCGCAGGTCTGTCGAAATCCGCTCCAAGGATGTCTGGACACTCAGACGACGCGCCAAGCAGTTGGTCATCATCCGAACCATGGAGTCACCCAGAGGGCCAGTCAAATCGACTCTGGTGTACGACAAGCAGTAGCAATCAGCCGCATGCACAAGTGAGAAATATGGCGAAACGGTTGCTTTTGATGATTAGAAACGATCTAGAATCTGATATGCCCCAATGACCACGAAAAAAAGGAAAGAAACGATTGCAAACACACTCCAGGTTTTACCGGGACGCAACTGAGGGTGGACTACACGATAGCGGAAATAGAGTCCAGCGAAACCGAGAAAAGGCAGCATCAATGCCTGGGCAAAGCCACCGATCAGAACCAGTGTCACCGGTTGTCCCGTTCCCAGGTAGGCAACGGACAGGAAAATGACGATGCCGATGCAGGTGAACCTGATGAACTTCTGGCGGTGTTCTTCGGTGCGGAAGCGGAGTATCCGGTAAAGCCGCGAAGCATCGGCAAACAGGCGTGCATTCGCCCCGGTTGACACAAACATGGTCGAAAAGAGAACCATGAATGCTCCGCTCAAGAAGATCCAGAAACCCAACGTGCCGAAACTCTCCGTATACATCCTAGAAAGCTGCGCCATCAGGTTCGAATCATTGACGTCGGCTCCGCTGCCATGCAACACCGCCGCGCCAAGGACATAGAAGGCCATGGTGGTGATCGTATAAATTACCATGGATACCCAAGCATCCACATTCATCACGCGAATCCATGACCGGGCGCGTTCAATCCATGCCGGCGAATCATCCCGTGGGCCGACATAGCGTGCATAGCCCTTTTCCAGGCACCAGATCGGATAGTAAATCAGTTCAGAAGCCCCCACGCCGGTGATGCCGAATACGGCAAAGGCGATTGCAGTATCTGCGGGCAGTCCAAACACCAGCCCGCTGCCAATCTGCTCGGCAGTGATACTCCACTCGGTTGTCTGCAGAGCAAACACTGCTGCCAGCGTTGTGAATGAAAAGAACACCACCATCATTATCGAAAAGCGCTCAATCAGCCTGTAACGACCTACAAAGAGCAAGGCGCCGATCGCAGCGGCGGTGATTATTACCCACAGAGTATGGGTCCAGGCAGCCGGATCGGTCCGGAAAAGAAGGTCAAAGACCTGGCTCACAGTCCCGAGCATCCCGGAAACCTGGAACAGGGTGCCTACATACATGACGGTCCAGAGAATCACACACCAGGAGACAATCAGCCTGGGACCAGGCAATGAATTCAAGGCATCCAGCGTGGAGACGCCTTCGGAGATGGCATAACGCCCCAGTTCTACCTGAATGAACACCTTGATGAAACAACTCAAGATGATGAACCAGAGCAGAATGAAGCCAACTTCTGCACCGAGCAAAGTGGTCGCGATGAGCTCACCGCTGCCAACAATATTGGCACTGATAATCAGGCCCGGGCCTATCTGACGAAGTATGGTGCCGAACGAATTGGGAGCTTCTTGAGTAGCAATGTTATCCATGAGAAAAGCTCAGGCAGACTTCTGCGGCATCATTGAAGTCCATTCTCCGGGCTCCTCTGTAGTTGAAGTCATGCTTCTCTTATTAAGCCGGGCTGTGCGGAGATAGTACCATGGAATCACGGCTATTCGCAAAGCCTCATCAGAAGTGCCAGATAATATTGGACGGAGACCTTACCAGCCTGCAGTCTGGCAGTCTGGCAGTCTCCGTCCCCAAATCGTAGCTTAGAGCGGTCGCCAAACGGACAAACAACAACCATCAGATCCTAGAGGGACGACTCATGAACGAGCCAAACCGAACCGAAGGCCATATGACCAGACGTGATTTTGTTGGATACACGGCAGCCATGGCGGGACTACCTCTGGTGCCCCGCTCTGTGTTCGATCAGCAAGACATGAAGCCCGATTCCATGTTCAATGGCGTGCAGATTGGCACGATCACTTACAGCTTTCGATCAATGCCGAGCTCGGCTGACGATATTCTGAATTACGTCGTTCAGTGCGGGATCAGTTCGATCGAGCTGATGGGCGAGCCAGCCGAACAATTTGCAGGAGCCCCAACCTTTGAACGGCCGCGATGGCGTCCTGGTGAGGAAATCACTGCGGAACAGCGCGCACAGTTTCGAGCGGCCCGTGAAGCGCAAGCTGAGCAAATGAGAGAATGGCGCACCTCCGCCTCGATGAGTCAATTCGAGGCGCTGCGCAAGAAGTACAACGATGCTGGCGTCAACCTTCACATCGTCAAGTTTGGAGACATTGGCCCGAGTATGTCGGAAGATGAGGTGAACTACTGTTTCAATGTCGCCAAGGCGCTCGGCGCAAGAGGCATCACAACAGAGATTTCAGAAGACAAGGCCGTGTTCTTAGCTCCATTTGCCGCTGAGCATAAGATCATGATCGCCTTCCATAACCACACCCAGGTCAACTCCTCGAGTTGGGAAGCTCCTTTGTCTCATGGAGAATATCTCGGCATCAATCTCGATGTCGGCCATTATGTCGCGGGAACGAACGAGTCTCCCATCCCCATCATCGAAAAGTATGGTGATGCCGGACGCGTTCTCAGTATGCACTTCAAGGACCGGAGGGTGAACAACGGTCCCAATGTGCCGTTGGGTGAGGGTGATACGCCGCTGGCACTGATTCTACAACTAATGAAGCGAAACAAGTACACGTTCCCGGCGGACATCGAACTCGAGTATCGGGTCCCCGAAGGTTCAGATGCCGTGACCGAGGTGAAGAAATGTGTTGAATTCTGTAGGAACGCGCTGGCTGATGCCCCGGCACCGGGGAATCCCATGCGACCACGATAAAAGATGGCGGAAGGTCACGGCAGCACGCTCACCGATCGGCTGGACGCGATCAACGAGTTCGATCGAGAACCGGTCACCGACGAGCACCTGCAGGGACCTAGCAACTTCATAGGCTTCTATTCCGGGGAGCACGTCGCCGGAACCGAGTTCGTGATCGGCCCGCTCTTCGTGGCGCACGGGGTTTCGGCGGGGGATTTGATTCTGGGGCTGCTACTCGGAAATCTCCTGGCCGTCTTGTCGTGGGCTTTCATCTGCGCGCCCATCGCGGTGCGAACCCGGCTGAATCTCTACTGGAAGCTGCGCAAGATAGCGGGTCCCAAGCTGCTCTTCGTCTACAACATCGTCAACGCCCTCATGTTCTGTTTCCTCGCCGGGGCGATGATTTCCGTGGCGGCGACGGCTGTGGGGATTCCCTTCGACATCGCGATGCCCGGGCTGAGCGATCTGTATCCGAACACGGTGGGCTGGGTCGTCACGGTGCTTGTTGTCGGCTCGGTCGTTACGCTGCTCGCCATCCTCGGCTTCAAACAGATTGCCCGGTTTTCGACGGTGGCCGCGCCGTGGATGTTTCTCGTGTTCGTCGCGTGCGGCATCGCCGTTCTCCCCCGCCTCGGTGTGAATTCGCTGGACGATCTCTGGGCGGTGGCGAACCAGAAGATCTGGACGGGCGCACCGCTCGAGGGCCGCGCCCACTTCTCGTTCTGGCACATCATGTTCTTCGCCTGGTTCACCAACATGGCGATGCACATCGGGATGGCGGATCTCACGATTCTGAGATACGCCAAGAAGTGGCAATACGGCTTTTTCAGCGCGTTCGGTATGTACCTGGGACACTACGTGGCGTGGATCGCTTCCGGCATCCTGGTCGCGCTGGCGATTCAGAACTCCGGCGAGATCGCACCGGGCCCGATCGCCTACCTGGGGGCGGGCATTGCTGGCCTCGCCGCCGTAGTCATTGCCGGGTGGACGACGGCCAACCCGACGATCTACCGCGCAGGTCTCGCCATGCAGACGATCACGCCGAACTGGAAGCGCTGGAAAGTGACGCTCGCCGTCGGCGCCATTACCTCGGTCGCGGCGCTCTTCCCGGCGCTCATGATGCGCTTGCTCGACTTTGTGGCACTCTACGGTCTCATCCTGATGCCGATGGGCGCCGTGATTTTCGCAGACTTCTGGCTGCTGCCCCGATTGGGGTTGCGCCAGGACTACGCCGATTGGAAGGAAGTTGCTTTCAGCTGGCCGGCCGCAGCGTCATGGGGCGTTACGCTCACGGCCTGCTGGGTGATCAATGCAGTCTGGGGCCTGGAGATCTTTTTCCTGGGTCTTCCCGGCTGGTTCATCGCCACGGCGATCTACGTCGCGCTCAGCTTCGCGCAGCAAAGCGGTCCCGGTGAGGCACTGGCTGAACAGCACGCGGGGGATAACGCATGAAATACCTACTCAAGGCCGGATCTGTCGTCGGGCTCGGACTGACGGTCGTACCGGCGTTTCTCGTCTTGTCGGGGACGCTGACCTGGGACACGCACGCCGCGCTCATGGCCGTCGGAGCCCTGCTTTGGTTTGTCACGGCGCCTTTCTGGATGGTCAAAGAAGATGCCGCTCGCAGCGCGATTGAAGAATGATCGAGTCGGAACGAATCCAGCAAAGCAACCAGGCGGAACTCGCTGCGCATAACCGGGAAGTCGAGCATCTCAAAACGCGGCTGGCTGAGCAAGAAGTCGATGTCGAGCAGATCGTGGAGCAGATCCGGACATTCGAGGTAGCAATTCCGTCGTGGTCGCTCGGTACGGGCGGTACGCGCTTTGGACGATTTCCCGGTTCCGGTGAGCCCCGCGACGTCTACGAGAAGCTGGAAGACATCTCGGTTGTCAGCCGTCTGACGAGGGCAGCGCCGCGCGTCTCGCTCCATATTCCGTGGGACGAACCCGACGACGCGCAGGCACTCACCGACCGCGCCGGCGCAATAGGGCTCGGCTTCGACGCCGTCAACTCGAACACCTTTCAGGATCAGGCCGGGCAGCCGTTCAGCTACAAGTTCGGCTCGCTCGGTCACACGGACGCGGCGGTCCGGGAACAGGCCATCGCCCACAACCTGCACGTCATCGAAATCGGCCGGAAGCTGGGCTCCCAAGCCATCACAATCTGGCTGGCCGACGGATCGAACTACCCCGGGCAAACGCACCTGCGGCGCAGTTTCGAACGCGTTCTCGAGAGTCTGCAGGAGATCTACGCCCACCTTCCCGAGAGCTGGCAGCTCTTCACCGAGCACAAACCCTACGAGCCCGCCTTCTACTCGACGGTCGTGCAGGACTGGGGGTCATCGCTCATGCTCGCGCAAGCTCTGGGAGAGAGGGCGTCGTGTCTGGTCGATCTGGGGCATCACCTCCCGAACACGAACGTCGAAATGGTCGTCGCACGCTTCATTGCGGCCGGAAAACTCGGGGGATTTCATTTCAACGATTCCAAGTATGGCGATGACGATCTGACGACCGGCTCTGTCCGGCCCTATCAGCTCTTCCTGATCTTCAACGAGCTCGTGGACGCCAGGTTGGAACTCGGCAATGAGTTCAAACCGGCGTACATGATCGATCAGAGCCACAACCTCAAGGATCCCATCGAGGCGCTGCTGCAGAGCGTCGTCGCCTTACAGAACGCGTATGCGCGTGCGCTGCTGGTCGATCGCAAGCGGCTCACCGAATTCCAGCAAGCGAACGACGTGATGATGGCCGAGCGAGTGCTGACTGAGGCCTATGAGACGGACATGCGGCCGCTGACGGCGGAAGCACGGCTGAGGAGTGGCGGAGCGCTCGATCCCGTGCGGGCGTTTCGCGATTCGGGATACCGCGAAGCCGTCGCACGCGCCCGAACATCGAGCGCATACGTACCACCCAAGAGCCTATGAGTTCTCAGCAGCCCGGGTCGTATCTCGCGTTCGACCTGGGCGCGTCGACGAGCCGGGCGTTCATGGGCACGCTGAGCGGGACCGGGCTCGAGCTGAAGGAGCTGCACCGGTTTGCCACGCCGATTCAGGAGATCGATGACCATCTGTTCTGGGACATCGACGCGATGTGGGCGGAGCTCCAGACGGGGCTCGAACAGGCGAAGGCGGCCGCTCCCGGGCTCAGGAGCCTGTCGGTGGACTCCTGGGCCGTCGACTATGTCTCGCTGGACGTCTCGGGCAGCCCCATCCGGAATCCCCACTGCTATCGGGATCTGCGCACCGAAGGTGTCATGGAGCGCGCATTCGAGGTAGTGCCCGCCTGCGAGATTTACTCCCTGACGGGGATTCAGTTTCTCCCGTTCAACACGCTGTACCAGATCCTGGCCGACGTGCGGGACGAATGCTACGACGGTGCCATGTTTCAGCTCCCTATCGCCGACTACTTCAACTATCGATTCTCGGGCCGCCGGGCCATCGAAGTCTCCATGGCCAGCACCACGCAGTTGATGGACGTGAACACCAGGCAGTGGTCGGGTTCGCTCGTGGAGAAGCTCGGATTGGACTTGTCACTGTGGCCGGAGATCATCCCATCCGGCACCCGACTCGGTTCGGCGTTGCACGACCCGCGGGTGGAAGTCGTGGCGACTTGTTCACACGATACCGGCAGCGCCGTCGCAGCCGCTCCCGCGGTCGGGCCGGCCGAGAACTGGACTTTCATCAGTTGCGGAACGTGGTCCTTGATGGGTGTAGAGAGACGCACTCCGCTCCTGACCGATGCCGCGCGCGATGCGGGATTCACCAATGAGGCCGGTCTGGATGGCACGATCCGCTTCTTGAAAAACCTCACCGGACTGTGGGTGCTGCAGGAGTGTATGCGGGAATGGAGAGCATCGAGCCGGATCGACTGGTCGGATCTGGAGCGCGAAGCGAGAGCTGCGATGAGTACAGCTGCGCGGGCAAGCGACGACACGCTCATCGATCTTGAGGACGGCCGTTTCCTCCCTCGCGGTCCGATGGAAGATCGCATCCACGCCTACTGCCGCGAGCAAGGCATGGGAGAGCCGGAGTCCCGCGGTGAAATCGTCCTTGCCATTCTCTCGAGCATTGCAGCGAGCTACGGTCGTACGCTGGCCGAACTTGAGCGCACCACGGGAACCACATACGATCGGATTCACCTCTTCGGGGGTGGCTCGCAAAACGCACTGCTTTGCGAACTCACGGCCAGCGCCTGCCGGCGCGAGGTAGTGGCAGGTCCGGTCGAGGCCACCGCGATGGGGAATCTTCTGATCCAGGCGCGAACGATGGGAGACCTGCCGGCCGGAATGAGCATTCGCGATGTCGCCGCAGCATCGAGCCATCTGAAAGTATATTTACCCGATTCCGACTGATACCGGTTGTCATGGAAACGAAAACGGCTGCCGCATCTCTTACTTTCGTCGAGAATCTCTGGAACGACGCCGTTGCAGAGAAACTCGATCCGGTCGAACGGCTCGTCTACCGGTCCAATCTCCTCGGCAGCGACTGGCGGATAACGAACACGGGCGGCGGAAACACGTCCTCCAAACTCGAGGCGAAAGACCCGTTGACCGGCGCAATGGTCGATGTCCTATGGGTGAAGGGCTCCGGCGGCGACCTGTACACGTCCAAGAAGGAAAACTTCGCGTCGCTCTATCAAGACAAGCTCCTAGCACTGCAGCAGGTCTACGACGGCTTCGACGAGCGCGGCCCGAAGACGCCCGCCGAGGACGCGATGGTGGCGATGTATGCGCACACGACGTTCGACCTCAATCCAAGGGCGTCAAGTATCGACACGCCGCTGCACAGCTTCATTCCATACGCGCATGTGGACCACATGCACCCGGTCTCCTGCATTGCCATTGCCACGGCCGCGAACGGACCGGAGCTGACCCACGACATCTATGGCGACGAGATCGTGTGGGTCGACTGGCAGCGGCCGGGATTCGAACTCGGCCTCAAGCTGCAGCAGATCTGCCGCGAACATCCGGGTGCGCGGGGTGTCATGCTGGGCGGGCACGGAATCATCAACTGGGCTGACGACGATAAGGAGTGTTACCTCCAGACGCTGCGGCTCACCGATCAGGCTGCGTCCTATCTGAAGCGCTTCGATCAAGGACAGATGACTCTCGGAGGTTCCAGATGCCCGGCGCTAGAGGCCGAG
>JBDGZZ010000115.1:0-11793 GCA_039588335.1 Gemmatimonadota bacterium | reverse complement strand
CAAGACCGTCGGTTGATCGAGCAGATGGTGAGACTGTTGAAGCGCTTCCGGTTGGACCGGTATGTTGCTAGAGATTCCCGCGCTTGGCTGGAGTGGGCTCACGAGGCAACTGCGGAGCAGCGCCGCGAGGCGAAGCCCAAGTGGTTGGCTGCGGGTCGGGCAGAACCGCGCCACAGGAAACCCGGATGGATGCGGTTCAGCTTCCCCCACAGCTACAACTCAGATTTGCTCGAGGTAGTGCTCCTCATCGGAGAGGCTCGGGCGAGCTACGACGAAGTGATCGAGGAGGGACTGCAGCTCATCCTGTCAAAGAGGGGTAAGGACGGCATGTGGCGGATGGTCGGAGGTCTCAACGGCAAGATGCACGCGGACCTGGATCGGAAGGGTGCGCCCAGTCCCTGGATCACCTACCGGGCGCTACTCGCGTTCAAGCGATTTGGGTTGCTCGAGGTCTGAGCATGTACACGTGAGTCGCGACTCTGCGTCGTGGTAGTCGCACACAGAACTTGCGCAGCCGTTCTCAAGTGACATCTTAGCCAGCATCTCCGTCGGTGGCCTCCCGGCCTCCGCCGCCCGACTGACGCCGCAGTACGACGCCCGCCCGACGACGAAGACCGAGGGGCACCGCATGCAGGCCGCACGGTCACGAGCCGGGAGCGTACCATGCCTCAATTACGTCACACACCCGCCTATTGTTGCCTGCCACTGCTGGTGCTGATTGCGTCTCCGCTGCCAGCCCAAGTCTCCGCAGGCGCCGAGGCTGCTTCGCAGGAGCTGCCCTCGGCGCAGGAAGTCATTGATCGGTTCGTGGAGGCGATCGGTGGGCGCGAGGCGATTCTCTCCCACTCGTCGCGCGTGGCCAAGCTCACGTTCGCCGGTCCGTACGCGACCTCGCGTTGGACCATCTACGCCGAGGCGCCGAACCGGAGTCTCATGAGGGTCGAGTGGGAGGACGGAACGCTCCGCAACGAATCCGGATTCGATGGTGACGTCGGCTGGGTCGCCTACGAGACCGACCGGGGTCCCCACGTGATGATGGGTGCCCGACTCAGGGACGCCCGTCTGGTGTCCGCGTACTCCCCCGAGCTTCATGCTGTTGAGGAGTTCGAATCGATGACTAACCTCGGCGTCGTCGAGTTCGAGGGTAAAGAGTGCTACAAACTCGAACTGATTCTGAAGTCCCCCGGCACGACAGGCTCCAGCGGACTGCTGCGCACCTGGGTGGATCGCGAGCGCATCGAGTACTTCGACGTCGAAACCGGCCTCATGGCAGGGTGGGAGACACCGTCCGATTGGGGAGCCGTGATGCCCGACGGCGGACGACTCACCGGGGAACGAGGTGGCACGATGCGGGAAACTCAACACGACTACCGCGATTTCGGCGGCGTGTTACGCCCGGCGCGGGTTGAGTGGACCTACACCAGCTTTCCCGGCGCCAAGCAGACCATCACACTGGATTCGGTCGAGCATGATGTGGATGTGAGCCAGTACGTCGAGCTTCCCGAAGCGTTGCTGGCGGATTCCTGGCCGTGGATGACGCGGTTGATCGACGTGATGGATCTCGAGCCCGGAATGGCAGCCTCCGACATCGGAGCGGGAAACGGATGGTGGGCGGCGGGGATGGCACGGCACGTTGGATCTACGGGCCGGGTGTTCGCGAACGAAATCACTGAACCTTTGCTGGAACAGGTCCGTCAGACCACCGAGGACTTCGGCGTCGACAACGTCTCGCTGGTCCTCGGAAGCGAGACTGATGCGAAATTGCCGTCCGAATGCTGCGATCGAATGCTGGTACGCTACACGTACCACGAATTCGAGCACAAAGAGCCGATGAACACAACGATGTTTGCAGCGCTGAAGCCAGGCGGGCTCCTCGTGATTATCGACGACTCAGAGGAAGAGTATCACAACATCGCGCCGGAACTAGTGATCGAGCAGCTGACTGCCGCGGGCTTCGAGTTCGTGCGCCAGGTAGACCGGTGGAACGATCGCCCGACCCGGTTCCTCCAGCTGTTTCGCAGACCGTAGGGCCTGTCGGTGACCCTTACAGAAGGAGCAGACAACCACGGAGGCAAATGATGAGTGGACCTTCTCAATCAGATCATGAGCCAGGACGGCTATCCCGCAGGAGTTTCGTCAGGTCTGGAAGCGCAGCGCTAGTTGGAGGAGCGATGTTGCGCGCGGGGGCGGTGCCCGCTAGTGCCAGTACCGTAACCGCTCTGTTCCCGGCACCGGTGCAAGGGGACACCAAGATCCGACGTTACCGCACGCTTGGCCGAACCGGCTGGCAGGTCTCGGACATTGCCATGGGGACAGGCCATCTGTCGGACTACGCGATGTTGCGCCGGGCATTCGACATGGGCGTCAACTACGTCGACACGGCGCAGTTCTACGCGAACGGAGAGACAGAGCGCGCAATCGGGGAAGCTTTACAGCACGTTGACCGTACGAACATCTTCATCACAAGCAAGGGACCGACCTTCGAAAGTGGTCACTCCGACGAGTCCATGCCGACGGAGGAGGAGATCATTGGCCGTGTGCGCGGTAGTTTAGAGCGGCTCCGGACCGACTATCTGGACGCATACATCTTGTTCATGCCTCGGACACTTGCTGCACTCAAATACAGCGGGTACCACTCAGCGATGGCTCGTCTGAAAGCCGAGGGTCGGGTGCGTTTTACCGGCGTGTCCCACCACGGCGCTGCACCGGATTGGGGAGACAGCATGACCGACATGTTGTCTGCGGCTGCGGAGGACGGTCGTTTCGACCTAGCGGTGATGGTTTACAACTTCATGAATCACGAACAGACTGACCAGATTCTTGCGGCCTGCACGGCAAACAACGTCGGGACCGCCGCGATAAAGACCGCCCCGGGGGTCCTGCACCACGAGCCGTTCGACCCTGACAACCTCACGGAACAACAGGAGCGGTACATCGAGGGTCTGATGCGTCAAGGTACTAATCGGGCGGAGGTGATCCAACGGTTCGAGACCAGCGCGCAGCGCCGGAAGGATGTGTTCGAGCGCACGCGGCCCTTCGTCGAACGATACGGAATCCAAACCGAGGACCAACTGCGGCTTGGGAGTATTCACTGGGCGATCCAGGACCCGGCGATGCATACCGCGTGCGTCACCCTGGGAAATTATGCCCTAATGGACAAAGTCATTTCGCTGTCGGGCACGGACCTCACTCCGGCTGAAGAGGAGATGTTGCATGAATGTGAGCTAGCGTTGGACGATCAGTACTGTCGTCACGGCTGTAATACATGCGCGAGCGATTGTCCCAGTGCGGTGCCAGTTAGCACCATCATGCGCTACGCCTACTACTTCACGGGTCAGGGTCGTGAGAAGGATGCGATGATGCACTACGCTGCCCTAGAAGGGGCGAACGCTATCGCATGCCGCGACTGTCCGGCCCCCTGCGCCGGGGCATGTCCGTACGGGATCGACGTCCCGTACCAGTTGCAGCAGGCGCATGCACTTCTGACATTGGCATAGCTGATGCGCAGGTCCCTTCCGGGCAGAGTCATCAGTAGTTAGTCGAAGGACTCAGGCTGCGCGCTCCTGCAGCACGGGTTGCCCCTCACGCGCGTGACTTAGACGCGGGAAGAGCAACCACACCAAGGCCGCCGCATAGCAAACGGAGTCGGCTAGGATCTCGACGCCGTGTGTCCAACGGAGAACCGGCGGGAAGAACGGTGCGAGGATCAGGCCGGCCAAGCCGACCGCGACGAAGTGTCCGATACCCAACGCGACGATCAGTTTGCCGCGCGAAGCCTGCCAACCGATGATCACCGGCAGGGACACGAGCAGCAACAGGACACTGCGCAGGAAGAGGACCTTGAGGATCGTCTGCATGGGTGGAGTGATGAGGAAGTCGAGCCTGTCGTAGTATGGTGTCACGATGGGCGCGATCATCATGCCGAACAGAAGGTAGAAGAACGGGAAGGCGAGAACTGCCAGCCCGAGTCGTGCAGCGAGTTTCCCCGGCTTCCATCCTGAGAAGAACGCCGCCGTTCTCCCACTGAAACCCTCATCCGAGGGGGCCGCGAACAGCAGGGCTACCGCTAACCCACCGAGGACCGACGGCGGCAGGTGCAACACCACCGTGGCCAACTGTCCGCCGAGTGTGGTGAAAATGACCGTCTCGATCGCGTTGCCGACGCCGTGGATTACGTAGATGAAGGTTGCCAGGATCGCCCACCGCTCCCACCGGCGGCCGGCGAGTTCGACGGCAATGCCAGCCATGGCCAGTGCGAGAACGAACCCCCACGGGAAGATCATCAGGGACTGCGGACCCTCCTCGACGCCCCCGGGTATCGCCGGTAGCTCCAGGCCCAGGGCCGAAACGAGCGCAACTCCAAGCATCTGGCCGACGACCAGTACTACCGTGCAGGCGGGGATCCTCCACGACCAGCGGACCAAGGTCTGTCGAGTAATCATGGCCTTCCTCCTAAAACTCCTTGAGGGCCTTACGCGCCCAGCGTGCGCAGGCCCGGTACTGTTCGATACCGGCCGCCAAAGCCAATCGGGGATGGAGCGGCGTTCCTTCCGGAAACTCGTCGCGCTGACGAATCAGCTCACCCAGATAGTCCTCGACTCCATTTACCAAGCTCTCGAGGAAACGGCGGGTCTCCGTCCTGCTGTCGAGCACCCAATGGAATGCGAACCGCAGCAGCAGCTCGTCGATGCGACGCTCCACGTCGTCGCGTTCGATGTCGCGCGCCAGCCAGTCGCTGAGAGTCTGCCTGCCTGCCTTGGTCGGACGGAATACCTTCTTCGGGCGCAGGGCCGTCGTGGTGTCGACCTTGCCCTCGATGAGGCCCTCCTGCTCGAGTCGCCGCAATGCTGGGTAGATCGCGCCGGGGCTGCCGCTGTAGTTCCCCAGGGCCATCGTCTCGAAGATCTTCCTCAGGTCGTAGCCTGACTGAGGCGACTGACACAGCAATCCGAGCAGCGCGTAGTCGAGCGGAGTTGTAGTACGTCTCGTCATAGTACTAAGCATAATAGTACTAATAGTACTATTTGTCAACTCTGCCCGTTGTTCTTGCGGCTGATGGTCGTGTGAGGCGGTATATTCTGTCTATTCTCATCTTGGATTGTCGATGAACACAACGCGCGAACGTATTCCTGTCTCCATCTTCGAAGACGACGAAGAGATCAACTCGGTCGTCGCCTCTCGCATCGCGGCCATCATTCGCGAACGTGCGGACGAGGGGAAGCCGGCGGTGCTGGGATTGGCGACCGGATCTAGCCCAGTCGGCGTCTACAGTGAGCTGATCCGTCTCCATCGCGAACAGGGCCTCTCGTTTCAGAACGTGATCACGTTCAACCTCGACGAGTATTTCCCCATGGACCCCGATAGCATTCACAGCTATCACCGGTACATGCGAGAACACTTGCTCGATCACGTCGATATCCCCGATGCGAACATCCACATTCTACGCGGTGAGCTTACGCCGGAGGAATGCGCCGAGCATTGCTCGGCGTTTGAACGTCGCATTGCGGAAGCCGTTGGCATCGACTTGCAGCTGCTCGGTATCGGCCGAAGCGGTCACATCGGGTTCAACGAGCCGGGCTCAGGACGCGAATCGCGCACTCGACTCATATTCCTGGACACCATAACTCGCGCGGACGCGGCGGCGGATTTCTTCGGCGAGCAGAACGTGCCGCTCGAAGCGGTGACCATGGGGGTCGCCACGATCCTCGAGGCCCGAGAGATTGCGCTCATCGCGACCGGTGAACACAAGGCGGGAATCATCCGTCGCGCAGTTGAGGGTGAGGTCGATTCCGATGTCGCGGCGACCTTTCTTCAAATGCATCCCAATGCCGTCGTGTACCTCGACACCGCCGCAGCCGCTGACCTGACGCGTGTCGCCACCCCATGGTTGGTCGGTGAGGTCGAGTGGGACTCAAACCGCGAAGTCGAGGCAGTGACGTGGCTGGCGGAGCGCGTTGAGCGATCCGTGCTGCGCCTGGCCACCGCGGACTATCGCGACCACCACCTTAGTTCACTCCTGGCACGACACGGGACAGCCGAGCCGTTGAACGGCTTGGTCTTCAACACCTTGATCGCGAAGATTCGCGGGCGGGCGAAGCTGCCCAAGGACAAACGCGTCGTCGTGTTTTCTCCGCATCCCGATGACGATGTGATCTCGATGGGGGGAACGCTGGCGAAGCTGCATCAAAACGGCAATCACATCACGGTGGCCTATCAGACGTCGGGCAACATCGCCGTGTTCGATCATGAGGTCCGTCGCTACCTCGAGCTGTTGACTCGTATTGCAGACGGCTTTCCTGTGGTCGCTGGTGGCGCGCACAAATTCGAGCAGCGGATCGACGAAGCGCTGACTGGCAAGAAGCCCGGAGACGTCGATGAGCCGGATGTCCTGACACTCAAGCGCTTGATTCGAGAAACGGAAGCGACCTCCGCACTGGAGACGTTCGGTATGAGCGCCGAACAGGCACGGTTCCTCAACTTGCCGTTTTATCAGACCGGTGCAGTGAAGAAGAAGCCGATTGGCGACGACGACGTGGCGATCGTTTCCGAAGTTTTCGACGAAGTCGAACCCGATCTCGTCTTTGCGGCAGGAGATCTGTCGGATCCGCACGGGACCCATCGTCTCTGTCTCGAGGCGGTGCGGCGCGCGCTGGAGATCTATCGTGGCCCGGCGCCGGAGGTCTGGCTCTACCGCGGGGCATGGCACGAGTGGCCCGTGTCGGAAGCGAGCGTGCTCGTACCGATGTCCCAGGCCGATCTTCGGCTCAAGATTCTCGCGATCTATCGCCATCAATCGCAGAAGGACGAGGCGCCGTTTCCCGGACACGACCCGCGCGAGTTTTGGGAGCGAGTCGAAGATCGCAACCAGGCTCTGGCGGCGGAGTTGGAACGGCTGGGCCTTCCGGCATACTACGCGATGGAAGCGTTCGTGGTGGAGCGGGATGGCGAGCGGCTCGAGAACCCTGTCGTGCCGACGAGTAGTCTGGCCGATCGCGACGGCTAGGTGGCTGTCAGACATCAGTTGGGCGCACGGTAATGTTCAGGTGGTTCATTCTCGGGATTCTGCTGAGCGCGATTGGCACCTCCGGCTACTTCCGGCGGCGAGCCAGGGTTGAGGGAGGCACGATTGCGCGCCGTGCGGAGGGGGCAGCCTTTGTCGCCGCGCGAGCTGTCGTGACCCTGCCACTGCTGGCAGCCATCGTCACGTACTTGCTCAACCCACGTTGGATGGAGTGGTCGGCTTTCAACGCACCGGCCTGGCTGCGCTGGTCTGGCGTCGCTCTGGGGGTACTCGCGGTCCCATCCGTCTACTGGGTGCTCAAGTCGCTCGGCAGGAACGTGAGCGAGACCGTCCTGACCAAGTCCAATCACGAGCTCGTCACGGTCGGGCCGTACCGGTGGATTCGCCATCCGCTATATACCACCGGGCTAACGCTTCTGGTGGCCGTGGGCCTGATGGCAGCAAATGCTGCGCTTCTGTTCCTAACCCTCCTGGTGTCGGTTCTGATTAGATGGGTCGTGATTCCTCGCGAAGAGGCCGCTCTGGAGAGCCGATTCGGTGAGAAGTACCGGCGCTATATGATGCAGACGGGCCGGTTGCTACCAACGCGACGAGGCTACGTGCAATCCGTCCCGTAGCTTGGTGAGTCTCAGCTGTGAGTATTAGGCCGCAGCAGGATCGCTCAAGGCTGCTTTGTACTGGGGATTTGGAATCGGATTGAAGAGGAGGAAGCCCGTGGCCAGTAGCGAAGGTGTTTTACGTAAACTACCGAGGGGCTACTGGAGGTACCGGAATGACGACTTCCACGGTGCATAGGATTGAAATCTGGTGTTCGATGGTGATCGCCCTCGCGACCATGACTTCGTTTGGATGCCGTACGGCACAGCCAGACCAGAGCGCGGAACAGGTGTTGGCGGCTTCGGTCGACTCGAGCGCGGCTCACCTGCGGGTCAATCTGCTGGGCTACCTAGAGGATGACAGCAAAGTCGCTGTCGTATTCTCACACCGAACGGTCGAAGGCGAGTTTGACGTGGTAGATGGCGCCACTGAAGAAACGGTCTTCACCGGAACGTTGCAGCCATCGGAAGCGGAGGGCTGGGGCACTTTTGCCAATTACTACGAGGCGAACTTTTCGGCCGTTGATGTGCCAGGCCAGTACTACCTGCGCTTGGGAGACCACCGCACTCCGGTTTTCGCGATAGGTAGGGACGCCTACGGCAAAACACATGAGGACCTGCTCGGCTTCATGCGCCAGCAGCGGTGCGGGTACAATCCGTACCTCGATATGGTGTGCCACCAGCGCGACGGTCGGAGCTTCTACGGTCCCATGCCTGACTCCAGTTTCGTCGACGTCTCGGGTGGGTGGCACGATGCCGGAGACCAGCTCAAGTACCTGATAACGGGTAGCAATGCCACGGCCCGAATGCTGCTGGCGTATGAACTTGCCGGCGATCGTTTTGGCGACGTCACCAACCGACTCGGCCAGCCCGGTCCCAACGGGATCCCCGACGTACTCGATGAGGCAAGATGGGGTCTGGACTGGTTGCACAAGATGCACCCGAGCCCAGCCGAGTTGATCCATCAGGTAGCCGACGATCGTGATCACCGCGGATGGAAATGGCCGGACGAAGACAACTCCGACTACGGCTGGGGTCCGAACAGCTACCGCGCGGCCTACTTCGCCACGGGAAGTCCCCAAGGGTTGGCGGAGTACCAGAGCGAAGCGACCGGGATAGCGAATCTGGCCGGCCGGTTCGCGGCGGCGATGGCGATGGCCTATCGTGTCTGGCTCGACGAGGGACGTGATTCGGCCTTTGCCCGGAGGAGTCTGCAGGCCGGGCGCGAGGTTTACGACATGGGCAAGCGCCAGGAAGGGTACCAGCAGGGGAACTCGTTCGGCGCACCCTACAGGTATAGCGAACGGACCTGGGCCGATGACATGGAGTGGGGTGCTGCAGAGCTGTTCAAGGCCACGGGTGAGCCCGCGTATCTACAAGACGCCATACGCTACGCACGGCTCGCCGCCGCCACCTCGTGGATGCAACTGGACACGGCAGAACACTACGAGTACTACCCGTTTGTCAACGTCGGGCACTTTGCGCTATATCCGCTCGTCCCTGCCGCATTTCAAGATACGCTCGCCGGTTACTACCGAGACGGAATCGAACGGACGATGGCACGGGGCCGGACAAATCCCTACGGTATCGGTGTGCCGTTCATATGGTGTTCGAACAACTTGACCACGGCCCTAATCACCCAAGTCCTGTTGTACGAGAGGATGACGGGCGACACACGGTATCACGACTTCATGCTGCGGCAACGTGACTGGCTGTTGGGTGTAAACCCTTGGGGAACTTCGATGTTCACAGGTATTCCGCGCGATGGGGAGCGACCGGTGGACGTTCACACTTCCGTCTGGGCACTGACAGAGAAGGAGGTCCCAGGTGGGCTGGTCGATGGTCCCGTGCTCTTCTCGATCTACTCAAATCTGCTGGGAATAACGCTCTACTCTCCCGACGAATTCGCCGCGTTCCAGAACGAATACGTGGTGTACCACGACGACATCGGAGACTATTCCACGAATGAGCCCACGATGGACGGCACGGCCGGCGCAATTCTGTGGATGGCGTGGTTTGGTAACTAAGGTGGGTTGTTCTGCGGAGCGAAGATGCGCATCACGATCTTGACTGTCGGCTCTCGGGGCGACGTGCAGCCGTATGTTGCCCTAGGCGTCGGGCTGAAAGGCGCGGGTCACGATGTGCGGCTCGCGACGCACGAACCGTTTCGGGATTTCGTTGCAAGCAATGGGCTTGAGTTTGCGCCGCTCGGCGCCGATCCGAAACAGATCCTCGCCGGACGCGAGGGCCAGTCGTGGTTACAGTCCGGTGACAGCCTGATTCGTTTTGTCGGCCGATTCCTGCGTCTGTTCCGGCCGCTCTTAGAACGGAACCTGGCATATACCTCCGCCGCCTGTGTCGGATCGGAAGCCATTGTCTACTCGCCGCTGGCGTTTGCGGGGCAGCACGTTGCCGAGGCGCTGGGCGTTCCGAGTTATCAGGCGGCGGTGCAACCCGCGACCCCTACGCGTGAGTTTCCGATATTTCCATTGGCGGGCAAGCGGAGTTGGGGCGGAACGTACAACCGGTTGAGCTATACGCTATACGAACAGGCAGCGTGGCAGGGTCTCCGAGCGGTGGTGAATCGCTGGCGTAAAGAAGTCTTAGGCCTACCCAAGTTCCCGGTGATTGCTCCGTTCAAGCAATACCGCGAGAGTGGGGTGCCTCACCTGTACGCCTTCAGTGCCGCAGTAGTGCCCAAGCCTAGTGATTGGCCCGACTGGCATCACATTGCCGGGTATTGGTTCCTGGATCGTCCGGCCGCGTGGCAGCCATCGGCGGACATCGTGGATTTTCTCGACGCCGGTCCACCTCCCGTGTACGTCGGGTTCGGCAGCATGATCGCCAAGGACCCCGCGGAGCTATTCGATGTTGCGCTCGCGGCACTGCGGCGGACGGGGCAGCGGGGTGTGTTGTCGACCGGGTGGATGGGAGCGGATCACGCGCACCTCCCGGACGATGTGTTCGGGATCGAGTCGATTCCGCACGACTGGCTGTTCCCAAAGATGAAAGCGGTGGTGCATCACGGAGGTGCAGGCACCACGGCGGCTGGGTTGAGGGCCGGCGTTCCGTCGGTCGTGACCCCGTTCTTTGCCGACCAACCGTTCTGGGCACACCGGGTGAAGGTGTTGGGTGTCGGCCCGCCCCCTGTGCCGCAGAAACGGATCACCGCCGAGCGACTGGCGGCCGCGATCCAAACCGCGACCAGCGACGATGGCATGCGGGCGCGGGCGGCGTCACTAGGTGAGAGGATCCGGGCCGACGACGGTGTGTGCACTGCAGTCGGCCTCGTGACACAAGGTGGTTGACGCGGGTATTTCTGGATGCGATGAGACTGGGCACCGAGGAAGAGTGCCGCACGTAGTAGCCCCAACGGAACGATTCGGTTCAGAAGGAGAGTGCGATCAGTCGAAAAACGGAAAGAGCTTCTTCAACTCTTCGAGTGACGGTTGTGCACCATACTCCGAAACCTGGAACGCTTCCGCCTGCATCACCTGGCTCCCCGCCTGCTGCCCATATTGCTGGATCAGCTGTTCCCGATAGGCCTCTCCAGGCCTGGACGATCTGAATCCTCGCCACTCGGCGAGCCAATCGCGCCGTTCCGCTGGGTCGGTCGGCACTGATTCGAGAATACCCTGGTTGTAGGGCAGCCACTCATACATCTGTGACTCATGACAATGGTACATGTCGATCTTCTTTTCGATCACATCGTCGATTGCCACCGCGATGTCCGGAACAAAGGGAGAGGGTTCCGTAAACCTGTCTGCCATGTACATGAAGATTGGATTCTTCATGAGGTGGGGAACCGAGGCGACGATGTTCGGCACGGTAACCATGTAGGCCGCATCCCTCACCAGTAGCCCTGTGTTGCGGTGATCCGGGTGGTAATCGTTGGGGCGCGGGCTGATGACGATGTCCGCCTGGAACTCGCGAATCTGACGGATCACTTCCTCCCGATTCTCCAGAGTGGGCATGAGCTTGCCATCGTCGTTGTCGAGCACGATGTACTCGGCCCCGATGGCTCGGGCCGCACACTGAGTCTCCTGGTAACGCCGCTGAGCTAGAGGGCCGCCGCCCATCTCGAAATGGCCCGCGTTCCCGTTGGTCAGAGAAACGAGTCGGACCTCATGACCCTTCTCAACAAACTTGGCCATGGTCCCACCCACCTTCTCGGGA
>JBDGZZ010000114.1:0-11812 GCA_039588335.1 Gemmatimonadota bacterium | reverse complement strand
CGAGCTTTGGATGGACGAGATCCGCATCGGAAACGTGAAGGCTGGCTACGACGCCGGCTACCAGGGCGTAGCGCCCGGGACGCGAGGGGCCCAGGCGCAGGGTGAAGCCCGAGACCGCTCGCCCCACAGACGTGCACCTGCGGAGGTGCTACCGACCCACTGAGAAGGGTCCGGTGGCGAGCTGACAAGGGCCCCTGGCTGGGGAGGAAGAGGTGCTCGAGGAGCAGGAGGGAGCGGGTTTGCTCCCCGCTTCGAGAACTCCTTCAGTAGCTTCGACCTAAAGGACCCGAATGAGTAAGCGAAAGGCCCGCCAGGAGCCCGCAAGGAGCAGCCAACCCGGCAGAAGGTACCAACCCACTGCAAAACACAGTGTAGCCAAGGTGTCTGAGCCTACCCGGACGGAAATGGGCCTCGATATCTTCATCGCAGCCCTTTTGCTTGCATTCGGAACCTACCAGTCAATCCTCTACTTCGGCCACACGATCATACCCAACCCCGACTTCATGGCCTTTATACAAACCGGCAAGGAAATCTTGTCACTTCAGATCCCATCCAGCTTCAACCGCGCACCTGTCCTTGGGGTACTACAGGCCCTGCTCTCGCACATCGTCGACGGACCGCACCCCGAGCTGACCGCGGGCTGGCTGCTGAACGCCATCCTCCACCCCTTCAATCTGCTCTTGCTCTGGCTGGTCGGCAGGGAAATCGTCGGCAAGGCCGCCGTCTGGGTTGCCATCATCGCAATCATAAATCCCTGGACCGTGTACCTGCTTACAGAACCGATCGTTGAAACGACTCTGCTGTTCTTCGTCCTGCTCACTCTGTTGCTGCTCCTGAAGCACTCCAAATGGGCTTATCTTCTTGCCTCGATTACGACGATGGTGCGCTACGAAGGTGCAGCCCTGATCCTCGCCGCATTCGTGATGGACATGATATTCAGCGAAAACAGGCGTCAGCGCGTCCTCGCCCTTATCCTTTCTGTCGCCGCATCTGTCCCTCTGGTTGTCTGGCTCATCGGAACTGTCCTCACTCAACAGCCGGGATCCGTTCACTATGTCGATAGAATCTTTCCAAGCGGGTCTCATCAACTGTTTGCAGAATTGGCCAAGGACAGAACCGGGATGCTCGTAAACGCCGATATGCTGTGGCGCACCGGCTTCAGGCCCCTCCTCTTCACGGACCGGCAAGCCGGGGACTGCTTCGTCGCGGTTCTCTGGAAGCTGAGCAAGAGTCTCGCCTGCATCAGCTTCGTCTTCGGTGCAGCCTACGGACTCTACAGACGACAATGGAAATTGCTCCCGCTGCTGATATTCTTTGTCCTCTACTTCGCCATCCATGCCGCCTACCCATATCCGATCCCGCGATATCAGGCCACAGTCTTCTGGATAGGGCTTCTCATCTGCCTCTTTGGCCTGCAGAGCATCTGGGGGCTGATAGACAAGGACAACAGGCTCCCTCGGTCCGTCATATTCATCCTTCAGGCACTGCTGTTGGTCATCGCCGTCGTATGGCTTTTCCATATCGTTCCTGATGTCTCAGAGATATCAGCCTTCAGCCCGCGGTCCACATCGATACCGGATGTCGCCTCCGGAGTCGTCGTACTGGTGGTTGCCGGCCAACTCTTTCTTCGGAGGAGAACATATGCCCTTCGTGAACTCTCAATACTGGCCCTTATGTGCCTGGTCGTCGTCTCGAACCAGTCCTTTCTTGCGCAAACCGTCCGCGACGGTCGTAGGAACGAAGAGTTCAAGCTTCTCGGCGAATGGTTCGTAGAAAACGCTCACCCAGGTGAGAAACTCGCGGTCTACATGGCCGGTCCAACCAAGATCTACGCCTCCAAGTACGCCGATGCAGTGCTCTACCCCCCCAAGGCCGAAGACTTTCCGCAATTCGTGGAGAAGTGCCGAGAACTGGATATCGACTACCTAGTGTGGGCAAGCAGGGAAGGACTCAGGAAAGACCACGAATATTATCGGCTCGCGAACCTGGAAAGGAACATGGCCGCCCTCGGCAAGCCGCGGGACGTCGGGCCGTTCAAATTCCTCACGCAGTTGGGTTCGAAGAAAGGATTCGTCCATATCTTCCGCCTGCTAGAAGAATCTGAACAGAAGACCAAAGAAGAGACAGGCAATTGATTTGCCGACGGCTGCGTAGCCCGCGTAGGCTCTACCGGCTCCACCATCTGTTCCGGGACTCCGGCCGCATGCTGTGCCCCGAAGAGCCCGAAGACGATGGAGGAAGGCCCTCGGACGCCCCCCATTTGGCAAGGGCCGTGGCAAACTGCGTTCGGTGGAGTCTCCTACAGCGGAACTTGTGAGACACTCTGGGGCTTCTCAGTTCGCTCTTCGAGGAAGCGCTGAAGCCTCACGAATCAGCAACACCTGGTCAGCGGCGATGTCTTCCAGGCTGTGAACGCTTCCACTGGGCCAGCGAACCGTCAACCGGTCAAGCTGCCTATTGTCTCCCAGACCGAAGTGAATCCTTTGATGGTTCTGGGAGCGCCGATGGATCTCCCCTCCTTGTACTCGCAGCTGTGAGATGCCGCCGGCTTCGACGACGATCTCGGCACCGATCCCATCCCGGTTTGACACGGTCCCCTCGAGATCGATTTCGACCCAATGGTTGCCGTTACCCTGGTTCCGGAACAGCTGGTGAGGTCCGTCGTCGTAGAATGGAGGCGCACCCTCGCCATTCGCAACAAAAAGATCCAAGAAACCATCCCGGTCATAATCAGCGACGACCACGGAATCCCCGATACCCGACCTGCTTCCCGATGAACCTCCCGCATCCGAAACCACTGCAAAGTTCGCACGCCCGTCGTTCTCGAGCAGCAAGTTCCCGAGGTTCTCGACGGTCCCCGTGCAAACCAGATACAGATCGGCATCCATGTCGTTGTCGAAGTCCCCGGCTACGACAGAGTGACAAGCCGTGGGCGCGTTGGCCGCTTTACCGAACATCTTTGGCACGAATCGATCCTCACGGTGCAGCAGTAGCGCGTCCACCTTCGCCCCTTTCCCGGGCCGAAAGTTGACTGCCTTGAGCCGCTCTATAGGCTTGTCCGATCTGGCAACGAAATTGACGTAACGAAGAAAAGACGCCCTGATGGTCCATCTTCGCTTTTCTGGTGTAAACCAGACCATCACGCTGCCGGCTTGACCTGGCTTCTCCGGCTCTACTCTTCCGTCCAACTTCGCGTCTTCCGGAGAAAGAGAGAAGGATCGTGCCTCCGGGTGATGGCCATCCGCTCCAATGAGTATGTTCGCCGGCTTTACGTACCAGGGTGGATCGAAGGAGAATTCCACATTCCCCTCGGTTCGGAACACGACCTTCTGGCTCTTTTGCCGTCGCAGCTCGAAGTGACCGCGCACTTCATAGGGACCCGCTCGAGCGATATCCGAGGAGCCCGGGGAGCGCACCAAGAAGATATCCGCCCGGAGATCACCGTCGAGATCCTGGATAGCCGCGTCCTGGAACCCATAGGTCTGGCGCGTAGCTCCGGCGTCGTAGGTGATGTCCCGGAAAGGAAGCTTGCTCATGTCGAAGATCGTCGTTGGCACCCCCCAGGCCAGCAGGTCCAGCCTGCCGTCACCGGAAAGATCCGCCAGCTGCGCAAAGTTTCTTCCGTTGAGGGACCCCGGCGACCAGAATCTGAAGCGAAGGAGATTCCTAGCCAGCGCCAGCAGTTTTGCGCATCTTTTACGCTCGGAGGATCGCGCCGCCGTGAGTCCCAGCGTGGCATTTGAATTCCGAAAACCACTCGAGGTCTGCAGGAAGAGCGCGGAAGGTGCTCGCCGATCAGGTCTCTCGCGGTTTACCAGCAGAACATCGAGCTTTCCATCACTGTCAGCATCCAGCCATATGGGTGTCCGACCTCGCCCGAGCGGGTAGTCCAACCCCAGAGAGCTGGCTTTCTCAGCCAGGATTCCGTTTTGATTCACGAAGAGGTGATTGGGGCCGGTACCCTTTCCTTGCGCACTGCCGACCAATTCAATGAGATCCTCGTCGCCATCGTTATCGAAGTCCGCCCAGGCTGCCCCGTGGGTATCCGCACGAGGATCTGCTGACCAGACCTCATCTGCGATATCCCTGAATGTTCCATCTTTTCGGTTCAGATATAGGGTTGGCTGTCGGTAGTGATTGCCGACCCACAGATCCGGCCAGCCATCTTCGTTGAAGTCACCCCAGGCCGCACCATACGTCGGACCTCTGTAGACAAGTCCTGCCTGTTCAGTGACTTCTCGGAAGCGGATTTCTGCCAGACTCGTCGAAGTGCTCGCAAGCGCGACGATCACCGGGAAGCAGAGCCCCCCGAAGATCCCATGGCGCAGGCTTCTCGAATGCAGAGGGAAAATCACGAGACGAAGCAGCCCTGCCTTCGCGGGATTCGTTGCAGCGGAGTCATTCATCGAGATATCCGAGCGCTTGCAGGCGCCTTCGCTGGGATGGGTCGAGGTCGCTCGGCGCAGCCTCGGAGGCTTTGGCGGCGCTCCGCCGCAAGTAGTCGTCGAGTTGCTTCTCCAGCCTGCGGAAGACGGTCGGTCGCTCCTCTTTGAGGTTGTTTCTCTCATCTGGATCCTCATGCAGATCGAATAGCCACCCGGCGTCGCCCGTCAGGGAGCGAATGAGCTTGTACCGGCCGTCCGAGACCGCAAAGAGCTTGTCGGTAGATCTGGACGGCGCGAGAGTCTCGGCGAAGGAAACGCGATCGGAGGCGCTGCGGTTCGGGTCCAGCAGCGGAATGAGGCTGCTGCCATCGATTCCATCGGGTACCGGTATCCGAAGAAGCTCCAGCAGGCTGGGGAGGAGATCCACACTTCGCACCTGGAGGTCCACATCGGAGCCAGCTGGGATCCGTTTCGGACAGCGGATGATCAGCGGGATGTGCAGCTGTTCCTGGTACAGGCGCCGCGTATGACCCAGGTACGAGTGATCACCCAATCCGTCGCCATGATCCGAAAGGATGGTGACGATGGTTTGATCCAGGAGATTCCGCTGCCGCAGGGCCTCGGTGAGCCGGCCGATCTGGTCATCCAGACCCACGATCTCACTATCGTAGGCGAAGGTGATCCGGAATCGGTCCAGCCAACCGGTGCCGGGATGGAGATCCTTTCGACGACCGGTGGTGTCGGCCAGGTAGGGGTCATGGGCGTCGAAGTAGTGAACCCAGAGAAAAAAGCGGGTGTGCCCGTACGTATCGAGCCAGCGGACCGCGTCGTCGGTGATCTCGTGGCCGGGGCGGTATAGGCTTCGATCGTGCACGAGACCGACTCGGCTGAGCACTTGGGGAAGCAGCGCCCGGAACACGCTCTCAAACGGATAGGTAGAGGGAGACGGTGCGGAGTGGTAGACGTCGAATCCCCGCGCCAGCCCATAGCGGGGATGCAGCGCTTCCGAGGCGATAATGGCACCGGTCAGCCATCCCTCCTCGCGCAGGATCTCCGAGAGCAGGGGAACTTGTGCAAGCGTTTGCGACGCGTCGAAGCTCCGCACGCCGTGGCGGATGGGATAGACCCCAGTCAGGATCGACGCATGGGAGACGGGCGTGAGCGGCGCCTGGGCGAGGGCCCGGCGGAATACCGCCCCTTGCCGCGCCAGCTGATCGAGATTTGGCGTCCGGACCTTGCGGTATCCGTACGCCGGAAGGTGATCCGCCCGAACCGTGTCCAGCGTGATGAGAAGGAGATTGGTGGACGCCTCGGCGCCATTGTGAGCCGCTTCCGGTGGATCAGGCCATTTTCCCGGCGGAACCGGTGGCGAGGTAGGAGCCAGGAAGCAACCCACCATCAGCATTCCGCCACACACGGCGAGGAACCGCGCTGCATGGAGTGGGATTCTGGACCGCCCCACCAGCCGATGGGTCAGCCAAGCGATGGCTGCTGCGGTCACCAGCACAGCGATGAGCAAGAGCAGCTGTATCCCCGTGTTGCCGCTGGGAGCGCGGTAGAGGGAAAATACACCCTGGGCGAGAATCGTTCCCGAGGCGATGACCGCCGCCGCGGTCGATCGCGACCGGGCGGTGAGCGCGACGGCCAGCACGATTGCGGCGTAGGCAATGATCAGCCAGCTGAGTGAGCGAGCAGCCGCGGACGGAGTATCGATCAACGAGCCGAGATCCGCGTGAAGCAGGGCATCCGCGGCTGCCAAGACCACGGCCAGCCCCACGGCGTCGGCCATTACCGAGCCTGTCGATCGAATGCCGATCTCCCGAGTCCCCGCCATGAGGCCCCCAAGTCGAACCCAAGCAACGTCATCCTACTCAGCACATAACAGATCGGCCACATTATAACTCCGGAGGCGCTCGGTTCCGTGTATATCTCAATGCTGAAAGCACAGTTCCGCGCGCTGCGTGTGCTCAGAGGGCCCGTTCGTCCTTTTCCTGTTGGTGGCGCTCCTACTGCTCTCTCTGGCAAGACAGGAGGGGGGGCCTTGAGGCACGCTCTCGCAGCCGGCCTCGCTCTAACCGCCGCGGCAATGCTGCGTTACGAGGGATGGATGTTGATACCACTCCTCGGCGTACTGCTCCGGAAGAAGCCCAGGTTGACGATCGTATTCGTGGCAGCCTCGATGCTGCATCCGACGTTCTGGATGATCGGCAACGCTGTCCATCACGGCGATCCGCTGTACAGCATTCATTGGGCCTCCAATTGGGAGCTCAATCTGATGGGATCCAACGAGGACCTCGGGCCCTGGGAGATTGCCAGGAGGATCGTCTTCTACCCCACGATGACCCTGCTTGGCATGACGCCGATCCTGGGAGTGACATGCCTGTTGGGTGCCGCGCTTTCTGTTCGCAAGCGAGAACGGTACGCGGTGTGGATCATTCCTTGTCTAGGTTTGCTCCTACTGCTGATGCTCGCTGCCACCCGGGGCTCGCTCGCACTAAAGGCGAAGTACACAGCCATTCTAGGCACGCTGTTGTTTCCTTTCTCCGCCGAGGTGTACAGGCGCGCGAGAGTCGATTCTTTCCGCAGGGGTAGGACCTTACTCATCGGGCTCCTGCTCGCGGGCTCCGTGATCGTCTTCTGGAGTCCGCCCTTCATCAACTGCGCCCAGTTCGTTCCTTACTTCTACCTCCCCCCCGTGCGCTCCGTGCCGCAGATGAAAGAGCAGAAGTCGATGAGGAAGATTTCGGCGATGGTAAACGCGAGCCTCGTCAGCCCCGATGATGGCTACATTTCCGATTTCTGGGGATGGGGCCGATCGGCCTGCACCGCGTGGCTGACACGAATGCATCCGGATCAAGTCTTCAAAGCCCCGGGTGCTCCCCACGCCAAACTGGACATCGACGGTCTGGCGAGCTTCGTGGAGGCGTATCCTGCCGGTACGCTTGCGCTAAGCCGGGGCTCGCGTTTCGAACGGGCGATCGGATTCTCCGACGCCGGAACCGCGGCGATCGGGGAAGTGAGCTTGTCGACGCGAAAGAGCGGAAGCGTGCGGCTTCGACGATCGAAGTTCGTAGTCTATCGTTACGTGACCGCCGGTCGCTCAGGTGAGGAATAGGGGTACAGCATCTTCTTTGGTCTGGCGCAGGGGTGCTGACGTCCTTCAGACGGAGTTCACACTAAAGCTTCTCAATCTCTTCCCGAGCGAGGCGCAAGTGCTTCCCGGATCAGTAGCACCTGGTCAGCATCGACATTTTCCAGTCTCTGAGTGATTCCACTGGGCCACCGAACCGTCAACCGGTCAACTCGCCTGTTTTTCCCCAGACCGAAGTGAATCCTTTGATGGTTCTGGGAGCGCCGATGGATTCCCCCTCCCTGCACTCGCAGCTGTGAGATGCCGCCGGCCTCCAAGACGATCTCGGCACCGATCCCATCCCGGTTTGACACGGTGCCCTCGAGATCGATTTCGATCCAGTGACTACCGCTACCGTGGTTCCGAAACAGCTGGTGAGGTCCGTCCTCGAAGAATGGAGGCGCACCGTTGCCATTCGTTACAAACAGATCCAAGAAACCATCTCGGTCATAGTCAGCAACGACCACGGAATCCCCGACCTGCTGCCTGATGCGCCTCCCGCACCCGAAACCACTGTAAGATTCCCAAGTCCGTCGTTCTCGAGCAGCAGATTGCCGAGATTCTCGACGAGACTCGTGCAAACCAGATACAGATCGGCATCCATGTCGTTGTCGAAATCCCCGGCTGCGACAGAGTGGCAAGCCGTGGGTACGTTCGCCGCCTCAGCGAACATCTTTGACGCGAATCGATCCTCACGGCGCAGCAGGAGCCCGTCAGCCTTCGCCCCTTTTTCGGGCCGAAAGTTGACTGCCTTGAGCTGCTTTATAGGTCTGTTCGATCTGGCCAAGAAATTGATGTAACGAAGAAAAGACGCCCTTGTATTCCATTTCTTCTTCTCTGGGGGAAACCAGACCATCACACTGCTGGCTTGACCTGGTTGCTCCGGCTCTACTTTTCCTTCCACCTTCGCATCTTCTGGGGTGAGGGAGAAAGATCGGGTCTCGGGGTGATGGCCATCCGCTCCAATGAGTATGTCTGTCGGATTTACGTACCAGGGCGGATCGAAGGAGAACTGCACATTCCCTATGGTTCGGAACAAGACCTTCTGGCTCTTCTGCCGTTGCAGATTGAACTGCCCCCGCGCTTCATAGGGACCCGCTCTAGCCCCCATTATTCATGAAACGGTGTCCTCCGAAGAAGCTGACGAAACAGGGTGTTGATGTGGCTCGGGGCGGTGCAGGCGCGCCTATAGGTTCCGCCGTCGGGATGCGCCGGATTGCGCCGCTGCTGCGGCTATTCATGAATGTGCCTATGCACGTAGCTCAGTATTGTGACCGCCCCTGTCACGAGTCGGAAGTAATGTGTTTTCGAAATCGTGAAAGAGGACGAGGACATCAAGACTCCGACAACCCTGCTCGACTTCCGGGCGATGTTCCTGGACGAGGAGGCCTGCTGGAAGCACCTGCGGCGCATTCGCTGGCCGCGGGGCTTGGTGTGCCCGCTCTGCGGCCATCGGAAGAGCTTCCCGGTCGCGGAGCGACGGCTCGAGCAGTGCCGGGCTTACCGCTACCAGGCCTCGCTTACGGCCGGGACCATCTTCCACAAGACTCGGGTTCCCCTGCAGATCTGGTTCCTCGAGATTTTCTTCTTGGCTCGCCACAAGAAGGCCATCTCGGCCCTGCAATTCCAGTGGGATACGGGCCTGGACAGCTATCGGACCGCCTGGACGCTGCTGCACAAGCTGCGTTCCACCTTGAAGTCCCGGGCGGGGTTTCGCCTGAGCGGTCTGGTCGAGGCGGACGAGACGTATGTGGGAGCTTCGCGGGAGCGGGGAGTGGTCGGACGGCGCGTGGTGGGCGCGGATTGGTACGATGAGCGGGTCTTCCCAACGTCCGATCATGAACTGTAAACTGCCGCGGGAAGGCGGGCAAAACGAATGGGTTTCTCCACATCATGGCCGAGACCCGCGAAGCTCTACCGCGCCCAAGTAGCGGCGGTTGTTGCACGGCCGTGGTAGACCATTGGTGGGGTGAGGGTTTCCGACGCAGCAGCAGACGCACCGACGGTTTCGACGCTCGCCGATTGGATGCAGGCCAAGGGTGCCAGCGGCGAGCTCGTGAACGGTGTGATGGCTGAGCAGTTGGCGCGCCACGGCGTGGTCCACGAGATGCTGACTTACCCCGAGTCGGGCCACGCCTTCGACTTCGCCGAGCCCCACCATCCGGAGGTGCGCCAGGCCGTCGCCCAGGCGGTTGCGTTCCTGCGCGAGTTCACCGCACCCCGGCTGTGATTGCGGCTCTGCGAATCCTCTCGGGCTGCCACTCGTCGCATCCGACAGCTGGCAAGGCGGATCCGGGCAGATGTGCCGACTCGCCCTCAAGCCCGCGAACCGTGGGCGACTCTCATCAGTGAAGGAGCGCTGCCACCACCGATTTCTCGATCCGCGTCAGGCGGTAGATTGCCCCGCGTTTGGCCTGCCCCGACGCTTCCTCGACCAGGTCCGGGTTGTAGAATTCCCAGACGATCTCCCCGTCGCGCCTCACCTCGAAGGCGCGGCCCTTGTCGGATTCGGTGATGAGTACGTTCCCGTTCGGGAGTTCCTGGGCTCCGCCCCGAGACCTCGAGAAGAAGGCCTCCGGCGGGCTTCCCCGATACTCCCACACGATGGTTCCGCTGGACGGCTCCAGCTCGACGACGCGGCTCCAACCGCGACCTTTTCCGTTGTCGAAGACGAGGATATTCCCGTTCTGCATCACGCTGGGCTGATGGGGACGGTCGAGGACTCCGTCTCCCCAACTCCATATCACCTCGCGCGCCGCGAGGTCGACGAACGCAAAGAGGTCGAGGTTGCAGGCGCACACTAGGAAGGTCTCGGCGGTCGGGAGACCGGCGAGATCGCGATCCACGTACTCGAGCGAGTTCATGTGGAGCAGGTCAAGGGTGTCGATCGAGTCACCGAATCGCAACAGGCTGCGAAGCCAGAACTCCCACAGCTTCCTACGGGCGCGGTCGGAGAGCAACTCGTGGAAATAGATCTTCTCCAGCAGCTTGCCCTCGGCACTGACCCGCGCGATCGCGTCGTTGATGAGGGGCGCGCTGCCGAGCCCCACCGGAACGTCGAAGAAGTTCCGAACCAGCACGAAGACCTCCCCCCCAGGTCCCACCTCGATGTCGTGGTGGACGGGGAGTGCGAGCCGCCAGCGCAGGTTCGAACTCCAGTTCAGCCGCGCCAGGTAACCGTCCTTGGCGATTGCGAGTAGGTCGCCGTTGGCCAGCATCTCGATGTGGTGCCGGGCGCCTTTGAGATCCGCATTGTGCCAGCGGTGCACCACGTCGCCGTCCATGTCGATGAGCAGCGCCTGATTGGAACTGGGGGTATTGAAGAGGTTGTAGCCAGCGTGGGCCCGATCCGCGAGGTGCAGCATCACTCCGGACTTGCCGAGATCCGCCTGGTCGACGGCGACGAAGTCGACGTAGCCCAGTGCCTGCAATTGCGCCTCGATCTCGGGATCGACCCGCTGGGTGCCTGCGTCGCCGGGAGGTTTGGGCGCCCCTGCGTCGCCGCAGCCCCCGACCAGGCCGAGAGCGAGTAAGACCACCAGCGCCCGACGCCCGCTTCTGCGCGGGGCGGGTCGCGCTACGGGTGGGGACCAGGGGTGGCGGGTGCGAGCGCCAGTGCTGCGGGAGCGAATGACCAGGTCCTCCGAGAAGGGGGTCCAGGATTCTACCTTCGTCGCCGGCATACCGCCTATGCTCGCGCCCAGGTCTCGACACTTCGCCTGCGGCTGCTCAAGCTCGCCGCAGTCCCTCCCTGAGGCCCTGACGCACGGTCATCTTCTCTGCACCGTGAGCGGAGACGGGAGACGAACGCCTGCTCTTCGAAGCATCGACTTTTCGTGCACTTGCGACACCCCACGGTTGGGCCTTCGATACCACAACTGTCAGTTCGCTACGTGATCGGAGCGCCAGCGTGCGGTGCACGCGCCGCGGCCGAAGACAAATCAGCACTCAAGGTGCGCTTCGCCGACGCTTCATGAATAGTCCGGGCTAAAGCGACAACAGGCCCTGGACCTCCTCGGCGGACTGTTGCAAGAAGAACAGCCTTCCCCACGTCTCGATGTGCACGAGCTGGAACAGAAGCGGGCGGCGCTCCCTCGCCTTCTTTACCAGGGCACGGGCCGCGTTCCAATCCAGTCCCAGGAATGATGCGAGGAATCCGTCTTCAAACAGAGATTGCTTGAACGGGGGCTCGAAGTATTCCGCGAGCGGCACGTCCAGCGGGACATTCTTCTGAAACGCGATTTCTCGCGGCACGTATCGTGTCGCGAGTTCCTTCAGGATCCATTTCGGTGTCTTC
>JBDGZZ010000113.1:0-11842 GCA_039588335.1 Gemmatimonadota bacterium | reverse complement strand
TCAGGACTCGGTGAGTACTTCTCCAGCGTTGAGATCGTGAGGGAGAAGGATCGTTCCACGTACGAAGCGATAGCCAAACGGTACGGAGTACCGACAGCTAACCTGCTGATGGTCGGTGATTCGCTCAAATCAGACGTCATACCGGTCTTGGAGGCGGGAGGCCATGCCATCCACATACCTTACGGGACTCCATGGCAGTACGAACTCGTGGGTGAAGATGTCTCCGGTCAGTACGAGTTCCCCACGGCTGAGAGCATGGTCCTCGTACCGGACATAATTGAAGGCATTGCCTAGTTCACCGATGGCTTCAGGATAATAGTCGTGGTCTGGTTCTCGGTCAGATCGGGCACCGGAATTCGCAGCCCCCACCTGGTCTCCGAGTACTGTATTGGCTGCCCGTCGAGTTGTGGAGCCCAATCGTGCGGGTCACCAGGCAACAGTAGGTTCAGCCATGCGTGGGTGAGTGGGCGGGTGGGAGGTGCCGTGACATGAATCTCGATTTCGCCGTCGGGTAGCTGGTCAAGATGTAGCAGTGTTTCCCTGCGAGTGAGCCACCAGTTGGCCGCGGTGCGACCCGTCGAGACCCACCATTCACGCTGAGCACGAGCGCTGTCAATGACCTCCTCAATGACCTGGATCCTGCCAGGTTCCCCTCCTACCTGGGTTCGCAGCGAGATTACTGCCAGCCCGCCGATCGCACGCACCTTTGCCATACCTTGGAGATAGGCATCGGTCAGGTGCCTCGAGCGCATGGCGCTCTCCTGCACAAATACGTTGTAGTCGTCCTTGATTATTCGGGGCAGTAGTACGATTTGTCCGGCCGGTGTTTCGTATACTTCGGGGCTTCCGGACCGGGAGTCGTTCACGGCCACGAGATACTCCCCTCCTGTCTCACGCCATGCCTGCAAGGTGCTTTCATCGATCCGCTCTTCGGGCGGGTGCAGCCCGAAAGCAGAATCACCGCTCCAGCCGCGTATCTCTGCCCAGCTTCGCGATAGTCGTGAGCGTTGGTCGGCGTACGGCAAGCCCGCTATGACCGAGTGGTCGGAGGTTTGGCTGCCTATCTCTCCCACGTTCCTGAGTGAGTCGGCTATGTTGGGGAATTCCAAGGCTAGTTGAGACACCACAAAGAACGTGACCGGGTGGGATTTCCGCCGAGCGATCTCTGCTAGCGCGACGGCATTGTCGAAGCGTGATTCTACGTCCTGCGTAATCAGCAGCGCCGACCGCGCCGCCTCCGGCCACGTTGCGACCTCTGCTGTGGGGACTTCGGCAGCCCACCGGACTCCATTGATGAACATCCTGAGGTTGTGCGCTGCGTCCTCGGGGCGTGCCCCGTGGCCCATTCGGAAGCCGAACCAAACGACACGACCGCCTGTGTCAGTCAAGTTGGTGAGGGCAGCCGCATTCAAGTCGTCGGTATCTTCAGCCGGGACAGAGTTCAACGCCCAATCGGACCAATACACCCGCGTTCCCGTCACGGCTGCTGCGAGTTGCGATTCGTAGCGGAGTTCCACCCTGGTGCCGGGACCGAATCCAGGGGATAGGGGGGTGCCCGCCGGTATGGCGAAAAAGAGGGCCTCACGCTGTTCTAGTTCCCGTATGTCGTGAGCCCCAGTCAACCGCTTGGTCGCATCCCATCCGAGCCAGTCGCAGGTGGAGTCCCTCGCCCCCACTGCCCACGTGAGAACCAGCCCTCCGCCGCGCTCCGCGTGGTCGCGCAACCCCGCTACCTCTTCATCGGTCATGCACACTGCGGATGGCGCCAACAGGACATGGTCCATTGTCAGATCAGCGACTTCCGTTACGCTCGAGACCCTCGAAACCTGGCCGCCGTTCTGTGTGATCAAACTCTCCCACCTGTCGGCTAGATCGGGGTAGTACTCTGGATCGGGAAAGAATGCTGCGGAGGCGTGCGAATAGTACAACGCCACTCGGTAAGAGCTGTGAAGCACAACCGCAGCTGTTGGCGGCAACGGCGTCGGCATTCTGTATGGTTCCGCCAAGGCTGGCGTACGTGTCAACCGCTGAATGTCGATATCCTGCCACAACCGCATTCCAGCTGCGATGACCCCGGCAACGATAACGCCCAGCATGAGAATTCCGCTCAACCATTGGAGTGCCGAGCGGGCCCTTGGTACGGGGTCGCGCCTAGGTGACATCCGCCTGGTCCGGGCTCATGGAAGAGGCCGGGGGTTCGTGGACCACGAAGTAGCGCGTCTCAGCCGGCTCCTCATCTTGTGGCGTTGGTCGTCGGGCGAGGCGGAGCTTGTACGCGATGTACGTCATGACGCCGAGAGCAATAGTCACGAGAATCGTGACCACAATGATCAAAATGAGCAGATCGATTACGGTCATCTTTACCTATCCGAACTGTCGTTGTCTTTCCAGTGATCCTGTCGTCATTTTCCGTCGTCGCCACCCGGGCTGTATGCTATCCTGCGGAGCTTGCCCCATTCCATACCCAGGTTTAGTGCCTCTTCCACGGCCGCAAATGTCTTGGTCACGTCCAGGAAGAGGATAAAGAAGAATCGATATACCACAGCATACGGAACCAGTCCCAGGGATTCTTCTTCCATCGAGACGGTTACCAACGCTATCACTAGATCTAATAGTGTCAGCAAGACCCACCAGTAGAGCAATAGCTCTCCCATGCCATAGAGCAGCGCCACAATCGCGAAGAACAGGTGAGCGTAGACGTTCAATACCGGCCACAGGATACCCTCGAATGCCATCTCAACTGCCGAAAGCCACAGAGGGAAGTCGGGAAACGGCCGTAGCAAGATCCGCTTTCGCTTGCGAATTGCCTGCAGAATTCCGCGAGTCCATCTGTAGCGCTGCTGAATCAAGTCCAAAATGTTAGTGGGGCCCTGCGTCCAGGTGACGGCGCTGTCTTCGTAGATGATCTTCCAGCCGGACGTTATGAGTTCTAGTGTCAAGTCAGCATCTTCGGCGAACGTATCGGTGTCGTAGCCTCCAACCTCTTGCAGAGCTTCGAGTCGGAAGATTCCCACGGGACCAGGCACGATGTTAACCGCCCCGATGAATCCCTGAGCTCGCCGCGGCATGTTCAGGCCTTCGATGTACTCCAGTGCTTGTAGCCGAGTCAGCCAGTGATCGCGGTTCACGATCTTCACGTTGCCCGCCACTGCCCCGACCGATGGATCTCTGAAGTGAGGCATTGCGGCCCGCAGCGTCTGCGGCTCGACCCATGAGTCGGCATCCATGCAGAGAATGAACGAGTACCGTGCGTGAGCAATGCCCGTGTTGAGGGCTGTTGCCTTCCCTCCGTTTGTCTTGGAGATCACGCGAACGTCGATCCGTCCGTGACGCCCCTCCCAACGCCTGGCTATCGTGAGGGTGTTGTCACTCGAACCGTCGTCGATCACTAGTACTTCGTAAACGGGGTAGTCTAAGTTGAGAAGAGTCTCAATGGCCTCTCCGATCACCCTTGCCTCGTTATATGCGGGTACGACAACCGTCACCGGTGGAACGAAAGAACTCCCCTCACTGCCCCGGACCGTCTTCTCCGTGTGTTGCAGATAACCGAACCACAGGAGCGCGAAGTAGCGTACAAAGAGGATGGCGAGGAAGATGATCAGACTTATGAGAACGAGGCGTACGAGCAATCGTTGGACTTGAAGCGGAGAGTTGACGGCCCAGTAGATGAATAGAACTGTGATCGCCACCATGCCCGCGGCGATCGATATCGAAATCAGGGCACGCCTTCTCGCGGACGGCACGACTAGTACCTTATCGCCAGCATCAGGGTTGCACCGAACGAGCTGTAACCACCTTCTCGACCCCGCGAGTAAGCCAGATCTCCGGCAATCAGCACTCGTTGCTTCTGGAATCCGAATCCCGCCACCGTACCGAGTTGCGGAACCCATTCAGCGCCCGGGGTGTCTCTCTCGTCATCGAGCGCAATCCCAGGGGTTACCCTTGCGTAGATCTCCCAGCGTGTGGCGAGTGGCGTCCTTAGTTCCACCTGGATTCCGTTGGCCCAGAACATCCTGGGATCCCAGTAGAGCCGCCTGGTAGGTGACGTGGGCGCAGCATCGGCAAATGTCAGTAACTGCGAAACGAGTGTTGCACTCCAAACGGAGGACAGTTGGTATCTGGTCGAAGCCGCAGCGCTGATCCTCAAGTTGCTGGTCCCCGTTGCGTGCAGCGATCCCACCGTGCCGTTGCCTGAGATGCTCCATTTGTCGCCGAGCTTCCGGAAAGCCGAAAGCTCTCCGTAGTCGGACAGCAGGGATGCCTCGACGCTTTCGTATGTGAGTGTTTGAGAAAAAGCACTGCCATGACTGTAGAGTGCGGTGAGGGCGGTTCCTCCGGCGTTTGGCACCTCGAGTCGTGCCTCTATCACTGGTACTCTACCGGCTGCATCGAGTTGCTCGACACCCGCCTTCAGCGAAGTGCGGACAGTACCGAAACGCCACCATTGAACGACCTCGAGTTCGAGAAACGGGCCTGCATCGCTATCGCGTAATCCGCTGAGTCCAGTGCCTTCGAGTTTGCGGAAGCCGCCGCGCACGACTGCGCCCGTAGTGGATCGCAGTATGGTTGCCTCTACCGTCAAGTCGATCCGGCTGAAGTCATCGGAATCCTCGAAATAGAGAAAGCGCGGGCCGGCGTTGGGGTCCTCACGGGCCGCTACGAGGGCAACCGTTTGCTGCTTGACCGCTTCGAGCCCTGCGGCCGCCTCAGTATTGGTGGGTGAGAGCTTCAGGGCCCGCTGATATGCGTCTGCAGCTGCAATGTGTGATCCCTGCCAGAAATAGAGATCTCCCAGCAATGTCCAGACTTGGTCGTTGGTGGGGTCTTCTACCACCAGTTGCTGCAATGCAAGTCTCGCTTCATCGTCGTTGCCGGTCCAGACGTCTAGCTGAGCCCTGCGATAACGCTCTTCCCATGTGAGGGATCGAAGTTGTGCCAGCTGTCTCAACGCTGCGCGCGCCGCCGGTAGATCTTCTTCGTGGAACTGTAGGAAGTCGACCCACTCGAGCCAGACGTCCGGGTTGTCGTGATCTGTCTGCAAGGCCCTACGGTAGAGTGCATGCGCCCTGGCCGAATTCTCGTTTGCCACTGCTCTACGCGCCTGCTCTAACGTCGTCAGTCCAGGCGGCATTGATGCATGTATCACGGAGTCGAGAAAGGCCCTGAGCGATGCGGCTTCCGTCGATTCTGGCACGTCGGGCGGGAAGTCGCTAAGTAACGCGTATCCTTGTACTGGGAGGTCATCCCAATACAGAGCCTGCGCTAGCTCCACGCGATAGCCGTGGTTGTCGGGTGCCCGGTCGAGCAGCCGTCTGTATTCGCCGATCGCCAGCTGGTAAGCCTCGGCCCACACGAGCGTCTGTGCTAGCTCGTGCAACAGATCTAGGTCGTCCGGTTCCGCCTGAGCTAGGTCACGGTAGATCGCTATGGACTCACCGAACTCACCCCTGTCGCGCATCAGCCTGGCGAGTTCCCGTTTGATGCTGGCATCGTTAGCTCCAGCCAAGAGCATGCGATAGACCTGTTCTGCCTCATCGTTCCTACCTGAGCGAATAAGCGCAACCGCGTATTCCTGCCAAGCAGTTGTGTCTTCGGGATAGTGTGACAGGTATTCTCGGAACAAGGGGAAGGTGGCCTCGTAGAGTCCGGCATCCATCAGTGGCACAATGTCGTTCCAGAAGCTCTCGGCAGGACCTAGTTCGACAGTCTCGAGTGTCACCGGGCTCTGTGGGCGTATGACCGGTCTCGGTTGTGGAGGATCGAACGGAGGTTCGTGTGTTGGGAAAGTGACGCCCGATTCGACCAGGCCAGCTTGAAGTACAAACCGGCGCGGTAGAACCACTAACACAAAGGCGGACGTAATGCCTCCCAGGGAAAGCAAGATGAGTGAGAACCGCAGCCAATAGGGTGCCCGCGAGAGTTTCCGGGCAGGAATGGTCGGCATCGGGCGCTCAGCTAGTAGCGAGCTGCTGAGCGCTTGCGGCGGTGCTCATCGGCTCTCCACCGGCAGTACCTCCCCTATGCGATCGGCCTCAGTCGCGCCGTTCAGCACCTCGACCTCGAACGTCTCCGTGCCGGTTTGTTTGAGCGCCTTGGTCACACGGCTGAGGAACGAACTCGCCTGGCTCGGTCGGGCTCCCTGGAGCAGTACTCCATAGCCGTCCTCCGTGCGACCCACGAAGTCACCCATTTCGCTGCGGATCGTTTGCAACAACACTTCGCCCAGTGTCTCGCCACGCTTGTTTTGAGGCCGGACCAGCAAGAGTGTGAATAGTGCGCTGTCCGGTTCGGCGAGCCGATCGACGACGGCCGTTGCGAACGCCGACGCATCGAGCATGGTGGTCACCTGCTCCCCACCCTCAGATTCCACAGACTTCCTGACTGGCGGCAGGCCTTGGGCCGTTCTCGCAGCCCGATCCAGCCGCGATGTGAGTTCCACGAAACTGAAATTGTCGCTCAGAAAGTCGTTTGCTCCGGCGTCCAGTGCATCAGTTCGGTCGCCTGCTCTCAATCTGTCGTCGGCTGCCAAGACTATGGGTGCGGCAGTGAGTGGCCGGAGGGCCCTGCATGCCTCGACTGCTTCGCGGCTATGTGCCCGGTCCAGGAATATCAAGATTCCTCCGAAGGACTCACCGTCGTGGAGACTGGTAATCAGGCGTAGTGGCCGATCTACCTCGAACACCTCGAAGCGGCGGCGGGCCCATCCCAAGACCTCGTGCGGCATGTCGGCTGCTAGCTTGAGGAGTGCTAGACGACTTTCGCTGCCAATAGGAGCGTCGGTGCTCCGTCGATCGAGGCGTCCCAACGGGGTCGCTAGGCCCTTCCCGGACAGAAGTTCGAGGGTGACCGGACCGTGGGCATCAGGAGGAGGGCTGAACCGGCGGATCCAAATCTGCCTCAGGCCGTCCGGCAGTCTCTCGATTTTCAAGACTCCTGCCGCAGATTGCAGCACCCACTCGGTGGCCGGCGAGAGCGCGTCACTCAGGTCACCCTCGATCGTGGCCCACGTTGTCGCACCCGACGACTCGGCCCATTGGACGAACCTGCTTCCCAATGCGGTTCCAGCCCGGGTCTCCCAGATGGGCCTGGCCGGATCGATTCCCACCCTCTGAACGTCCGGCCCGACGAGTTCGGCCAGCTCTTGGAAGACTTCATCCGGGTCAGTAGTACGGAGCAGAAGGCGTTCGAAGTTATCGTGGAACCCCAATAGCCTCAGCTGGCCGCTCTTCCACGCCGGTTCGAGCTGGAACCCCCAGTGTTGGGCCTGCTCCAGCACCTGCTTCGGCTGTGTCCGGGCGAGAAACGCCAACCGGTCTCCTGATTGTACTCCGGCGTTCAAAAACTGCAGGACGGAGGTGAACTTCCCACTGCCCGGAGGGCCGGCAATCACGTAAACACCACCCGGCGCAAATTCACCAACGCGCTCGTCCAGGGGTTGGATTCCGCAGTCCATGTTCACCGGGCCGATCTCAGATAACCAGCGGGGAAAAAGTGCAAGATTTGGTCCTGCAAACCAACTGTCGCGCTCGTTAGTTAGTGGGGGAGAAGACTGAATGCAAGCGGCAGATCGGGTCCGCGGGACCCGGACGCATCGCTGGGTTCAGAGCCATCCCTGCCGCTCCCTCAGAGCCATCACATGGGCTGTGTGATGGTCTCCGTGCCACGCGTACAAGGCCAGCAAATCGTCGAGCGTTACGTCACCGATCTCTGGATGAATGCCGGTCCGCGACCAGTCGCTCACAGATGCCGCTTTCAACACTGTCACCCAGCGGTGGTGTACGGCGTGCAGTAGTGACAGGGATACCTCCGGAGGGGTGGCTCGATAATCCTGGCCCTGCGCCCACAAGTCCTGGTCGAAAGTGGAAATAGTGGGTCGGTTCTCGGTGAGCACGATCTTCATTCGCGCGTATCCATTCAGATGGCTGTCTGGAAGGTGGTGCAGCAGCTGCCGCACAGTCCAGCCTCCGGGCCGGTAGGGCGTATCCAGTTGGCTTTCGGAGAGGTCTTGCACGGCTTTCCGAAACCGGGCCGGGGTTGTCTCGATCGCCGCGATCGCCTCGGTCCGATGGTCGGTGGAAAGCGCGCCTGGAAGGTGAAACTGGCCGATGGGGTAGCGCAGATCTGTCATGGAGCCCTCGCACAAACGTCGAGTGTGAAGTCCGAACCAAGGAATCTAGTGATCGGGGCCGACCTGACCCACAGACGCTCGTTACCGGGCTAGAATTAGAAGATCATTTTACGGTGGAAACGACACCGCGGGTTGCTAGATTGCCGCCATGACTAAAACGAATCTACCTGCTGCAGCAGAGATGTATGGTGCACTCGCCACCCGAGATGCCGGGTACGAAGGTGTCTTCTTCGCCGCCGTCCGTACAACCGGGGTGTTCTGCAGACCAACCTGCACAGCTCGGAAGCCGAACCGGGATAACGTGGAGTTCTACGGCAGTGCCCGTGACGCTCTTCTGGCGGGATACCGGCCCTGCAAACGCTGCTATCCCTTGGAGCCGAACGGTAAAACGCCGAGCTGGCTCCGGCCCCTCCTCGTCGAGGTGGAACGAGATCCGGCACGACGCTGGAAGGATGCCGATCTCAGGAACATGTCCCTCGATCCGGGCCGGGTGCGACGTTGGTTTCACAACAATCACGGCATGACGTTCCACGCCTACCAACGCGCCCGACGGCTTGGTTTGGCGCTGGGGCAGATAAGCCATGGGGATGCTCTGACGAATGCGGCATACGATCACGGCTATGAGTCGTTGAGCGGATTCCGCGATGCGTTCGAGCGACTGTTCGGTGAAGTACCGGGCCGCGCACGAGATTCGTCGTTGGTGATGATGACTCGGCTGCTCACGCCGCTGGGCCCCATGGTTGCTGGAGCCACGGCCGAGGGAGTCTGTCTGCTCGAGTTCGCAGATCGCCCGATGTTGGAGACACAGGTAAAGAGACTCAGGAACAGGCTCGGGTGCGTCTACGCTCCAGGTAGCAACGAGCATATCGAACAGCTCGATGATGAACTGGGGCGCTATTTCGCGGGCGCCTTGAGAGATTTCAAAGTCCCGCTGGTCGTGCCCGGAACCGATTTTCAGCGAGCTGCCTGGGACTACCTACGTCAGATTCCCTACGGTGAGACTCGGACCTACCATGAGGAAGCCCGCGCAATCGGGAATCCAGGGGCGCAGAGAGCAGTCGGTCGTGCGAACGGTGACAATCGCCTTGCGATCATCATACCGTGTCATCGTGTGGTTAGAGCCGACGGACACCTGTCCGGTTACGGTGGCGGGCTCTGGCGTAAGCGATGTCTGCTGGAGCTCGAGCAGGAGAACTTGCAGGGCTGAAGGCCCTGCAAGTTCACCCATTTGCCTCGATTACCCCCCGCTTACACGGTTTGACCTTCACGACGCACACCTTGAGTTCCGCAGTCTCTGTGACCGGGTCGTAACCGGATCCGGTCAAGACGTTGATCGGTACATCGGCAAAGGCGAAACTCGCGAAAACCGTTCCCGGCGGTGAGCGCTTGGTCGCCTTCACCTTGATTTCGACCGATCCGCGCGGGCTGGTGAGTTCGGCCCAGCCACCGTCCTCCAGGCCCCACTGCACGACATCGTCAGGGTGGACCTCCAGGACTTCCTCGGGCAACAGATAGTCGATGCCTTCCGACCTACCTGTTTGGGTGCGTGTGTGATATGAGGCGAGACGACGTCCGGTCGTGAGCCACACGGGATACTCCTCGCTCACGGTTTCTGCGGGATCGCGATAGTTGATGACTTTGAAGATACCGCGGCCGTTCACGAACTCCTTCTCGTGCAGCCGCACCGTTCCGGGATGCCCCTTCTCGGGGACGGGCCATTGAAACTCACCGTGTTCGATTCGATCCCAGTCGAGGCCATGGTAGGTGAGCGACACATCGCACAGCTCGTTGAACACGTCCTTGGCACTTTCGAAGTCGAACCCCTTGAAACCCAAGCGCTGTGCCAGTCGGGAGACTATCCACCAGTCCGGCTTGGCGTCGCCAGGCGGTGAAACTGCCGCCCGAAGTCGCTGCACGCGCCTTTCCGTGTTGGCGCAAACGCCATCGGTCTCACCCCACGACGTCGCCGGGAGCACGACATCGGCAAGTTGTGCCGTCTCGGTCATGAAGATGTCGACCACCACTAGGTGATCCAAACTGCGCAAGGCATGTTCGCAGTGTTTCCAATCGGGGTCCGACACCAATGTGTTCTCGCCGTCTATGAGCATCGCGCGAATTTGCTCGCCGCACCGGTCGAGAGCAGTGACCTTAGTAATGCCCTTTTCCAGATCTACTTCCGTACCCCAGAGCTTCCTGAATTTCTCTTGGTTTTCGGGATCGGTAACCGGTTGGAAGCCCGGAAAATTGTTTGGCAGCGCTCCCGAATCACCGGCTCCCTGGATGTTGTTCTGTCCCCGCATCGGGTTTATGCCAGTTCCCTCCCGGCCAATGTTACCGGTCATGAGAGCGAGGTTGCACAGACTCTGCACGTTGTCGACGCCACAGATGTGCTCCGTTATACCCAACGTGTAGTAGATCGCTCCACGATCAGCGGCTCCATACCAGCGGGCAGCTTGCTCGATGTCGTCTGGAGATACGCCCGTGATCTCCGCCGCCCACTCGGGTGGGAACTGTTTCACGTGCTGGAGAAATCTCTCACTCTCGACAGTTCGGGTGTTCACAAAATTGGGTTCGACCAGTCCGTCGCGTTGAATGACGTGCGCCATCGCTAGCAACAGAGCCACATCGGAGCCCACTCGGATGGGCAAGTACAGGTCTGCGAGATCCGCAAGACCGATGTGCCGTGGGTCGGCGACGATCATTTTTGCTCCCCTCGCAAGCGCACGCTTGAGGCGAGTGGCCGCAACAGGGTGGCACTCCGTCATGTTGGTGCCGATGCAAAAGATGACATCCGGTTTCTCCATGTCGGCCAGAGGGTTCGACATGGCGCCGCGTCCGATCGTGGCTGCCAGACCGGCAACAGTGGGAGCGTGTCACGCACGGCTGCAGTTGTCGATTTGATTGATTCCCCAACCCGCACGCATGAACTTCTGCATTACGTAGGCCGCTTCACTCGGAGCTCGCCCAGAGGCCACACCATAGACACTGTAACGCCCGTGACGCTCAACAACGCTGCGAAAACCTTCTGCAGCTCGGTCTAGGGCCGTATCCCAATCGGTTTCGTGGAACTCACCGTCGTCGCCTCGTACCAGGGGTTTCGTGAGTCGGTCGTCGTGGTGCACGAAGTCGAATGCGAACTGACCTTTGACACAGAGTGCGCCTTCGTTCGCGGGGCCGTCCATGGCAGGGTGAATCCCGACGATCTTGTCACTCTTGGTTAGTATGTCTACCGAACAACCAACTCCGCAATAAGCGCATATGGTGCGGGTCTTTTCGATATTTCCTGGGACGCCAATTGCACGAATCGCCTTCTTGTCACTCAAAGCACCCGTCGGACAGGTCTGTACACACTGCCCGCAGAACGTGCAGGCTGAGTCTCCCAGCAAACCCTCGAACTCAGTCGTTATCTGCGTATCGAACCCGCGGTTCATGATGCTGATCGCGTAGTCACCTTCTTGCTCTGCGCAGACGCGAACGCAGCGATAGCAGGAAATGCAGAGATCGTAGTCGCGCACGATGAATGGGTTGTCGTCATCGTCCCGGCTCTGGCCCGATTGTTTGCCTTGGAACCGTCCAGTCCTGGCCTCGTAGCGGTCGACAAGACTCGTCAGTTCCTGCGATGCGTAACCGCACAGCGGATCCACGTCCAACTCGCGGTTCTCCGACGCCACCATTTCCAGCAAGATCTTGCGATGGGCTTCGAGCGAGTCGGTC
>JBDGZZ010000112.1:0-11894 GCA_039588335.1 Gemmatimonadota bacterium | reverse complement strand
CCAGTCACCGGTAACGAGATCTTCGTACAGCACCACGTGACTTCCTCCCTCCAGAACGACCTCCAAATACCGTCGTGATATGACTTCCCGCCACCACTCGTCGTCGACACGCCAAACTTCTATGACAGCTTCTATCGACTTAGACTCTTCTGTCATCACCGCACTTTCCTGGCCTTCATTACATGTGGAACTGCAGAGCGGAAACGCGGCTGAATGCCGGGAACTGTCGGCGACGGCCACCAGCTGCCCTCGATTGTCGCACGTTACGAGTACAGGTTGGGGAAGGTTCAGCGGCCGTACTCGATTATGGGTCATAGTTGATCAGAGCGTAGCGGCGTTCGAGAATCCGTGACAGTGGCTGGATCTCAACAATGTGATAGAGACCGGTGCCCTGGAATCTGGTTTGTATTTCACGCACGGCTGTTCGCAATGCACTTCTACGTCCGGCCCGCGCCGAACTATTTGCCTCTTTGGCAAAGAGCTGTAGTTTTTCGGTACCGCGCGCGAAAGCTGTGAATTCCACCACAAGAGTCTCGACCGCACTGGTGGGTGGTGCTTGTTCGATACGTGACTTGAGGGGAGCAGCAATGTGGGTACAGTCGGCCGAAGGATCCTTGAGTGTGGTACGAATCATCCATGAAGATCCGGTCTCTTGTCGCGCGTGGACCTGCACTTCGAGGACTCGCCATCCGGTGCGTCGTGGGTGACGCAGTGCGCGCTCTATTAGCCGTTCGAGGGCATGAGTTAGCATCACACGGTCGGCTACCGGATTGGGAAAATCGAACTCGACCACGATTGGCTCAGGTCTCTCCAATCCAATAGCTGGGTCAACCACCTTCCCGCTTGCAAGCGCCCAGATGCGGCGGCCCTCTTTGCCGAACTGTGAAACGACGGCTACCTCAGGCAGCCGACACAGGTCACTGAGTGTCTTAATGCCAAGTTGCCGTAATCTCCTATGTGTATCTGGATCTGATTGCAGCACACCGACAGGTTGTAATGCGAGAAAGTTCGCCCGGTCCAAGTCAGTGATAATCACAGGCTGATCTGGTTTGGCTCGAGTAGCTGCTACCCAGGCTGCAAACTTTCCACGACCCCAGCCCAGACGAACAGAAAGCCTGGTTTCTGTTCCCTGACCGCTTCCTGTAATGGCTCTTCTGATGGCACCTACCTGCTCGTCTGGTGATCCGTAGAGTCCTTCTAACCCATCTACCCCAACAAATGCCCGTCCCAATTCGACCGGTTCGACAACGGGACTCACATTGCCAAGTGCAAGAAGCAAACGCGAAAATTGCTCGTCGTAGTAAACCGGATCAGGTTCCCATAGTGTGAGAGAAGGGCAGAGCCCAACTGCCTGGCTTACTGTCATGCCAGACTTGACACCTGCACGTCGGGCCCTGGGTGAGATTTGCCAAAGTCGGCGTACCTCCTGTAGTGCTAGGAGGGCGGTAGGCCGTGGGATGAAATCGGGTCGCCGTTGTTCCTCACAGCGTAGCGCAAAGTGAGGAATCCAGACGCAAACAGCTAGCTCACTGTGAAGCTTTCCTCTGCATGCCATCTCTGGGTGGTCCGGAGAAGAGGATGTGTCCCGTGGCCCGCTTCCCGTTCGCCATTTCCGCATCCCACTCTGCCATCGTTCCATGCTGCTCATAGCAAACTCAACTGCGTTTCGAGTTTTCTCTGCTCTTGTTCTCTGACCTGCAATGGATCTGCAACAGTCATCCCGTATTTTCCCGCCGCACGTTGAAAGCGACGTTGGACTGCGGTCACGTAGTCAGGCGGTGCATCCCAGTTTTTTCGATAGGCGACGTAATATCGAGGAATGAGGTCGGGGAAATGCTGTTTGACGACCGGCAGGTATCCATCACGAACCGAAGGATAGCTTCGCAATACTGATGGATGAACAAAGCCGGCGCCAGCCTTAGCCGCCATTGCCATGAGTGAGTCGATCTGGAAGGCTGAGTCTGTTATACCGGGAAGAACAGGGGCAGCGTTGATGCCGACAGTGATACCGGCCTTTCGCAGCTTCCGGAGCGCGGCGAGTCTCGTGTGCGGCATGGGGGAGCGGGCTTCGAAAAGTTTTATGACCTTGACATGAGCACTGATGAGAGAAACGTATATCACCAATCGATGCTTGACTTGAAGCTGTTGCAGCAATTCTATGTCACGACAGATGAGAGGACTCTTTGTAATGATGCTCACGGTGAGCCCACGAGTGGTGAGGAGCCACTCGAGTATGGAGTGTGTGATTCGGAAACGGCGCTCGGCTGGTTGGTAAGGATCTGTTGCTGTTCCGATCACGATGGGGTCAGTGAAACCAGAAGAAATCTTTGAGCGACTTTTGACGAAATCTCGTTCGAGCGCCGCTAGTACGGCTTGACGTCGTTTGACGAAAATGTGTCGCTCGAAAATTTCCCAATTGGCCGATTCTTGAAACCGGGAGATTTCTTCCGCAGATACTCGACCGGCTTCATAGGCCCGCTCCATCACGTACCGGTGCGCGTACCGAGCAGAGCAATAGGTGCATCCGAATTCACATCCCACATAGGGATTGATTGACCAGAACCCCATACCGGTGCTTTCAGGGGAGTTGATGACCGACTTGATACTGAGATCGATGAATTTCGTACCGCGGATGCGTTGGTCGAGTACTGTGAGCTCACTGGTATCCGGTTGGTCTCGTTCGCATCGGCCTGCCCGAGTACCCGCTCGCTCATTGGAGTTGAAGAGAGAAATTGTGACGCTGTGCTCGTCTCTCACCCGCACCTCCCCCAACCACAGGTCGGACAGAAGAAACACCCGGAAGCCGGAAAAACGTTACCACCACACTCGGGACAGCGCATTGCTAGATGAGATGACGGTTGGTCGGCTTCTTTCCTGTGACGTAGAGGCAGAGGAAGAGCGGCACCTCCGGCAGCGATCTTCGGTGTTTGTTCGGTCATATACACCCGAATATAGCACGAAGTTATATTGAGGCAAGAGGCTTTTTATCTGCTTGATTTGTAAAGAGTTACGCGGTAAGATTTGCTGCGATGTAAACTTGGTACTTCCTGCTTGACGGAGCCCTCATTCGAGTGCGAACTGCTTCCACTCCTAAACGAGTCTGCCCATGATAGGTGGCTCGCCACATCCCAAAGGACATGTAGCCCTGGTGGCACACCCGGCTGCGCGTCTGATGACAGTTCTCGTTCTGTTGTTCGTCTTCCTGATCGCCGTCAACGGTTTAGGGGACGGGTTCAAATCGCTCGGCCGAGATTTCGTCGAGTCATTCTTTGCCGCCACGGAAAATCCTTTCATCGGTTTGATGGTCGGTATTCTCGCGACCACGCTCATGCAGAGTTCTTCGGTCACAACGACGATGATCGTTGGCTTCGTTGCTTCCGGGACGCTTCCGGTGGCAAACGCGGTACCCATGGTCATGGGTGCCAACATCGGCACGACCGTTACAAACACGATCGTTTCTCTAGCGCACATGGGACGACCGGAGGAATTTCGTCGTGCTTTCTCAGTAGCAACATGCCACGATTTTTTCAACTACATCTCCGTTGCCGTGCTACTGCCACTAGAGTTGCTGACGGGGTTTCTGGAGCGGACGGCTACGGCGCTCTCGATGTTTCTAACTGGACTCGGCGGACCGGACTATGACAGTCCGATAAAAGGGCTTCTGAAAGTAGCGCTCACCCCCGTCAAGGCTGTGATTGCATGGCTCTTCGAATCGCACCAGTTGCAGGCCATCGCTCTAATAGCGTTGAGTGCAATCGCGATCTTCATTACTCTCATGCTGCTGGTCAGAGTAATGCGGGCTGCTATGGAAACACGAATAGAGTCCATCGTTTCCAGTGCGCTCGACCGTAGTGCTGCGATCTCCATGCTGGTTGGAATCATCGTCACCGTGATGGTACAGTCGAGTTCCATCACTACAGCGCTCCTCGTGCCGTTGGCTGGTGCGGGATTGCTCACCCTAGACCGGGCTTTCCCGATCGCAATTGGGGCTAATATTGGGACGACGGTGACAGCCTTGCTGGCCGCGTTGGCGGCAACGGGTGAGGGCGCCCCCGCAGCGATAACCGTTGCTTTGGTTCATTTGTTGTTCAATGTCAGCGGTACCATCCTGGTCTACCCGGTGAAGCAGATTCGACACATCCCGCTCGCTGCAGCACGGACGTTGGCAAACATAGCCGTGCGGTCGCGGATTTGGGCGTTGGTCTACGTCTTTGGATTGTTCTATGCGCTACCAGCGCTCATCGCGATGATTAACGCGCTGCTCAACAAGTAGTATCGGAGGTAGTAAATGCTTCGTCAGCTGATCAGCATCTTCCGGTCTCGTGAACCGCTGAGTGACATGGGTAGCAATTTCGCTCAAATGTTGAAGATCACGTACGAGACCACGTTAAAGGCTGGAGACATCTACTTCGGCGAGGAGTTTTCTCCCGAAGATAGGACGTGGGTGTATAAGCAAGATGTTAAAGTCAATAAGCTAGAGCGGAAGATTCGAAAACAAGTCATTGCTCATCTGTCTATAGCAGGTCACGCTGCCGACCTTCCCTATTGCCTGTTGCTCATGAGTTTGGTGAAGGACGTGGAGCGAATCGGCGACTACGCCAAGAACCTCTCCGAGGTGCCGGATTTTCACGCTGGTCCGCTACCGGATGATGCGATCGTCAAAGAACTCAGGGAGGTCCGGGCGGGAGTGGAGACCGCATTGGAGGCAACTGCGGTAGTGTTCGAGCAGTCCGATACGGAACGTGCCGTCGAACTGATTCAGCAAGGGCAGGACCTGGCACACCGCTGCGACAAGCTGGTTGAGACAATTGCCCGTAGCGAACACAATGCCAGCACGACGACAGCGGTCGTGTTGGGAACGCGCTTCTACAAACGAATCGGCGGACACGCGCTGAACGTGTTATCGAGCGTAGTCATGCCGCTCCACAAACTGGATTACTACGACGAAAAAGCTCTGTCGGGTGGAGATGAGAGCTGATCGGAGGCGGTGGTTGAGGCCCCATCTGCAAATATGGCCGCGGTGATTTCGAATCCAGGCTGACCCGTCACAGAGTGAGGTTGCTCCGCCAGCCAGTCCAGCAGTGTGTCTGGAGGAGTTCTGAGGTCCAACAGCTCTTGGAGACTGCTTTCAGCCCCCGACGACACACCCACTCTCAATCGATTGAGTACAGCATCCAGTAGACTCACCAACTGGACGTCTCTGCGTCGTCCTGCCGAATATGCCCGCCTCACCAAACGCCGTGCGAGTCTGCGTGCAGACCGGTTGAGGGAACCTCGGTCGCAACCCGCGAGGCGCGCTCTGATGACCACCAGTAAACACTTGATGAGTTCGCCGGGGGCATCGGCTGTGCTGTTCGCCGCCGATCGGAAGTCGCGCATGGCGGCGTCCATGGCAGCATAGTCATGCACTACTCCCAGAGGTCTTCCGCCAATCAGAATGAGTTCGGGTACGATGCCGTTTCCGAGCTGCCAATTGACTGCTACCAGAGCCTGCAATGGGCCGCGGACAACGGCGTGACCTGGCGACGACCCGGAGCGGCACATTCCCGGTTGGCCAAGTCGCTCCCGTTGTTGCAGCAAGGCGTTCATGATGCCCGACTTTCCGACTCTACTCGTCGTTGGCACGCCTAGTTCAAGCTGGCAGCGGGCCTTGTTGGCGATTCGAGTCTCCAGCTTGAGTCGCCGCTCAATGGATTTGGGAGGAGCGAACCACCAGACCTTGCCGGTTGCATGTCGAGACCCGAGGCGGGCGATTCGACCGATCCGCTGCTCTAGTTTCAACGGCGTCCACGGCAAATCGTAGTGCACAACTGCATCAGCGTCTTGAAGGTCGAGGCCTTCGGCCGCCAAATCAGTTGCAAGCAGGGTGGATACCTCAGCGGCACGTGGTGGATTCGTTGCGCCGCGCGCTGCAGGTGCGAACGCGGATAGCGCTTCTTCGACAGAGATGCGTCCGGATGCAATCCACGCCTTGCCTGCACCGACAACTGCGAGTCGATGCCATCTGAGCATGCGAGCGAGATTGAGAGCTGTGGCAACAGCGGATGCGAAGACAATTGTCTTTCGACCTGCTCGACGGGTCAGGAGCTCCACCAGTACCCCAGCTTTGGGGTTCGCCCCGTTCGTACCTTGGAGCTCCGTGAGTAGGAGCTCTAGACGCCGCTGCTCCTCGAAGAGCGTAGACTGATCTACTGATCCCCTTGGCTTTGAAAAATCATCCAGCTCAAGTTGAAGCTCATGCTCCGACGCGAAAATCTGTCTGGCACTGCGGCGAGTCAACAACTCACCATGCTCCGCAGCGGCAATGGCGCGGTTGATGTAAGCTGCGTGGCGTCGCGCGGTCTCGTAACAGGCAACTGTCGAAGATGCCAATCTGTACAAGAGGTGGATTCGTAGGAGGGACGATTCACCCGAGTCAGCAAGACAGGGAAACTCAAGCTTGTCGATAATCCTCAGGGACCGTTCCAGCTTGAGCGGCGCTGCTGCTGGAGCACGAATAACAGGAACATTGGTCAGCTTTGGCAAGATCGTGGATAGACCGGCTACGGTACCTGCGGAGCGGGCAATAATGGCAGGTGCGGTTGTCCACGACAGGTCCAGATGTGCAGCTTGCCTGATGGCTCGTTCCAGGGATGGTAGGCCGAGCGCGGCAAAGGCGCTGTCCGACAGTCCCAGCCGCAGGAGCGATATCAGATCAGCAGGATGGTTGACCACGGGTGTGGCCGTGAGGAGCAGCAGGTGAGAGTGACTGATTGACCTGGCCAGTGAGTCGTAGCGCCGAGTACAAGGATTTCTCAGCCTGTGAGCCTCGTCCACGACCACGATGCCCGTTGCGGCAAGGCGTCTGCCATGACTCAGCGCTTCGTGGCTGACGATCTGGACGTCGACGCCGAGTTTGGCACTGACGCGTTTCCACTGTGAGGTGAGTGTCGCAGGGACGACAACAGTGGTGTCGGCGTACGTGGAGGCGACTGCAAGAGCGACGTAGGTCTTCCCGAGACCCACAGCATCTGCAAGGAGAGCGGTACCGAAAGCCTGCAGGCTTCCACGAACGCGCCTGGCAGCGTCTTGCTGGTGACGTTTCAGCCAATGGGGCAGGTGCCAATTATCGTCCGATGGTCCGAGTGCCGCCGCCCGGAGGGCGGGCTCTATATCCGACGTATTCTTGCGTGGTCCCAGGTCGAGTACGCAGCGCAGCGGCTCGCGAATGCAGAGCAGCTCCTCAGCGGTTATTAGGGGCCAAGGAGCAAAGTACCTTCCGTGTGCGGACGGATAGGTCCAAAGCTTCGGCAACCGCGTCGTCCAAGTCTTCGTGCGCGACATTTGGGTGAGTGTGAGCCCAAAGGCTGAGTTCGGCGAGCGCCGTTCGTTGTGCCCCAGCCAGCGGAATGGGAATCTGTGAGGCGACGCGCGCATTGATGCGGCGGTATCCGCCACGGGCCTCGTCGGCACTCACGAGAACCTGCGCGCGCGCCCACCGCGAGTTGAGTGTTGCAGCTATTGCCAGGGCGCACTCGCGGTCGGGAGCAGCCACGACATAACACGTGTTGAGCGGTATCGCCTGACTGGCGTCCGTCTCATCCAGTGCCACGGCTCTGGGGTAGCGTGCTATGTCAGCCCACACGACGCGGTGTGTGGCGATGGATGCTGCCACGCGGAAGACAGACCACCGGGGACCGGAGCGGTAGTCATTCCGTGAGCGCAGCGCTGCCGAGTGGCCTTTGAAATATCGTGCCGCCTTCGGAGGAAGTGTAGCGAGTGGCTGTCCCGAGTCACCATGCGTCCACAAGATTACCCGTTCCGGCTTTGCTGAGAACTGGCGTACATCACGCCCGCGTAGGGCTGGTCTAATCAGAGCCCGCTCTATGGTGACCTTGCGATCACCGAATTCCAACAAGGCTTCGGTACAGCCCAGGTCGATCTGTGTCCCAATGAAGATCCCGTTCGCCCCGGTCTTCACGCCCAACGCGGGTGGTGCCACCTGGCCCAGTGCAATCCCGGAGGTGCGAAACTCCTCCACGGCCGCACGAGTCTTGGATGACAGCAGGAGCCACGGACCAGGCGTATCGAGATCGCTCTGTGCGATTGATTGATCACCTCCAAAGCCCAGCTTCATGGTGTGGTCTCGCCGCGGTGCTTTCTTCTGCGCCACGATTGCCAATGGATACGTCGTTGCACCGAAGCGCGCCGCGTCTCGGTCCGGGACTCTGTGCAGGTACGCTATTGATGTCTCCCTGACCATCGCCCGCCGGGCAGTCTCACCGTATCCTGCGGAAGTGACCTTGCTGGGTACCAGGAGCCCAACTGCTCCGCCCGGAGCCGTTAGTTCCAGGCAGCGCTGCAGAAATGCCACCGAGAGATCGGGCTGATGTGAGTAACCCCGGCTGCCGTCACTGCGCCACCAACTGAATCGATCGTGCAAGGCCTGCCGTCTGGCGGGCGAGAGACGCTCTGCCCGGACCCAAGGAGGATTGCCGATGACTACTGAAAAGCCACCCTCAGCGACAATATCAGGTGCGTGGACGTCGAATGAAAAGAAAGGCAACTCGCCGGTTGCGAGCCTGGCTCTGGCGCTCCTCAACATGCCTTGAGTGCGGAGAAGTGTGCTGTGTTTTTGGCGCTGGGCAGCAGACAGCCGCGACCGTTTCCCAAACAGGTCCTTGCTGCGTGCTACCGCAGTAAGATCGTCCGCGGCCCGTCGTGTGCTGTTCTCTGCCTCTTGGAGCAAAAGGTCGGCCATCGTGACTTCCTGTGACCGTAACTCCCGCAGTCCTTTCAGTTGGGCGTGGCCGCGGGTGTCGAATATTGCGCGTCGCGCCGTGCGTACGGCTTGTGCAGCCCGACTCGATGTGTTGGGTGAACGAGGAGCGAACATCGCCGATGCACCCAACGGGTCGAGCAAGGTGTCACCTTGTCGCACGACGCCGTCTAAGTTGGGTAGTGGTGTAACTTGGAGGACATCAGTAGTGGGGTCATCTGCGATTACGGCGAGCCAGAGTCGCAACTCGGCGAGCCGGACCGCAATCGGGTTGAGGTCAACGCCCATCAGGTTATCGCGCAAGATTCGGCGCTTGAGATAGGAGCGGCCGCGCTCGGAGAGCCGTGGATCAAGCGCAATGTGTATATCTACGAGAACCTGAAGTGATCCAAGGAGGAATGCGCCAGACCCGACGGCCGGGTCCAGGATCCGCAACCTCTCGAGTTCTCGTGTCGCTGCGCCTCGGTCCGTTCCCGACACGGGCTCCTGGTGGACCACGGCCTGCGCTACTTCCTTGGACAATTCCCTGGTCAGTGCTGCCTCGATCGCGGCATCCACAATCTGGCGGACCACTGCTTCAGGTGTGTAGAAAGAGCCGGTGTCGTGCCGCTCGCCTCTTTCCATGAGGCGCTCAAAGGCGCGACCCAGCATGTCCGGAGCAATGGCATCTGCTTCGTCGGCCTCGCTCACACAGAACCTGAACCTCTCGAACAATCCGTCGAACGCATCGCGCCATAGATCGTTACTGAAGTAAACTGGCCCCAGACGGCGCTCCACCTCATGAGGTTCGAAGAGTCCACCGTTAAGGTACGGGATTTTCCCAAACGTCGATCGCTTTCTCCTTGTTTCTCGAGGAACGTTGAGGGTTCCAAAAAAAAGTGGTTGCAGCGATACTCGGTGGAAACTTCGTTGTGACACCAGGCTTTCATCGAGGAGATTGGTGAGAAACTCACGCCGCCCGTCGAGCCAGCCCTTTGACTGCACGAAATAGAGAAAAAGAATTCGGATTAGGGAGAGCAACGCCAGCATGTGACGATCTGGCTCTGATATCTTTGGTGACACGGTCGCGGCCATCCGCTCGAGTATTAGGCTGAACACAGAAAAGAAGCGCTGGCTCACTTCTTCACCGCTTAGAACTTCGGCCACATATAGTGAGTGGCCCAGCGCACTAGTGGCGTCATCAGGGGAAAGCCGCTCGAGTTGTTGTAGTGCAAATGACGATGGTTCTTTGAGTGAAACCGTCAAGACCTTTGTAATTCCTTGCCGGCCGAACCTGGGAGCGGCCAGAGATAGCTCGCGCGAGGGACTCACCACCGCCGCAATCGCGCGCTCTGATGAGGCGGCAAGACTGCGAGCAAGGTCGCGTACTGCCTCCTGAGGGACATTAGAATCAGCTGCTACGATTCTGAACCCCTTCCAGCGAGCGACAACAGTGGCACCGTCAATGGCCGGGGATTCATCGCGTCGGTAACCCAGGGAGTGAAACAGTCTTCCGAGGTCACCAGCCGTGTGAATGTCTCTGAGAGCTGCTTTGAGCATAGGTCGGCTTCTCATTCCGGCCCATGGTATCGGTAGGCTTGCTGGAGTACTGAGTCATATCAATGCGGAAGGGACCAAAAACCTGCGATACTTCGAGATACTACTGCGGTTGTTCAGGTATCTAACAAACTCAACGCTTGTTCCAGATCAATGTCTCTTGCGATTGGAGGCGGCCACTGTCGTTGGCTCACCTGCAAATCGACGAGCACTTTCTCATTTAGAGTTCGTTTGCAGGTCGACGCGTCAATTAGACGCATCTTGGAGGCAACATCGAATTCGTCTTGATCTAGCCAAATCGCATCGCCGGCAACGGGCTGCCAAAGGTCGAGGAAGAGATCACTGCCAACCCAAGTGGTCCCGTTGAACTCAACTGGCTTTGAGAGGTTGGTGTACCAGCCGGTGAAAGTGCCATCTCTCAAGTGAAAACGTCCGATGTCGTGCCAAGCTCCAACAGGTATGAACCAGACCAACGAAGCGCCTCTTTCGAGGATGGCCGTGTCGGAAACGTGGATATCCTCACCGTTGTACTGCTGCTGCAACAGCACCTTGACGTCAGGACGATCCAGCACCAGGTGTTCATCGTAAACCGCGACATCCTTGCCAGGGCGCTGGTACTCGAATCGAATCAGCTGCGACATACGTCAAGTGTTGTCGAGGTTGGCGTGGCTATCTCAGGTCTTCTAGCGGCGAGCAGAGAAACAGCCTGTATATGGGGCCCAGAAATGCATCTTCGACCAGTCGTGCCCAGCCGCCAGCCGGGGGTTGGCCACCCATCTCGGACGTCACGGGTTGGCTCCACATCAATTCTGATATACGCAACAACTCTTGAGCACCTTCGACTCCCATGGAATCGGCAATCGCATAGAGGGCGGTCCTACGCTCTTCGCTCGGCCCTTGGAGAATCTCGCGGGGGTGGGCGCACAGACCTGCCCAGCCCTGGCCAAGCCACGATATCCGGTAACCGGGTGGGACTCGCGGGTCGGTAACTGCAGATCGGAACCGATCCAGATCCGCGACGTCGACGGTCAGTCCGGCCATTCCCCCAAAACCTTGACCGAGACGAACATGATGTGCTGCGTTGCGGAGCCGCGCCGACTGGGCCGTGCGGTTTTGAGTTCGCTCGAGAGACGCGAGCGGCAGGAGTGCGTGGTTCCGGAGCAACCCTGTCGCCAGTCTATTCAGCAATAAGTCCGGTGTACTGAGCAACTGCTCCCCAATCGCGCCGTTCTCGCCGAGCCGCGAGATGGCGGAATCCGGCTGTCCTTGGTAAACATCGAACACCGCCGCCAGCGCATTTGCACGAGCTGCCTCCATGATGCGGCGACTGTAGGATGGCGAACGTGGTAGCGCCGAATCTCCGCTTGTTTCGATGGCTGACATGACATTGACGCGAGCAGCGTGTGCTATCCTGCGGAGTTGGATGGTCCTCGAGTGAAGGGCGAGTGATCGCAACAGTGCAACTGTATCCGTCGGGATCGCGCCTCTTTGCGCCCTTGAGAACACCGTGATGAAAGCCTCATCGTCGTTGAAAAACGACGACAACTCCAGCTGATAGGGCTGCAGTCCACCGTTTGCCTCGGCGAGAATTAGTGACCGA
>JBDGZZ010000111.1:0-17598 GCA_039588335.1 Gemmatimonadota bacterium | reverse complement strand
GTAGACCCCGTCGGAGCATCCCTCGAAGTGCCGGGCTCTCACACCGCGCAGGTCGCCGGTCGATCGCGCCACCGTCAACAGGTGCTGCACGCCTTTCTGGACCGGTTCGAGGTCCGGGGGGGCACCAACCTCACTCAGGTGGAGCAGTACCCAATTCGTGCCATCGTACTTCGTGTAGAACCCGCGCCCCCAAGTGCCGTCTCCCTTGTGGGCCTCGAGGGTCGCTTTGATCCAGGGTTGATCGGGTATCCGCTGCCGCGTCCGGAGCACCTCTCGATCGTCGTCCGGGCAGTCCAACAGATCGGTGAGCACTCGCGCACGTAGCGCCGGATCCCGCTCGTCGATCAAGCAGTCCTTTAGCTTCCCGTCCAGAGGTATGGGATCGAGAGCCATCGTGAGTCAAAATGCAGCGATGCACGCCCAAGCGCGAGGTGTCTACGTATGGCTGTTCCCTCCACCCGGACCTGTCCATTACGGTCGAGAAATGGTGATATTACTACTGTCGATTCTTGTCGGTCGGGCACTCTCTTTCGATGCACCCACGGCCTCCCTAGACATGGGTGCGACAGGAGCACAGGCAATGACCGAAATGGACGACGTGAACCCTCGGAGTACGGTATGCGCAGGGTAATCTTCATCTCAAGTCTCTTGTTCTTGCCATTCATCGGTTGTAGCAGAGACAACACTGTAGAGCCATTCGATTATGATAGAGATACGCCGGTCTGGCTCAAGGCCAAGATCGATTCTATCTCAGAGAACCCGGCATACTTTGGAGCCAGGGTATTCCGTTACGAATGGAGACAAGAAGTCCTTTATCACATTGAGGTTCCCATAAGTTCTTGTGCTTATTGTGAGCTCTATGATGAGAACGGGACAAAGAAACAATTCACTGACGACGAAGACTTCCAAGACTTCCTAGCGAACAAAGAGAACGAGATCTTGATCTGGGAATGGAAGAGCTGAACGCGAGGAGGAACATATGACGACAGTCGGGAGCGTAATCCGAGAGTTCCTGATGGTCTTTGCGCTTGCTTTTGCGGTCTCAGCAGTCGTATCACTCTTGTGGAATCTGATCGCTCATTCATCTGCTGCAGTCGACTGGGGTTCCTCGCTCAGCCTCGGAATCGTCCTCGGCATTCTGGTTCCCTGGATGGGTGCAAGGGGACGTAAGAGCGCACGGCAGTGACCGCAATACGCGAATGACTGATCGGCGGAAGTTGGTTGAGTTCGATCCGGACCACTTTGCGAAGAATGCGGAAGCAGAGGATCCACCTGATGCGCTGACCGCGTTTCGCTACGCCTACCACAACAATCTGTGGCGCTGTTCAGAAACCTCGGCCGGTCCCGGATCCAGCCTAGCACAGACAAGAGCGATTGCCACTACCCTTCCAGGGCTATGCCAGCGATACAATGTCGGTTCGCTGCTCGATGTACCATGCGGTAGCGCCGATTGGATGGCGTTGGTCGACCTGCCCGGTGTCCGCTACACGGGAGGAGACATCGTGCCTGAAGTCGTTGCGGAAGCGGCTCGGCGACATGGTAGTGAACGACAGTTTGTGGTGCTGGACTTGACCAGTTCGCCGCTTCCATCGGCAGATCTGTTGTTGTGTCGCGATTGTCTCGTCCATTTGTCCTACTCGGACATTGCGAAGGCAATAGCTAATATCCGGAGGAGCGACATCCAGTACCTGCTGACTACGACATTCACAGCAGAATCCGAATTCCACGACATCGTGACCGGAGATTGGCGGCCGATAAACCTCGAGACGCCTCCGTTTTCTTTCCCTCAGCCGGTGGAGTTGCTCCTGGAACAGTGTACTGAACAGAACGGGGTGTTTGCGGACAAAGCGCTCGGGCTATGGCGAGCACATGACCTGCCGGATCTGAACCCTGGCGATTCATGAGCAACATCGACTTTGGAAGACACAGCGACGACTACGCAGCCTACCGCCCCGGATTTCCCGCGTCTTTCTACAAGCGAATCGGAGCAATCGCTCGCCTTCGCGAGTCTCGGTCGCTCGACCTTGCCACTGGCCCAGGGACGATCGCGCTGGAGCTCGCTGCACTCGGTAGCTCCGTCGTGGGCATCGATACATCCGCAGAACAGATAGCTACGGCAGAACGCGTTGCGAAGGAACGGAACCTGGGAGGCAACGTACACTTCACGGTCGCGAGCGCCGAAAATACTGGCATGGACGCGAACTCGTTTGATCTGGTAACAGCCGGCCAGTGTTGGCATTGGTTCGATAGCGGCGCGGCAATGGTTGAAATGCAGCGTGTTCTTTGCCCGGGTGGTGTCTTGGCCATAGCTCAGTACTCTTACCTGGCAGAGCATTCCGCAGTTGCACGCGATACCGAGGACCTGGTTCTGGAGTTCAATCCGTCATGGACCATGGCCGGCGCGAGCGGGATCTTTCCCGAGCAGATTGACGAGGTGATCCGCGGCGGATTCAGACTAGTCGAGGAGTTCTGCTACGACCATGATGAAGAATTCTCACATGCTCGGTGGCGAGGGAGAATGCGGACGTGCAACGGAGTGGGTTCCGGTGGGCTCTCTCCATCCGAGGTGCAGGGCTTCGACGCAGCTCTGAATCGCCTCCTGAGTGAAAAGTACCCCGATCCCGTGGTTGTAGCGCATCGAGTGTGGTGTGTAGTTGCCAGGAAGCCATCATGAAGACGGACGCAAGCATAACTGCGAGCCTCGTACTGGTCCCGCTCGCGATCTCGGTTACCGGGTGTGCCGAGCCGTTGCCGGACTATATCGGACTCAAGGCCGGTGCCAAGTGGGAGTATGCTGCGGAGGTCCGTGTGGCTGCCGACACGCTGACAGGGCGCAACGTCTTTGAGATCGCAGCCGAGCGCGAGCTTATCGGCGACAAATCGTATTTCAAGACAACCGAAACTGCCTTGGGCTTCGGCGATCAGGAGCCCGTGGTGCGTTACGCTCGAAAGGCAGACGAGGGAGTTTTCGAGGTGGACGGGCAGATGTCAGATCAGCCGGAATACATGCTGATGCCTCTTGATCTCAAGCTTGACGACCAGTGGGCAATGATGACCGCGGCCGGGGATTCTCTTGCTTGTCGCGCTGAGAGCATTGAAGGAGTTGAGGTTCCGGCCGGCAGGTACGAGGAGAGTCTCAAGATCGTGTGCTCAGGGCGAAGGTTGATGAGCGGCTATGAGGCGCCGGCCGTCATTGTGGAATACAGGGCGCCCGGAGTGGGGCTCGTACAGGCGGTGACCGAGTGGGGTGATGTAGTCATCACCCTGAGGTTGTTGCGTCACGATGCAGGTCGTTCCAACGGGACCGACGAGCGGGGCTCATGAAGTTGTTCTACTAGAGACTGCTCAGCGGTTAACTATCTCTCCCCGCAGCGTCAAATCATCGAACGACCCGATGTCGTCGAAGGAACCAATGCCGACGAGTCCGTGGGGTAAGGTGGAATCAGAGGCAGTGAGGATCGGTGTTGCCATATCGTCCAGGAACGCCTGAATCTCGTTGGTCCCCGCATCGAACGTCACCTTGAAATCGTGCCAGGCGGAGTCAGTCAGGCGGACGGTTGACTCTCCAGCCGGCTCGCGATTGATCTTGACGCGGTCGGCGCCGTTCACCAACCCGATGATGTTGTGCACCCCATCGCTCGACGCCGAGAAATGGACGTAGTAGAAATGTGTGGGATCCTGATAGTGGAACAAGATGCACAAATCCCGCGCAACAACTTCCGGGTCCGTGTGAGATTTGAGGCGGCCGCTGAAGGAGAACGAGCCCACCGGAAAACCGTGCAGCACGGACCAGGCGCTGGGAGCGCGGATTTCTCCGAACTCCCCGGGAGCGAGAAGCTGGTAGACCATCGACCCGTTTTCATCTGCGACCTGCCAGCTTGCGGCGACCTTGGGCTGGAGACCACTTGCGTGGCCGTCCTCGAAATCGTACCCGACCAGGAAGGACAGCCCGCTATCGCCCGAGTCGCGACAACCTAGCGTCAAGAAGAGTAGCGCTGTCAAAACGAGATGCGGCATGGTTCGGGTCCGGAGCGTGTCAATTGTCATCAGGCCAGAGTCCCGTCACGGTAATCCGCGCGCAACCAAGGCAGATGCCGACTCTCGAAGAATGGTCGCAGCTGACGAGCTACTCTCTCCATGTCCGCTGTCCCAAGCGGTTCGAAGCTCCGCACCAACTCGAGATTCTGTCTCAGTACATCGAGACTGTCAGTTCCGATTACCGCGGCTGTTACGTGCTCCAGGCTGAGCGCATAGCGCACAAGTGACTCTGGAGCCACACCTTCCACTGTCTCACGTGGCCTTATCACCTTCATCACCAGGATGCCCATGTTCCTGCTCGCGGCTTCGGGGATCGCTTGACCCTCGCGATCTTCCTGACCCTGGGAGTAATGGTTCAGCGCACAGAGCACGGTGTCGAAGTCGTACTGCCTGGCCAATTCCGCCAGGGCCTCTGCCGAGCTGTGTCCGGTGTAGCCGATGAACCGCGTCACTCCTTGTCCCTTGAGTTCTTGCAGCGCATCGAGCACTCCGCCCTCGGCACCGATGCTTTCGACGTCCTCGAGCGACTCAACGGCGTGGACCTGGAGGAGATCGAGGTGGTCTGTCTTGAGGCGCCGCAAGCTCTCCTCGACGTGCCTCATGGCACCGTCATACGTTCGCTCTCCTACCTTGGTCGCCAGAAACACCTCGTTGCGCCGCTGCTCGAGAAGGATCCCGTAACGCTCCTCACTGACCACACCGTTGTACACGTAGTCGTGCCCGGTATCCCAGTAGAAGAAACCGTTGTCGAGCGCGTGTTCGAGTATTGCGGCGCTCTCTTCCGGATCTGCCACCGAACAGAAGCGGGATCCTCCCCCTATGGCGATCAAGGGAACGGAGACACCTGTTTTGCCCAATACTCGGGTCGGCAGGCCCCTGGAATCGTAACCCTGCCGCAAAGCGGGGACATTTCTTTCACAACCCAGACTGCCCATACCGGCAGCGGTGGCGAGACATGTGCCAATGAAGTGACGACGGTTGATTGTCTTGTCATCCACGACAGATCTCCTTGTGGAGGTGGCATGCGCGAGACCCGGGGACGGTTCCCGATTGGCGACTGGCCTAAGCTAAGGCCTGCGGCTGGGCACGGCCAGATTCGTATCCGGCACAGCGCGGTGGCGGGGTGGGGTTCTGCGCCTTGCGGCGCCGTGTAAAGTGCTGCAAGCTACCCCATCGTCCCCCAGCCACTGAACATGGTACATCCAAGCTGAAAGGCGTGTGACAATGAATAGAAGATTGCGAATGGGAATGGTCGGCGGCGGGCCGGGAGCATTCATCGGTGAGGTTCATCGTAAGGCCGCCCGTATGGACGGCGGGATCGAACTCGTGGCCGGAGCATTTGACATAAACCCGCGCAAGAGCAAGCAGATGGGGCGCGAGCAAGGCATCGATCCGAAACGGGCCTATCCCGATTATGAGACGATGATCGAGAAGGAATCAGAGCTTCCCGAGGATCAGCGCATCGACTTCGTGTCGGTGACGGTCCCGAACAACTGGCATTTCCCGATAGCGAAGGGCTTTCTCGAAGCCGGCTTTTATGTCATGTGCGAAAAGCCGATGACGAAGCTTGCCAGGGACATGGTTACGCCGGGCGACTTGGGCAAGATTCTCAAGATCGTCGTCCAGTACCCGCAGGGCTGGTTGATCCGACCCATAGAACGCGAAGGTCAGCAGCAGGCCTCATGGCGCACCGATCCAAAGCAAAGTGGAGCCGCCGGTTGTATGGGCGATATCGGTACGCACGCATGCCATCTCGCCGAATACATATCGGGACTGAAGGTTCAGCAGATCTGTGCCGATCTGACCACTTTCGTCAAGGGACGCAGACTCGATGATGACGGCAACTGCCTGCTTCGCTTCAACAAGGGCGCCAAAGGGATCCTGCACGCCAGTCAGGTCTCAATAGGCGAGGAGAACAATCTCGCCATATGGGTATACGGAGAGGATGCCAGTATCGAGTGGCACCAGGAGCACCCCAATTACCTCTACGTCAACCGCATCGATGCTCCACAGGAAGTGTGGAAACGCGGTAACGACTATGTCGCTGAGAAGAGTCCGGCGGCAGGTCGAGCAACAAGACTGCCTTTCGGTCATCCGGAAGCTTTCCTGGAAGCGTTTGCCAACAACTACTGCAACTTTGCCGATACCATACGCGCAAAGCTGGAACGTAAGAAAGCGGATCCACTGTTTCTCGATTTCCCAGGAGTCAAGGACGGGGTTCGAGGAATGAAGTTCATACAGGCCGTTGTCAAATCGTCAGACAAGGGCGCGAAGTGGGTGAACATTTAAGGAGGAACAATGGCCAGGCCGGTAACACTATTCACTGGGCAGTGGGCAGATCTTCCTCTCGAGGAACTCTGTAAGAAGGCGTCAGCTTGGGGCTATGAAGGGCTCGAGCTTGCATGCTGGGGAGATCATGTCGAGGTCGACAGAGCAGCCAAAGACAAGCGGTACGCCAAGAGCCGCAAGGAGATGCTGGCGGATCACGGTCTGAAGTGCTGGGCCATAAGCAATCATCTGGCGGGTCAGCTCGTGTGTGATCCGAATGACGACGCACGATCGGATATGTTCGCTCCGGAGAATTGCCACGGCAATGCCGAGAACAAACGCAAGTGGGCAATCAAGGAGATGAAGCAGACGGCCAAGGCGGCGCAGAACATTGGCGTCAAGGTCGTGAACGGATTCACGGGTTCTTCGATATGGCACATGCTGTACAGCTTTCCGCCCGTGAGCGATAAGATGATCGAGGATGGCTTCAAGCAGTTCGCGCGGTTGTGGAATCCGATACTCGACGAATTCGACGAGTGTGGAGTCAAGTTCGCGCTGGAAGTCCACCCGACTGAGATCGCATTCGACATTCATACCGCCAGGCGCGCGCTGACTGCGGTCAAGAACAGGAAGGCTTTCGGGTTCAACTTCGATCCGAGTCATCTGCATTGGCAAATGATGGATCCTGTGAGATTCCTCCAGGCATTTCCCAAAAAGATCTATCACGTGCACATGAAGGACGCCGCGATCACCCTCGATGGTCAGAGCGGGATACTTGCTTCACACCTGAATTTCGGCACGCCCGGCAGGGGCTGGGATTTCAGGAGCCTCGGGCGCGGAGATGTCGACTTCGAGGTGATCATCCGCGAGCTGAACGTACTCGGCTACAAGGGACCGCTTTCAGTCGAATGGGAAGATGCCGCCATGGACCGCGAGCACGGCGCCAAAGAAGCGTGCGACTTCGTACACGGCATCGACTTTGAGAAATCGGATCGGGTATTCGACGAAGCGTTCGACAAGTCCTGACAAGTAGTACGAGTGCAGCCGCCGAGGCTAGTGTCGGCGGCTGCACTCCCGATTGCTTACCGTCCCGACGGTTTCCGTTCCTCGATCGGCACCCGAGGCACGAGCACGTTGTGCGCTCGTTCGACCATCAGTTCCTGCGGAAGATCAAACGTGGCTTCCTGCTCGACGGCAACAGCCGAGGTTCCAATCTTCACGGTGTACATGCCTGCTTCCGCGATCCAGGCCGCACGATCGGTATCGAACGACGCTAGATCCCTGCCGGACAACGTGAAGCTGACTGTCTCCGATTCGCCTGGCTGTAGCAGGCCCGTCTTCGCAAATGCTCGCAGTTCTCTGTCCGGCTTGTCCAGCACATCTCCCGGTGCGCTCACGTATAGCTGGACGACTTCGCGACCCGGAGTAGTACCGGCGTTGCTCACCACCACGCTCACGGCGATCTCACCATCGAACTCGGTCGCACTCAGCTCGAGGTCACTGTAGTCGAATTCAGTGTACGACAGGCCGTATCCGAAGGGATACGCGGGCTCCACGCCAAACGTGTTGTAGTACCGGTAGCCGACGTAGATACCTTCGTCGTATGTAACTTCGCTAGGCACGCCGAAGAGCGAGGCGGGCTGGCCGGCCTCGGACGGAAGTACCTTGCCGGGAAAGTTGCCGGCGGACGGCACGTCGTCGTAGGCCATCGGAAACGTCATCGGCAACCTCCCTGAAGGGTTCACCGCTCCACTCAGGATGTCGGCGATGGCGTTGCCGCCTTCCTGCCCAGGTTGCCAGGCCAGCAGTATCGCGTCGGCGTGATCGCGCCAGCTCGTCACCTCAGTCACACCGGCCACGTTCATCACGGCAATGACCTTCTTGCCCGCTGCACGGAACGCCTGTGAGACGTTGCGTATCAACTCGTGTTCGGTGTCCGAGAGGGTGAAGTCGTCGACAGCGCGATCGGTCATCTCACCCGAGTTGCGCCCGATTGCGATTATGGCTGCGTCCGCCGCCTGAGCGAGCTGCGTGGCGCGGTCCGTCTCTACCGCTAGCTCGGCGATGGGCGGTGTCGGGAAGAACGGCATCGGCCTCGGGGGTCGCTGCGCCTTCTGATCCGCTATGTAGCTGCGGTATTCATCCCGGAGGGAGGCTTCAACCACGTATCCGGCATCCTCCAGTCCGGCGTCGAGCGGCACCACATACGCCTCGTTCACCTCACCGCTGCCGGTCCCGCCCACTATGAGTTCGTATCCAGTGTTCCCGAACAGAGCCACCGTGCCGGACGTAGGCAGGGGCAACGCATGGTCATCGTTCTTCAGGAGCACCATGCCCTGCGTTGCCGCATGGCGCGCGATCTGCGCATGCCTCTCGAGGTCCGGCTGGTCCGAGTATTCGTATCCCTTGAATGTCGGCGACTGCAGGACGACACGGAGCACCCGCTCCACGTTCTCGTCCAGTTGCGCCTCGCTCAGCGTCCCATTCTCCACGGCTTCGAGTATGGCGTTCGTCTGTGGCACAATTCCCGGCATGAGAACGTCATTGCCGGCCTTCATCATTGCTACGGCATCGTTGCCGCCGAACCAGTCCGTCATCACGAACCCCTCGAAGCCCCACTCGTCGCGGAGGATGGTCGTCAGGAGCTCGCGGCTCTCAGGCGCCCACGTACCGTTGATCAAGTTGTAGGATGTCATCACCGACCACGGCCGCGCATTCCTGACCGCGATCTCGAACCCCCTTAGGTAAACCTCTCTCAAAGCTCGCTCGCTGACCTTCGTGTCCAACTTCATCCGGTTGAACTCCTGGTTGTTCGCGGCGAAGTGCTTCGGGGCCGTACCGACGCCTTCCGACTCCACACCATCCACGAAGGCGGCGGCGAGACTGCCGGAGAGAAACGGGTCCTCCGAATAGTACTCGAAGTTGCGGCCGCCCAGCGGGTTGCGGTGAATGTTCATCCCGGGAGCGAGAAGGATGTCCACGCCGTACTCGCGGACCTCGCTGCCGAACGCCTTGCCCACAGCTCTAACCAGTGAGCTGTCCCAGGATGAGGCCGTGAGTGTCGCAACCGGGAATGCTGTTGCGTGAAACGTTCGGTCGGGATCGCCTTCGCGGACCGGGGTTATGCGTACGCCGGCCGGCCCGTCAGCCAGCGTCAGTGACGGGATGCCGAGCCTCGGTATGGCGTGCGTCCGTCCGGCCGCTCCGGGAACCTTCTCCGGCACCTTTGCGTCTTCCGGGTCCATCGGCGGGAGCCCGGGGATGCTCGGCGCGTCCTCCGGGTCCGCCTCAGCGGGCATCGGAATGTTCAGTATGAATCCCATCCCGACCAGAACTTTGACCTTTTCCGCTACCGTCATGGCGGCGATGACCTCTGCGATCGAGTGCTCGCTGAGTCGAGGAGGATCTTGCGCAGTGGCGGAGGACATGGGAATGAGCAGTAGAGCTGCAAGCGTCGGTAACTGGATCCGGATCAGGCCGGACGTGGTTCTATGCCACGAACGAATGACCATGTGACAGAACTCTCCTCTCTCCAAACGGTCGCCCCTCCCCTTCCAACCGAACCATTCCCAGGGAAGCGGGCGACCGGCAGATATCGTAGTTCAATACTTCGACTCAAGAAACTCCCGCGATCTCCCGCACCCAGATGTTGCGGTAGCTGACCGGATTGCCGTGGTCCTGAAGCAGGATAGGAGCCCGGTCGGCGTGCGCTTTGTACTCCGGCTCGCCGATCCACTCTGTTGGGCCTCGGAGCTCTGCGTGGTTCTGGATCAACACGCCGTTGTGGAAGGCCGTTATGTACGCCGGGCTAACAAGCGTCCCATCCGCGTCGAAGCGCGGCGCCGTGAAGATAACGTCGTAGGTCTGCCACTCACCGGGTCCTCGAGAGGCGTTCACCAACGGGATGTGCTGCTTGTAGATGGAGCCCGCCTGCCCGTTCGGGTAGGTGCTGTTCTCGTACGAGTCGAGGACCTGGATCTCGTAGAGCTCCATGAAGTAGACACCGCTGTTGCCGCGGCCCTGGCCTTCACTCTCAATCTCCGCCGGCGCACGCCATTCGATATGGAGCTGGATGTCGCCGAACCCCCGGCGCGTCACTATGCTGCCGGACCCGGGCACGACCGTCATGGCGCCACCCTCAACACGCCATCCAGCGTCACCGCCTTCCTCCGCGGCCCACTCCGACAGGTCGCTGCCGTCGAAGAGCACGATCGCGTCCGAGGGATGTGCGCCGGCCCGGCCGGGTGTGACCACCACCGGCACGGGTTCCCAGACCTCGGTTAACGCGGCTGCTCGTATACTGTCTTGCCGTGAAGTCAGCTCCACTCCGGCGTCTGCCATCTCCTGCGACCCGCCGCGGCCAATACCGCAAGCTATGACAACGGCGAGGAGGATCGCGAAAACCGCTCTCCCGGTACTCATACCGACGGGAGCGTCCAAGGTGAACGATACTCAGGCAACAGCATTGCATTCGCCTCTTCGTCACGCGGGAACGTCTGTGTCGCGTCATCCCACGTCAGCCGACGGTCCGTCTGGAACGCGATGTTACCGAGGTGGGCGGTCACCGCCGCACGGGCGGCCACGGCTGCGTTACACTTCGGCTGCTCCCGCGTCTTGATACACTCGACGAAGTTCACCATATGGGCATCCAGCCCACCGTCATCCCGTCGTTGCTGGACCGGCATCGGCGTGGTCAGGTAGGAGAGCTTGCGGTCGATGGTTTCAGTCTCGGGGATAACCTCCCACTTCTGGCGGTCCGCTACGACCGTTCCTCGATTCCCGATGAACGCGACGCCGTGGTTGCGCCCGTACGGCCCGAGATCGATCCCCGTTGCGTGTTCCCACAGCATCGAATAGTCGTCGAACTCGAAGGTGGCCTGCAGCGTGTCCGGTGTCTCGGACGCATCGTCGGGGTAAGCGAACTTCCCTCCGTTAGCCGCCACACCTTTCGGGCCCGCGTCGCCCATGGCGTAGTGTACCATGTCGATCATGTGCACGCCCCAGTCGGTCATGAGCCCTCCCGCGTAATCCCAGAACCAGCGGAAGTTGAAGTGGAATCTGTTCGGGTTGAACGGGCGGTCTGGGGCCGGCCCGAGCCACATATCGTAGTCGACTCCTTCCGGGACCGGACCATCCGGCTTGACCGGTATGGCCTTCATCCATCCCTGGTACGCCCACGCTTTGACGAGACGGATACGGCCGATCTCCCCTGACTGCACGTACGCGGCCGCGTCGCTCCAATGCGATCCGCTCCGCTGCCATTGTCCGGCCTGGACGACCGTTCCATACTGCTCCGCGGCAGCGACCATCAGATCGCACTCGCCAATCGAATTGGCGAGGGGCTTCTCCACGTATACGTCTTTCCCCGCCTCGCACGCCATGATCATCATGAGGCAGTGCCAGTGATCCGGAGTCCCGATGATGACCGCATCGATGTTTGGATCTTCGAGGAGACGGCGGAAGTCGGAGTAGAGGGCGGGTCTGACGGAGGTGGCGACCTCGACGTCGTCCGCGCGTCGGTTCAGCACCGAGGCATCGACGTCGCCGAGCGCTCCGCACTCAACCTCAGGGATCTTGAGGATGGAGAGCAGGTCTTGGAATCCCATCCCGTTGCAGCCGATCACCCCCACTCGGACCTGGTCGCTGGGAGCTACCCTCCGGACCCGGGCCCGCAAGACACGGGGGAACATCATTGCCCCGAATACGATGCTGGAGTCACGCACGAAATGGCGTCGCGATGTCATGGCTTGCTCCTGTTCGGCTGGGACTGCCTTACGATAGGCCGCTAGGAGTCAGACGGCTAGAACCCTATATAATATAGAGGAAAGGGGAGATGGTCGATTGCGTCTCCTTCGACCATGAGGATCACGGCAAGCCATTGACACCGACCAGGCATGACGGACAGACCAGCGTAGGCGTCGATCTTGGCGGTACCAAGATCGAGGTGATTGCGCTCGACCCATCAGGCGGCGAGCTGTTTAGAAGGCGTGTCGAGACACCCAGGGATTACGCCGGGTCCCTTCAGGCGATAAAGACGCTCATCGAGATGGCTGACGACCACACAGGTGACCGTGGGAGAGTCGGAATCGGTGTTCCTGGAACGGTCTCACCCGTCACCGGCCTGGTGAAGAATGCCAACTCGACCTGGCTGATCGGGCATCCACTCGACAAAGATCTCGAGGACCTGCTGGGGCGTCCCGTTCGCCTGATGAACGACGCCAACTGTTTTGCACTGTCGGAGGCAATCGATGGCGCGGGCAAGGATGCGAAGATCGTCTTCGGGGTTATCCTCGGCACCGGCGTGGGCGGTGGGATCGTCGTGGATAAGCAGGTGCTCGATGGAGCACAGAAGATCTGTGGCGAGTGGGGCCACAATGCCCTGCCCCACCTGACAGATCTGGAGCGACCGGGCCCGGTATGCTACTGCGGCAGGCACGCATGTATCGAGACGTTCTTGTCAGGGCCTGGGATGCAGCGCGATCACGAAACCACTACTGGTACTGCGCTCTCCACTCACGAGATCGTGGCCAGCGCTAACGACGGAGACGAACCGGCTCTGGCGACTCTCGACAGGTACGTCGAACGGTTGGGGCGGGCGCTCGCCACGGTGATCAACATCTTAGACCCGAACGTGGTGGTTCTGGGTGGCGGCATGTCGCAGCTCCCCCACCTCGCCGAACGAGCCCAGACCGCGATTCAGCCACATGTATTCACGGACGAAGTCACCACACGAATCCTCCAGAACGCGCACGGCGACTCGAGCGGCGTGCGGGGGGCGGCTTGGCTGTGAGACGCCGCAGTGGTCGGCTCCGTGTAGACTAGCTTCCATTGAATCTCTTCTAGCCGTTGCGTCACAGCGGTCCGCCGCTATTGCAAGTCAGATCAGTGTCGACCAAACCGAACCACTCCATGTGAAAAAGGGTGCAAAATTGACTGCAACCGCGTCACCTGCTAGGTTGTCCGGTCGCTCTCGGGTGCCAATAGAGCTTGGGACACCTGGAAACAACGGATTCATCATCCAGAGAAATGGAGACCAAATGAGAGAAGGAAGACACCGTATGTCGCGCGTTCTCGTGACCGGTTTGGCCGCGGCGCTGACGCTTGCCCCGTTCACAGCGCGTGCACAAGACAAAGCGGCTGTCGTGAAGGACGCGCTGAGCGCGGCGTGGCCGGGTATGGCAGAACACGCGACGGTTGTCGACTGGGAGGGCAACGTACTGCGGGAAGGCTCAAACGGATATACCTGCCTGCCGACGCCGCCAATGCTATCGGCCACCGCACCAATGTGCATGGATAGCGAGTGGATGAAATGGGCCGACGCATGGCTGAACAAGAAGGACTATACTGCCCAGTCGCTCGCATTTTCTTACATGCTTGCCGGTGACGCGGGCGCCAGCAACATCGATCCTTATGCAGAAAGTCCGACCGACGACAACGAATGGATCAAGGAGGGCACACACCTGATGGTTCTCGCCCCCGCCGAGCTGCTGGAAGCCTTTCCCACGGACCCGAACAACGGCGGTCCCTACGTGATGTGGAAGGGTACTCCGTACGCTCATCTGATGGTGCCGATCGGTTCCCGCAACTGAACAGGCGTACACCAAACTCACGCAAGACCGATAGAGCCGAGCAGTCACTCTATCGGTCTTGTTATGAGCCGAAGTGCTCAGACTTGAGGTTCTAGGTCACGGTATCTGGGAACGGAACAACACGTCTCTTGGTACCTCACGCCTGTCGAAGCCGGGGCCATCGTAGCGAAGCGCCAAGTCCACACCACCTCTTCCCTGGAAGAACTCCATCTCGATCGGATGTAAACCGGCAGCAAGCGCCACGTATCCCGATCTCTCTCTTGCACCGTGTATCCCGTCGTTGTCCACAACAAGGTCTCCAGCTACGAACAGGCGACTACCGTCGTCGGACGTCAGATGGAAGCCGTACACACCGTCTTCCGGCACGTCAATGTAGCCGCGGAAGCGGAGACCGAAGTTCTCGGTTCTCGGCGCTGCGCTCAGATCGACGAGAGTCGCGACTGTAGTTGCGCCGGCAGCAAGTGAATCGAACTGCGGCAACTCGCGCCAACTCCCGTCTTGCTCGTCGTAGTCAACCAGTAGACCAGGCTCGGCCATCTCCACTGACACCGCCGCGTTCGTTCGAGTCTCGGTGAATACGAAGGTGCTCACTCGACTCACGGTACCGTCCGTCCAGAACGTGCGGGCCTTTATGGTACTAGACTCGGCGATCTCGAACGACCCCTGGTACAACGGCGACGCAGTCGACGGATCGGTGCCGTCGGTGGTGTATCGGATCGCGCCGCCCGGTGCCGGCGGCGCAAAGGCGACCGTGGCTCGATCCACGAAGATCGGCGCGCGCCGGACCACTCGAGGTGGCAGGTAACCCGCATTCGCCAGAGCTATCGCTTCGGCATCGATCTTCGTGATCTCGCGATCGTAAGTCATCAACCCGTTGTTTTCCGTCTCGATGTCGGTGGTCTGCGTGTAAACCGCAGCACTCAATCCGCCGCTTTCACCCGCCTCCTGGATCACGAGCAGCATTTCCTCGAATCGTTGCGTGAGGCTCTCCTGATCGGGAAACAAGGCGTAACCCCACCCTTCTTCCTGCCACATGTGCCCCGATACGTTGAAGCCCAAGCCGCCGTACTCGCCCTGAACCGCGGCCCGGTTCCCCTCTGGCCTGGGCGGACGCGGTTCCGGATAGTTGTGACGATCAACCACATCGCCGACATTTCGCTCGTACCAGCCACTTGCGTGATTCACCAGTCGCGTCGGATCAGTCGTCCGCACCAAATCGACAATTCTACCAGACTCATACTGCCCCCAACCCTCGTTGAACGGCACCCACATCACGATGCTGGGATGGTTGCGCAGAGCGTCGATCACTCGTACCAGCTCGGTTTCGAACTGACGCGTTGCATCCGCATCTGTTGGAGTGTCAGACCCGCGCGACTCCAAAGGGATGTCGGCGTTCGGCATGTCCTGCCATACCAGCATGCCCATTCTGTCGCACCACGCATAGAACGTTCGCGGCTCCACCTTTACGTGCTTGCGCAGCATGTTGAAACCCATGGCCTGCAACACCTCGAGGTCGTACACCATGGCCTGTTCCGTTGGCGCAGTGTAGAGACCGTCGGGCCAGTAACCCTGATCGAGCGGTCCCATCTGAAATACGAACTCGTTGTTCAACAGCAGCCGAGTCACACCGTCCTGATCCCTGCCCACCGATGTCTTTCGCATGCCGAAATACGACTCAACGCTGTCGACAGCGGTTCCGTCGCGCGTCAGCTTGAACTCGACGTCGTAGAGAAATGGATCGTCGGGGGACCACAGGTGAGCATCGGGCAGCTCCACCTCGATTGGTGCATCCACATCGCCGCTCGCGGTTGCGACGACGCTGCCTGATGCTGAAATCGAAACGTCCACCCGGTCACCACTACCCGTTCCGTTGCCTTCCACTACAAACGTCACGCGACCACGATCGATATCGGGTGTGATCGTGAGATCGGCGATCGCGCCGGTCGGAACAGGCTCGAGCCAGACCGTTTGCCAGATCCCCGTCACCGACGTGTAGAAGATGCCACCCGGCTCGCTCACCTGTTTGCCGCGCGGCTGGGTGCCGGCATCGGTTGGATCCCAAACCGCAACTATCAGCTCATGGCGTTCACCATCGCCCAGGAACCCAGTGATGTCGATAACGAACGGGTCGTACCCGCCACGATGAGATCCCGCTTCCAACCCGTTCACCCAAGCCTGTGTCTCCCAGTCGACGGCCTCGAAATGCAGCAGCACGCGCTTCCCGGCCCATTCATCCGGCATCTCGAACGATGCGCGATACCAGAGACGACGGGATGCACCGACCGTATCCGCGACGCCCGACAATGCCGATTCAATGGGATAGGGCACGAGAATCTTGCCGTCGTACTCGACAGGTTCGGCATCACGATCCGTCACCGCGTAGTCCCAGAGCCCATTGAGGCTCTTCCACTCCGTCCGACGCATCATCGGCCTGGGGTATTCCGGATGAGCATTGGTTGGAGACACATTTCCGGACCACCGTGTCGGCAGCCGCATCTCTGCGGGCGACCAAGCGGGCCCCGAGCATGCCAGGACCGCAAGCGGGAGAACCAGCAGCAGTTTTCTCATCGTATCGAGTATCTGTTGATGGTGGTTGTCACATTGCCAGACAATCTGGTCCCGGCAGCAGAGTGCGCCGTGCGTTTTTGCCCGCTAAGCTACATGGAGGATAGCGATATAGTCTCAGGACGACGAGTCCCCTCCCGCTTCGTTATCGTTCTCTTCGCGATCCAATCGCCGTGAACGGTGCGCTGCGCGTCTTGCATTTCTTCGTAGGCGGGATACGGGAAATGAGCCTTGACGGTACAACCACGTGACATAGATGATGACCACAAGAAACAGCACAGCAAGGGCGATCTCAATGAGCACCACGATCATCCTGGAGAGGACACCGTATTCTACTACGGTGAGGGGACCAGGGGGAGAGCTGTAGGTCAGGGAATGCCTGACGGATTTCCGCGGGCGCGTCACACTGCGACGTCTACTGCGGCGTCTGCAACGGCGTTCGTCTGACGGCGGGGCCGTGAGGCCACCGGCGACAATTGTGCTCCAAGTTGAACGAACTCAGTCAACTAACGATCAATTCGACCGTCACGGCAGGAGCCGTCGGAGGGATTGGTTCTGACTTGCTCTGAGGACATCCGTAATGTGCGGCCCAAGCTAGCACCGGCAAGAGTAGCAGAAACGCAACAACCAGATAACCGCATCCAAATATGTGGTTCACGCCTCGGATCACGACTGTTGAGTCTCTGGTCGATATGTTGTAACCCTGTCGCTAGTGTTATCAGGTGAGATAGCGCCGATTGGATCGCGTACCTGCGAGCGCATTGACAGACATGTCTTTGACGTTCACATCTATAACGGCAAGGTGATCTTGATGAATGAGTCTCCGGCAAGCCCCTCCGCGACGCGTCCCTTGACCGCCGCTGCACGCGCGGCCTTCATCGCGGTTCTCATACTCTTTTCCACCGGTCTTGCCCCCGTTACCGCGGCGGGGCAGGACAGCTCTGCTTCCCTTCCCCTCATCAGCGTGGAGGGTAACCGCTTCCTCGGGCCGGAAGGAGACACCGTTATGTTTCGCGGTTTCTCGTTCTCCGATCCCGCCAAGCTGCAGCGTGATGGACAATGGAATCGGGCGCTGTTCGAGGAGGCACGGATCCGATGGAACGCCAATATCGTGCGCCTACCGGTGCATCCGTCGGCG
>JBDGZZ010000110.1:0-12026 GCA_039588335.1 Gemmatimonadota bacterium | reverse complement strand
CAAGAACCAGAGTAACCAGGACCCGCTCAACTTCCCCATCAAGTTGAACAACAAACTCGCGGCGCTAGTGGGCGTAGTAGAGCGCGGTGAGGCGGCGCCAACCGATCAGAGCTATGCGGTGTTCGATCACTTGTCCGGGTTGCTGCAAACCGAACTCATTCGTATGAACACAATCATCGAGCAGGACCTCCAGCGGCTCAATGAGTTGTTGCGAGCGGCGAATCTGGATCCGATTCAGACGGAGAAGCCGATCAGCTAGACGTGGACGAGACGAGGCGCATCGGGGAAGGCGAGTTGCCGGCTTAATGCGATTGGACAGAATGCTCACTGCGGTGGACGCTCACGCCTGCGGTGAGCCGGGTCGTGTGATCGTCGGTGGGGTGCTGGACGTACCTGGCAACACGATGTTCGAGAAGAAGACCTATTTGGAGCAGCACGCCGATGACCTCCGCAGGCGGATGCTGCGAGAGCCCCGCGGTTATCCCGCCCTATGCTGCAACCTGGTTCTGCCCCCTACGCGGCCCGAAGCCGACGCCGGATTCGTGATCATGGAGCAGGTCGAGTACCCACCGATGTCGGGCAGCAACATCATCTGTGTTGCCACCGTGCTGATCGAAACAGGCATGGTTCCGGCAAAGGAGCCCGTGACGGAACTGGTGCTCGAGGCGCCGGCAGGGTTGGTCTCGGTTCGCGCCGAGGTGGCAGCCGGGAAGGTCACCAGGGTTACGTTCGAGAATGTGCCGGCCTTTGCTGTTCATCTGGACGCCCCAGTCGAAGTGCCCGAGCTAGGCACTGTCATGGTGGATGTTGCGTACGGAGGCATGTTCTACGCGATTGCCGAGGCCGCGCAGTTTGGGCTCCGCCTGGTTCCGGAAGAGGGGGCGCAAATCGTCCGCATCGGCGAGATGATAAAGGCCGCGGCCCGGGAGCAGCTTCCCGTTGTTCATCCGGAGAACTCGGCCATCTCCGGAGTGACCATCTCACAGATCTCCGGCCCGCCGGAAGACGAACACTCGTCACGCCGCAATGCGGTCGTGGTATCCACCGGGACCCTGGACTGGAACCGGCCGGAAACGTGGACCGGCGTGCTGGACCGTTCTCCCTGCGGAACTGGTACCTGCGCCAAGATGGCGGCTCTGCACGCGAAAGGTCAGCTCGATCTGAACCGGGACTTCGTGCACGAGGGAGTACTGGGAACGACCTTTACCGGGCGCCTGATCCGTGAAACCGAGGTTGGCGGGCAGCGGGCAGTAGTGCCCACGCTGAGCGGCAGAGCTTGGATCACTGGATTCGCCCACTACGTAGTGGACGCCGAGGACCCCTTCCCGGATGGCTTCACGGTCAGCGACATCTGGGGCAGCAACGTCACGTGAAGATGGCAGTATCGCAGGGCAGGTGATGGTGTTACGATACATGCTTATGTTGCGATAGTGGCCGGGGCTTTGGCTCCCGGCAATCAGTGGATCCACCGTCATATTCACACAAGAGAGGTAGGAAGCGGATGCCAGATCCGATCACAGTCGACCGGTTGACTCAGGAGTTGGAGAAGCTGCACCAGGAGATGGTCAGCGGGCAATACGGGCACGGTGAGTACGACCAGAGACTCGCTCGCGTGATCCAGGAGCTGAGAGATCGCGGTATCGATGCCGATCGGCCAAAGATCCAGGCGACCCTCGACGACGCCCTTGGAAAGGGTTTCATCACGCCTGCGGTCAAGGAGCACATGGAGAAACGACTAGGGCTGGCCTAGTTACCGCCCACACGAAGCTCTACTTGGTGCCCGGGTGAGTCGACATCACTCGGGCACGTTTCATCAGACTCGCCGTTTTCAGCAGTCCCTACCTTGAGGAACGCCGAAATCAGTATTGATTTCAACGGGACCAACCGCACGACAGAAACCACTGCGGTTGGCTCGATCCTCGAGACTAGGAGGCGTAATGACCCGAGTCTTTCGCACGCTCGCTGGTATCTCAGGCTTCCTCCTGATGCTTTCCCCCTCGCGCCTCGCAGCAGATATTGAGATCCCGGCATTTGCACGCAAATACAAAGTCTCCTGCAACGTGTGTCATGATCCTGCTCCCAAGCTGAACGATTTCGGGGAGACCTTTGCAGGCAATGGGTTCAAGTTCGCGCCTAACGAAGACCCAAGGGACACGATCAACACCGGAGACGATCTACTCGATCTGACGCGGAACTTGCCCTTGGCCCTACGAATGGATGTGTACGCCCAGGCGTTTACCAACGGTGAAGTCGCCTCTGACTGGAAGACACCGTACAATGTGAAGATTCTCTCCGGCGGACCCATTTCGAAGAAGTTATCGTACTACCTCTATTTCTTCCTGTTCGAGCGAGGGAAGGTCGGCGGCATAGAAGACGCCTTTATTCAGTGGAACGACATTGGTGATGCCCCTGTGGATTTGATCGTTGGCCAATTCCAGGTGTCCGACCCCCTTTTCAAACGCGAGCTCAGGCTCCAGTTCCAGGACTATGTGATCTACCGAACCCGGGTGGGACTGCAGCCAACGGACCTCACCTACGATAGAGGAATCATGGTTCCCGCCGACATCGGGCCGTTGACCGTCACCGGGGTGGTCGTGAACGGGAGCGGCAAGGGAGAGGCTTTTGAAGATCTGAAGTTGGACAACAATGCGGCGAAGAACTTCATGGGGCACGTCACGGGCAACATCGTCCCGGAGTTCAGGCTGGGAGTCATGGGTTACGGTGGCAAGGAGCAGGGTACGGTCGCAGATGGTCTGTCAGTCACCAACCACGTCTGGATGGGCGGGGCCGATGCGACGTTGTCGCTCGGCACTGTTGAGTTCAATATCCAATACATCCATCGCGAAGACGGCAACCCCACGTTCACCACGGATGAGGCAAAGGCGATCACAAACGGCGGCTTCGCAGAGTTGATATGGCGCCCCGAAAGAAGTCGTTGGTACGCACTGGCGCTGTACAACCAAATCAACTGCAATCAGCCGCTCTTGGATGTCAGACTTGGCGCACCCCCCGGAATAGAGAAATACCAGGCTCTGACCGGTGGTGGTGGCTACCTCATACGCAGAAACTTCCGGCTAATGGGGGAGGTTTCCTGGGACTTCCCGCAGGAAATGGCGCGCTGGACCCTCGGATTGATGACGGCGTTCTAGAGAGTTGAGGAGAATATGACCATCACGAACGTGGATGTTGATGTGTTCGGGCTCAGCGATACGGGAAAGGTCCGGAAGGTGAACGAGGATCAGTTCCTGGTCGCCTCCATGCACAAAGTGATGGAGATCGAGCAGACCAGCCTGCCGAGCCAGGCGAGAGAACACCTCGACAGTGGAGCCATGGCACGGCTGCTTCTGGTCGCCGATGGGGTCGGGGGGAGCGCCGCCGGCGAAGAGGCCAGCGGGTTGGCCGTTGAAACGGTCGCCGGCTACGTAACCAACTCGATGAGATGTTTCTACCAGTTGGACAAACGGCTGGAAGAGGATCTCATGAGTGAACTGGAGTCATCGGTAAAAAAGAGCCACGCGATGGTCCAGTCGGTGGCAGAGAGAGAGCCCGATTACGAAGGAATGGCTACCACTCTCACGGTGGTACACGTCCTGTGGCCCGCAGTGTACATCGTTCAGGTGGGTGATAGCAGGTGCTACCGGTTACGCGATGGTGAGTTGGAGCAACTCACCAAAGATCAAACGATGGCTCAGAATCTGGTCGATCAGGGGGTGCTGGATCCTGAACGGGCCGATCAATCGAGGTGGAGTCACATGCTCTCGAGTGCGGTGGGCAAGGAGATAACACCTGTGACCTCCAAGGAAGAACTCCAGGTGGGAGATGCATTGGTGTTGTGCACGGATGGGCTCACCAAACACGTCTCCAACGAGGACATCGTGAAACATGTCATGAACTCGGACTCGTCTCAGGAGGCCTGTGAGAGATTGATTTCGGCCGCCCTCGACGATGGTGGTTCCGACAACGTCACCGTCGTGGTGAGCCTCTTCTCGTAACGGTTGGCAAGTGGGACGTTCACATATTGGTGGTGCGACGCAGATGAAATCAAAAGGGAACAAAACGCGACTCACTAGAATCGCGGGGACCGGTCACTACTTGCCAGAACGTGTGGTGACCAATCAGGAGTTAGAGGCGCTGATGGATACGACTGACTCGTGGATACAGGAACGGACCGGAATTCGCGAGCGGCGTTTTACCGACGAGCACACGACGTGCTCGGACCTGGGCGTATCGGCAGCAGAGGTTGCTCTCCAGGAGGCGGGTTGGGAGCCGAGTGACGTGCAGTTCATAATCTTCGCCACGCTGTCCCCCGACATGTATTTCCCCGGTAATGGGGTCCTATTGCAGCGTGCTCTGGGACTGCCCGGCATAGGAGCGCTGGACGTGCGTAACCAGTGTACGGGCTTCGTGTATTCGTTGTCGATTGCGGATGCCTACGTAAGAATGGGCATGTACGACCGCGTGCTGGTGGTCGGTGCCGAGCGGCACTCGGCGGGCCTTCTAATGGATACCGAGGGAAGGGACACCGCAGTGTTGTTCGGAGATGGTGGAGGGGCGGTCTGTCTGGAGGTAACGGACGGCAGGGACGGGAGCCATTTCATGTGGCATCATCTGCATGCTGATGGTCGGTTTGCCGAGGAGTTGTGTATCAAGAGCCCCGGTGCAGGGGAGCGACCGTGGCTGACAAAAGAGATGATCGAAGATCGGGCGACTGCGCCGTACATGAACGGCCGCGAGGTGTTTCGCAATGCCGTAACGAAGTTCCCCGACGTGATCATGGAGGCTTTACGGGAGCAGGGCCTGTCCGCTGAAGACCTCGCTTTGGTGATACCGCATCAGGCCAATCAGAGAATCACGGATGCAGTGATAAAGCGGCTGGGGCTGCCGGCAGAGAGAGTCGTAAGCAATATTGCTAGGTATGGCAACACAACAGCGGCGAGCATCCCGATCGCGCTGAGCGAAGGCGTCAAATCCGGCTCGATCGGCCGTGGCGACCTGGTGTGTCTTGCTGCTTTTGGGTCTGGCTTCACTTGGGGGTCCAATTTGCTGCGGTACTAACCAACTCGGTGAAGGATTCGCTGCTAGCCGGGGAATGCTGGAAGCCCTAACTTCCGTACATCCTATCACTTGTGGTGCAGGAAAGGTCGGACGGACATGGTTGCTGCCGTGGTGCTTCTGAACGTCAAGCGTGACCAGATAAACGAGGTGGCAGAGAAGCTGGCTGATATGGACGGGATCTCTGAGGTCTACTCCGTATCGGGCCGGTACGATCTGGTGGCTGTCCTGCGAGTGAAGACAAATGAGGAACTCGCCGACGTGGTTACGGCTAGGATGCTCAAGATGAGCGGTATCACGCAAACCGAGACTCTGATCGCGTTCCGTGCTTACTCACGACACGATCTCGAGGCCGCCTTCTCGCTGGGCCCAAAGGCATAGGAGGACTTTCTTCGTATGAAGCGATCGGTAGCCATTCTCATCTTAGTAGCGGCGATCTTCTTCGTCGCCCTCCTCAGCTTCCCCTGGCTGGTTCGTCTAGTCACCGACTGGTACTGGTTCGACGCGTTGGGCTTCGAGCCGATCTTTCTCAAGCAACTGTGGACCAAGATGGCAGTGGGGCTCGTCGTGGGGCTGATCTGCTTCGCGTTCTTCTTTGCCAATTTGCGAGTGGCACAGCGGGGATTGGTGCCGGATCCGCTCGTTGTTTCTTTGAGTCCCAACGTTCCGAAGCTGGACGTGACCCAAGTCCTCCGGCGTGCGACGTTGCCGGTATCCATTGGCCTGTCGCTACTGGTGGGAGCCTCAGCTTCCAGCGGCTGGATGAGGTTGCTGGTCTTCCTGAACGGCGCGTCGTTTGGCGTTACCGATCCTGTGTTCGGGCGCGACGTGGGCTACTACGTGTTCACGCTTCCGGCTGTGGAGGTGCTGTTGAACGTAGTCGTTGTGCTCACGATGACCGCGCTCTTCATGGTGGTGCCGCTCTACTTACTGCGCCGCGACGTCGTCGTAGCTCGAAGACGGGTGATGATAGAACGTTCGGCCGAAGTGCATCTGGGACTGCTGATCTGCATCATGTTTCTGGCAACCGCGGCCCACATCTTCCTGATCAGAATTCCCGCGCTGCTCTGCTCGGATTCAGGTCCGCATTTCGGGGCCAACTATGCGGACTTGGCGATTCGCGTTCCGCTACTGCACCTGTCCTGGCTCGTATCTCTGGTCGGTGGCGCTTTCGTGTTATGGGGGATCCGCGCGCGGAAGCTGCTTCGCAATACCGTGGTTGCCGTCTTTACGTATTTCATTGTGGCCGGCGTTGCTACTGCGCTGATTCCGGCGGCGGTTCAGAAGTTCGTCGTAGATCCCAACGAACTCGCCAAAGAGGCCCCCCAACTCGAGCACCACATCGCAGCTACCCGCACCGCGTGGGGCCTGAACGAAGTAGCCGTGAGAGATCTCTCGGGCGAGGCTACACTCACGTTGGAGGACATCCAGAACAACTCCGGGACCATCAAGAATGTGCGCCTCTGGGACCGGGAGCCTCTGCTGCAGACTTTCAGACAGCTGCAGGAAATACGGACTTACTACGATTTCAACTCCGTCGACGACGACCGTTACTGGATCGACGGTGAGTACCGTCAGGTGTTGTTGTCACCGAGAGAACTCAACACGGCATCCCTGCCGATACGGAACTTCATCAACGAGCGGCTCACCTACACCCATGGCATGGGACTGACACTGAGTCCGGTGAATCAGGTATCGCTGCAGGGGCTGCCAGTACTGTTCATCAAAGACCTTCCGCCAGTATCCGACGTGTCACTCGTGGTAACTAGACCGCAGATCTACTTCGGTGAGCTTTCAAACGACTGGGCGTTTCTACAGACGGCACAGCCGGAATTCGACTTTCCCTTGGGAGATTCCAGCGCCGTTACCAGTTATGTGGGAACGGGTGGTGTGGAAGTGAATTCGTTCATCCGTCGGTTGATGCTCAGTGCTCGCTTTGGTTCGTTTGACGTGCTGCTCACCGAGTACATCTCTGCAGAAAGCCGCGTACTGTACTACCGGAATATCAGGGAGCGGGCGGCCAAGGCGCTGCCCTTCCTGTCCTGGGACAGTGATCCGTACATGGTGATAACCGAAGACGGCCGGCTCAAATGGGTCCTCGACGCGTATACCAGAACTTCCCGGTACCCCTACTCGAGGCCACTCGCCGACCGCACCAACTACATGCGCAACAGCGTGAAGGTGGTGATCGACGCATACGACGGAACAGTCGCTCCGTACGTGGTGGACCCCGAGGATCCCATCATTATGACGTATCAGCGAATCTTTGGTGGGATCTTCCTGCAAATGGATGATATGCCCGCAGACATTCGTGCCCACATACGGTACCCCGAAGACCTGTTCCGTATACAGACTGGGTTCTACACGACGTACCACATGGACGATGCCGACATCTTCTACCATCGGGAAGATCAGTGGCAGACACCGTCTTTGGCGCGGGGAGAGACTTCGCGGGATCCGTTTCTGCGACATATCGTGATGCGCCTTCCGGGAGAACCGCGGGAGGAGTACATCATCATGACCCCGTTCACGCCGCGGCAGAAGGACAACCTGGCGGCGTGGATGATTGCGAGGAATGACGGCGACAATTACGGCGAACTCGTGGTGTACCGCTTCCCCAGACAGAGCCTGGTATTCGGACCGAGCCAGATCGTGAACCGGATCAACCAGGACACTGAGGTATCGCGTCAACTCACGCTGTGGGACCAGCGTGGCTCAGAAGTGATACGTGGTAATCTCCTCGTGATCCCAATCGCAGAGGCGCTGATCTTCGTACAGGCGATATACCTGCGTGCGGAAGGTGGGCAGATCCCGGAACTCAAGCGGGTCGTTGTGGCCTACCAGAATCAGGTAGTCATGGAGGAGACGCTCGATCGCGGCCTTACCAGGCTGTTCGGTGGCTCAGTGGAGCCAAGTGCGGTCCAGACCAATGAGGAGGAGTTGGCAGCCGCGATACAGGAGGAAACGCCCGCGGCCGGCTTTGCTGATCTCGTGCAACAGGCAATGGAGTACTACGATCGGGCAATGACGGCGCAACGGGCCGGTGATTGGGCGACGTACGGTGAGGAGATGCGCAGGGTCGGCGAGTTGTTACGGCAGCTGCGTGATGCGGGGGGAGGGAACTAGTTCAAGGTTCAACAGCGGGAAGCGGAAAGAAGAGACGGCAAGAGACGGCAAGAGACGGGAAGGGGCGGTAAGGGGCGGTAAGGGACGGTAAGTCAAATCCGTGAATGGGAACTAATCGGTGGAAGGAAGTTGGTCTAGAGGAATCTCTGAAACAGTATCATAGCTGCAAGCGAGACACTCACCAGCAACGCCACTGAATGTCTGGGTGCCTGGCCGTAGGCCTCCGGCAGCAACTCCAGGAACACCATCAATACCATAGCACCTGCTGCGAAGCCGATGCCGTATGGTAGCATTGGCGCAAAGTAATCCACCAACAGGTAAGCGGGGACGGCCATCAGCGGCTGCGGCAGTGAAGAAAAGATGCTCCAGCCCGCGCACGCGGACACTGATTTGCCCTGCGGCCGCAGCACCGCACTGATGGCAAGACCTTCAGGGATGTTGTGGACGGCAATGGCGAGCGTTATCAGTACGGCGAAGGTCATGCCGCCTGCGAATGATGCGCCTACTGCCACTCCTTCTGAGAACGAGTGCACGGTCATCACTACGATCATCAGGAACATCCTACGCCCGCCGGCGTCCCGCAACAACCCGAACTGCAAATCGTGCTGTTTGAGATAGTGTTGGGTCGCCAAGACGAAGAGTATGCCTAGGTTTGCTCCTATGATGGTCTGCCAGATGCCGTACTGGGTGCCCTCCACGATGAGTCCAAAACATGCGCCGAGCATCAATCCCGAAGCGATAGCGTTGGAATACGCGACTCCTTTGGGTGATACCGACTTGACAAAGGCAAACGGGAGTGCGCCGAGTCCGGTAGCCAGGGCCGTTAGCAATCCGTACAGAAAGACCATTGCTACCGGATGCATGGCCCTACCCGTGGAGCAGTTCTCTCTTTCACTTCAGGAATCCGTTCAGCAAAACCACGATGCCCATCGCCACGCTGGTTACCAGTGCGATACTCGTGTGTCCCGCCTGCCGGTAGGACTCGGGTAGTGGTTCCATCATTACCAGGTACACCAGGGCGCCCATGGCGAACCCCAAGGCCCACGGTAGCAAGCTCGGTATCGCTCCTATGAGGGCGAGCGTTGCAAGTGACATCAGTATCTGGCTGGTTTTGGCGACAACGGCGAGCCCGGCGGCATCTCTGAGTGGAATGCCGCGGGCCCGAAGCACCGCGCAGAGGACGGCGCCCTCGGGGATATTGTGACAGGCAAAGGCGACGGCCGTGAAGATTCCGAGTCCGATGTTCAGGGACATCGCCACCCCGATTGCAACACCCTCAGAAGCAGAGTGCAGGAACTGAACGAGCACTACCTGATAGCCATACTCGGAACTCGTTTGGTCTAGACGATTGAGATCGAGGTGTTCGGTGCGGGCAATCAGGTGCGTCCAATAGATGAAGCCTATGCCCAGAAATGCCCCCGTGGCGCCCGCCAGCACCATCCTATCGAGACCTGCCTCGGCGATGCCGTAAGCGGTACCCAGCATGAGTCCGGCCGCAAGAGCGTTCGCCCAACCGATCCAGGCCGTGGGAATGCGGTCACGGAGCGCGAAGGGAAGGGCTCCCAGTGCGGCAGCAGCTGCGGCCGCAGTCGAGTAGAGGAGAACGGTCAGTGTTGGATTCATCGCGTGGAATCCGTGGTGTGCCAAGGGATTGTTAGCACACTACGCGCGTGAAGCAAGGCCTGCTTTGTAGTAAGGGGAGTGAAGGGGTCAGTATGCGACGGCGATCACCGCTGACGGCACCGATTCATGATCTCGCGCTCGAACTTACGCTGATCGTTTATGATCTCGTAGAATTTGTCGAGATCCTCTACTGCCCGCTCGAGCCGTTTGGGATCCAGTCCCTCTTGGTTCCTGAACAGATCGTAGATCGAAGCTCGTTCAGAATTGAAATGCGCAAACGCCACCTGGAAGTCGCTTTCCGGCCTGCAGTACCCTCTGAAAAGACGGTCCCTCACTGACCGAATCCCCAAGGTCATATCCGGCTTTGCGTACCGTGCGTTGACGATGCCCGCGTAGTCCATGTCATAAGGAATGGCGTAAACCAGTCCAAGTACCGGGCCGAGCATCTTGACGTTGTGTGGGCCGGACACCTCCCAGTCGGTGTTCATGGTCATGAACTGGAACACTGCGACCTTGGTCATGGAAGTCGGTTCTAGATCCAACTCATTCAGTCCCGCCATCTCGAACAAGGAGTCCTGGCCGAAGCGCTGGGCCAGCAAGACGTCATTCTCGATCAGGAAACCGTACTTGGTGAGTGTATCGCGCCGGCCAGTCGTGTCCACATACGTCATGCGGGTCAGCCTGACCCGATAGCTCATCGAGTCGATGGCGCTGTATGCCTTGTACAGTAAATACTCCAAGAGCACGTTCTGTTCGTATTCGTCTCGCCCGTCTTGGCAGTGGGTCACGAGCTTGAGCTTGTCCTGATTCTCGAACAGTGTGCCCTCAGCCTCACCGGTTTTGATGTTGAGGCGCATCGGCGGGAAGTTGCAGGTTGATTTCTGACGCCTGAAGTGGCCTCTCGTCTTAATTTGGACGTCCAGGGAAACGGTCTCGCCGGTCGCATTGGTGTAGGACAACCGTGCCGGATGTTCTTCCTCCCCCTCGAATTCGTTGTCGCCCAGGTGCTTTCCGATGTCCCGCACCAGGGTTCTGAGGTCTGTGGCCAACTCGAGTTCCAACAGGTCTTGAGATTGAAAGAGGGGCTGTGATGCGGGCGCCGAATCCGGCTGCTGTGGCAGCGGCGCCAAGGTGACCGCAAGGGCGAGTAGGGGTTCGAGAACTAGCATAATCTTCCTAACCTAAGGCTCGGTCCAAAGTCCGCTAGGGGGGAGCGGGAACGAGATTTCTCGGGTGGGGCGACGGTATCGGTTTTCCCCACAACAGACTCAGTCTTGGTCTACCGACCCCAACGTTGTTTTCAGACTGTTCCTGGTCAGACAAGACTTGAAATGGCGCAGCGTAAGTCGCCGTAAATGAACTCACTACGTCTCTCTGCCCTAACCCCGGTCTGTGAGCTCGCGGGACGTTCCAGCGAGCCGGTAAGGTTCCGATCGCGAGTTTTCCACAATCAGGCCGTCTCGGCTGTTGCAGGCTATCATTCATGTGACGGGGAGTCATCCGTGTCCCACCGGATGGGTCCCGGGCAGAGGCAGGTTTGTCCCGAAGGGGGGTACCGGGAGGGGTCCATGGTCCCTATCCCACTTATCTACAACCACTTCCACCCCTTGACGCAGGCAGGGCACTCGTCTAGAATACATGGCTGCAACGGCGTTTTTTTCGGTGCCGTGGCACTTGCTCTTTGAAAACCGACGGATACGGGATAATTGGAGAAGTGCGGCCCGTTAGTAGCGGTGGGCGATTCGGATGTCTGCCGCAAGGGTTTATTTACTCCGAAACTATTGATTCTGACGACATAGTCGTTCGGAACAGAGCTAATTCAAATTCTTTTGGAGAGTTTGATCCTGGCTCAGGACGAACGCTGGCGGCGTGCCTAACACATGCAAGTCGAACGAACGGAGGAGAGCTTGCTCTCCGAAGTTAGTGGCGGACGGGTGTGTAACACGTGAGCAACCTACCCTTTGGCGGGGGATAGCCGGCCTAACGGCCGGGTAATACCGCGTACCGCGTCGTGACCGCATGGTCGTGGCGTGAAAGCGGCCGCAAGGTCGCACCAGAGGAGGGGCTCGCGGCCTATCAGCTTGTTGGTGAGGTAACGGCTCACCAAGGCAACGACGGGTAGCTGGTCTGAGAGGATGGCCAGCCACATTGGGACTGAGATACGGCCCAGACTCCTACGGGAGGCAGCAGTGGGGAATATTGCGCAATGGCCGAAAGGCTGACGC
>JBDGZZ010000109.1:12207-13314 GCA_039588335.1 Gemmatimonadota bacterium | reverse complement strand
CCACGCGAACATACGTGGATCAACAAACGGGCAGGCGTCACGACACCATTTTCATCGCAGTGCCGTACAGCGTGCCTTTCACGCAGCCGTACGGGATGCCGGCCTGTCGAAGCGCGCCACGTGCCATTCGCTCAGGCACTCCTTTGCAACCCACCTACTCGAGCACGGCCACGACATCCGGACCGTGCAGGAACTCCTCGGCCACCGCGACGTGCGCACGACGATGATCTACACACACGTACTCAACCGACCGGGCCTTGGTGTCAGGAGCCCGGCCGGTTTCATGGCCGAGGGGTATCAGATCTGAGATCGGTCGGGAATCGTGTTATGTCGCTCGAACCTCGCAGCATAACACGCAGGTGTGGAACGGCCCCAAAGATCCAACGCTGTATCTCCCAGGCATTTGCAGAGAAACGTGTGTTGCAGCGCTGTTGCTATGTCGCGAGACTGGTGTAGCATATGGAGATATGTCGAACAGCATAAGTAGTAGTTATGCGGCTCTCGTGGATGAGGCGGGAACCGCTTTGGCGACGTTCCAAGAGGTCATGCGGTTCGAAGGACGGGCACCGCGAACTGAAGTGTCCTCTCCGCGTTAGCGCCCTCGCCACCGGATACACGGACCAGGGCTGGGAACAGCTCGGGAGAAGGTGGTCGAGCTGAAATGACCACGCTCTCCGCGCGTGGCATGGCACGAAGTTCGAAGGCCGCTCTCGGAGTTGGTCGGCCACTGAGCCAGGAGAGGTATCACTATGAGAAGAGTTGCAGCGGCATTGGCCGCTCTGCTCGCAGGGGCGGCTGGCTGTGGCGAGCGCCCGATGGCTTCGAGAGAGTACGTTCGCCTCGATCGCCCGCGGATCCCCCCGGTGGAGGAGATCGATTGGACGTCGGAGCAGCGAGCCTATCTTCAACCCCACGCACAGGCAGGAAGACTCTTCAATGTCTTCAAGACTGCGGCCCATCATCCAACCGCTGCCAAGAGGTGGGACGCATTCGCTTTCGGTCATATCAACAGCGAAGAGAACACGCTTTCGCCCCGACACCGTGAGATCCTCATCCTGCGTATCGGCTGGCTGTGTAGATCGGAGTACGAATGGGCAGCCCACAGCG
>JBDGZZ010000109.1:0-12174 GCA_039588335.1 Gemmatimonadota bacterium | reverse complement strand
ACAGCGGAGTAGCGCGATCGTTGGGCTTTGCCGAGGAGGAGCTACTGGACATCATCGAGGGGCCGGAAGGGGAGTCCTGGACACCCTTCGAAGCGACACTTCTTCAGGCAGTGGACGAGTTGCACCGGGATGCATTCATTACTGATGGGACTTGGAACACTCTCGCTGCGGAGTACAGCGTTCAGCAGCTCACTGACCTCATCTTCACGGTGGGCGCGTACAAGGTGGTCTCCATGTTGCTGAACAATTGGGGAGTTCAACTTGACGATGGTTTCGAAGGATTTCCTACTGTGCCATGACCAGAGTGGGGAGCCGCATAACAAGCGGTTGCTGCTGGCACGGTTCGAGAGTGTCGTAAGGAGCGACCGCCTTGCGGCGCCCGCTCACGAGTCACCATCCTAGCCGCGCAGCAGAACCGCGAAGCCGTTAGGCTGAACGGAGTAGATCGTGATCGGTGCAATAGTGGGGGATATAGTCGGGTCTGTTCATGAGTGGAGCCAGACCAAAACCACCAACTTTCCACTGTTCGTCGAGCGAACGACCTTTACCGACGATACGGTGCTAACGGTTGCAGTGGCGGACTACCTTCTGAGCGGCTCAGCATACGTTGACAAGTTTCACGAGTATACGCGGGCGTACCCCGATCGGGGCTATGGTGGGGGTTTTCGGCATTGGGTCGAAAGTGGTTCTCGGGAGCCCTACAACAGTTGGGGGAATGGTTCAGCTATGCGGGTGAGCGCAGTGGGATACGCGCGACAGACGATGTCTGAGGTGTTGGACGAGGCGAAGCGCAGCGCTGAGGTAACTCACAATCACCCGGAGGGGATTAAGGGCGCGCAGGCAACGGCGGCGGCTATACTCCTTGCTCGTCACGGTGAGTCCAAGAGTTCGATTCGCGATCATATCCAATCGAACTTTGGGTACGACCTGGACCGGACAGTTGACACGATACGCCCTAGCTACATGTTCAACGAGTCATGTCAAGGCACAGTGCCCGAGGCGATCATTGCGTTTCTCGACGCGGAAGACTTTGAGCAAACCATACGATTGGCGATTTCCCTTGGTGGTGATGCAGACACATTGGCGTGCATAGCCGGTGGGATCGCGGGAGCATTCTACGGTGTGCCGCAGCAGATTGAGGCTCAGGGGCTTGCGTTGTTGGATGAGAATCTCCTCACGGTGGTGAATCAGTTCAAGGGCGAGTTCATGCAAGGTTCAGCCTAACAAGCGGCTGGTGCGGACCGCTCGGCGTGATTGGGCAAGTAGATGGCCAGTCAGAGTCATCGGAGTATGAAGGGGTCTCGGCCGGGGAGCGGCCGCAGAACCGCAAGGTGTTATGCCGCAAGTGCACAAGGGGAGTGAGCAAATGTCGTCCCGTTCTACGATGCTGTACGCTGTCCTACTCATAACAGGAGCTGGTGGGTGCGCCGGGGACACGACCGGCGTAGCCGCTTTGCGGGAAGCGCTGAAAGCAGAGCATCCCGGTGCCAAGGTTGAGATCAGCTTCGGCAGCAGCGCTCGGCACATGGACCTTTTTGTAGACAGCGCTGCATGGCGTAACTATCAGCTCCCAACATCTGAACTCGAATCGATTGGCGAGAGGATGGCGCGGTTCGTTGTTGCGGAGTACGAGCCAGCGGTCCTAGACTCCATTACGATCGACTTCATCCAGGAGCAGTCTGGCATGCTGTTCTGGAAGAGCTGGGCCTTCACGCGCACGCGGTTCGCTGCAGCGGAGCTGCGGTAGCAGCGTGTGGGCTTGCGGCATAACCCGCCACGAGCCCTCCTGATCGCAAGGGAGGCCGGCTCGCCGAGCACTACCGTGACCGCGCTGCCAATGCCATTTTAATCGGGCGTGACGTTGCTGCGCTTCTCGTCACCATGAGACCGCTCCAGCAGCCTAAACGAATGGCCAATCGACCTTTATTCTCTGTCCCCGGGAGTACGCTGTGAGAGCTACAGTATCCGCGCTTTGCTTTACCTGCCTCCTGGCCACGGGGCTCAACGCCCAGCAGGCCACCCGCACCGAGCCCGTCACGGCTATGCGGGACAACGGAACCGGCTACCATGCCCTCGTGGGCGCGCGTGTCGTCACGGCTCCGGGTCAGGTTATCGAAAGCGCCACGATCGTGATCCGCGACGGGCTGATTCAGTCCATCGGCCGGAACCAGGATGCACCTGCAGGCGCCCGTGTCTGGGATCTGACGGGTCACACCGTTTACCCCGGCTTCATCGATGCGCACGCCGATCTCGGCATGGACTCCGTGCCCGAGGGTGGTGACGTCGGACCGACACACTGGAATCCGCAGGTGCGGGCATGGTTCAGCACCACCGCCAACCTGCAGGACGACGAGGAACGCCGTCGGGCGCTGCGGTCGCAGGGCTTCGGCACCGCGCTCGTGGTTCCCAAACTGGGCATCTTCCGCGGCACGGCCTCGGTCGTGAATCTGGGAGACGCGGGCGTGCGTGACCGCGTGCTACGCCCGGACCTCGCCCAGTCGATGGGGTTCCAGCGGTCGGGGGAGTTGGGCGGTAGGTACCCCAACTCCGCGATGGGCGTGATCGCACTCATGAAGCAGACTTTCATGGATGCGGACTGGTACATGCGCGCCTGGGGTGCCTATGAGGCGGGCGGTCGGTCCTTCCTGCCGCCCGAGACGAGCGCGGCGCTCAAAGCACTCGAACGTGCCATGCAAGGTCAGCAGCCCGTACTGTTCGAGACGCGTAGGGAAGAGGATTACCTACGCGGCTACAAGGTCGCCACGGACTTCGGTCTCACTCCGTGGTTCCGCGGCAGTGGCCAGGAGTACCGGCTGGTGGACGTGCTGCAAGACCGCAGCGATCCTCTTTTCATACCGGTCAACTTCCCCGACGCCCCAGACGTGGACGACCCCGAAGCTGCGTTGAACGCCAGCCTCGGCGACCTGAGGCATTGGTACCTCGCACCGGCTAGCCCGGCGACGCTCGCGGACGCCGGAGTCGACTTTGCGATCACCACCGACGGTTTGAGTTCCGTCGACGACTTCCTGCCGAACCTCCGTACGGCGGTCGCGCGTGGGCTTTCGACCGACGACGCACTGGCCGCCCTGACCACGAACCCGGCACGCTGGCTCGGGATCGATCGCACTCATGGGACCATCGAGGAGGGCAAGGTCGCCAACCTCGTGGTCAGTGAGGGCGATCTCTTCACTGAAGAAGCCACGGTGCGCGATGTGTGGGTCCACGGGGTGGTGTATGGCGTCACACGGGCTGCGCAGATCGACCCGCGCGGGACATGGATGATTTCCTCCGATGATCGTGGTGGCTTCGAGGCGGAGGTCCGACTCGAGGGCACGCTCAACCGTCTGAGCGGCTACATCGACGTCGCACCGGGCGGACGCGTCGAGGAAGGTGTGCGAGTAGACATCAGCTCGGCATCCGTCGTGACGGAGACCGGTCGTATCGAGATTCGCTTCGACGGTGAGTTTCTCGGGTTCGAGGGCATGGCGCTACTCGCGGGTTCGGTCAGCGGTAACAGCTTCTACGGCTGGTCTTCCCTGCCCAACGGCGCTAGCCCGTCGTTCCAAGGCTCGCGCACTGAAGCCTTCGAGGGCGACAGTGTTGGCACGGTGGCCTCCGAAGTGCCGCAGCTCGACCTGCCCTTCATCCGGCCCATGATGGAGTACGGGGTGAGTTCCATGCCCGACCAACCCGGTGCCGTAATCGTCCGCAACGCGACGGTCTGGACGCAGGGAGAGCAGGGCCGCTTGGAGAATGCCGACGTTCTGGTCCGCAACGGGCAGATCGTCGAAGTCGGGACGGGCCTCAATGCGCCGGGAGGCGCGGTGGAGATCGACGGGACAGGGAAGCACGTCACGCCCGGAATGATCGACCCGCACATCCACTCCGGCGTGAGCAGCGTGAACGAGACCGGCGCGACCATCGTTCCCGAGGTGCAGATGGGGGACGTGATCACGCACAACAATATCTGGATGTACCGGCAGTTGGCGGGTGGCCTCACCACGGCCATGATCAAGCACGGCTCCGCCAACCCAATCGGTGGTGAGAATACCATAGTGAAGATGCGCTGGGGTTCGCTTCCCGAAGAACTCAAGCTGGAGGGCGCCACGCGAACGGTGAAGTTCGCCCTGGGTGAGAATCCCAAGCGTTGTTGCTTCGAGGGCCGGTATCCGGACACCCGGATGGGGACCCAGTCCATCATCCGCGATCACTTCATGGCCGCGCGGGACTACGAGCGCGAGTGGCAGCGTTGGGAGGAGACCGGCGAGGGTCTGCCACCCCGCCGCGACCTCCGCATGGAAGCCGTCCTCGACATACTGAACCAGGAACTGTTGATCTCGTCGCACGGGTATCGGGCCGACGGATACCTCGCCTTGATCCGCTTGGCCGAGGAGTTCGGCTTCCGGGTTCAGGCCCTGCAGCACGCGCTTGAAGCGTACAAGCTGGCTCCGGAGCTCGCCGAGGCCGGAGTAGCGGCGGCGGTGTGGAGTGACTGGGGCGCGTTCAAGATAGAGGCTTACGACGCCACGAAGTACAACGCCCGGATCCTCATGGAGGCGGGCGTGACGGTGTCGCTGCACTCGGACAATGCCCAGATCGCCAGTCGGATGAACTGGGAGGCCGGCAAGCTCTTGCGTACCGGACTCACCGAGGAACAGGCGCTCACGACTGTCACCATCAACGCGGCTCGGCTCCTCGCCATCGACGACCGTGTCGGTTCGTTGGAACCCGGCAAGGACGCGGACTTCGTGATTTGGAGCGGGAACCCGCTCTCGCAGTTCACGCGTGCGGAGCAAACCTGGATCGACGGCCGGCGGTACTTCTCCCTCGAGGAGGATGCAGCGCTGCGCGAGCAGGTTCAGAACGAACGTCAGCAACTCATTCAGGCGGTACTCGCGGCCGGTGAAGGTGACTCGAACGGCCCGCGACGTGGTGCGAGGGGGACGGGGCGATGATCAAGACAACAAGCGAGCGAGGCATCATGACCTCAGGAACACGAATCACCGCAATGGCAGCAGTATTGGCCCTCGCCATCGTCGTGGCGCCGAGCCCATCGGTTGCCCAGGTGAGAATGACAGTGCCGCCTCAGGCGCAGCCGATCGCCCTTCAGGGTGCGACGATCCATACCGTCACCGACGGCGTGATCGAGAATGGCACAATTGTCTTCGAAAACGGGGTGATCACGGCGGTCGGTGCCGACGTGACGATTCCGGCGGGAGCCCGCGTCGTAGACGTCAGCGGCAAGCACATCTACCCCGGCCTGGTCGATGCCTACACGACGGTGGGACTCTCGGAGATCGGCGCCGTTGACATGTCGAACGACGTGCGGGAGGTCGGTGATTTCAATCCCAACATCCGCGCCGAGTTGGGCGTGAACGCCGAGAGTCGGCATATCGGGACCAGCCGCTCGGCCGGGGTCCTCACGGCGGTGACCACGCCGGGCGGTGGGCTCATCTCGGGGATGTCCTCGGCGATGGCTCTCGAGGGTTGGACCTGGGAGGAGATGTCCCTGGAAGGCGTTGCGGCACTGAACGTGAACTGGCCCGACCCCAACCCGCGGCGGCGAGGTTTCGGCGGGTTCGGAGGATTCGGACAGAACCAGGGTGACCGACCGACCTACAGTGAGCGCGTACAGCAGCTCAAGGACTTTTTCGCAGAGGCTCGCGCGTATCGCGATGCCGTCGAGGCTGGTGAGGAGGTCCGCACCGACTCGCGCTACCAGGCGATGATCCCCGCCCTCAACGGAGACATCCCGGTCGTCGTGGCGGCCAACGGTGTCGCGCAGATCAACGACGCCATCACCTGGGCCACAGCGGAACGACTCCGGCTGGTCATTCGCGGCGGAAACGACGCGATCCATGTAGCCGACCGGCTCGCGGCGGAGCAGATCCCCGTCATCCTGACTTCGACGATGAGTGCGCCGGGCCGGGCTCACGAAGGGTACGACGGGGCCTATCGGCGTGCGGCGGAGCTGTACGAGGCGGGCGTGAAGTTCGCGATCTCCGGCGGGTCGGGCGCGCTCTACACCGATCGTCTCGGGTACGAGGCGGGCGTAGCCGTGGCCTTTGGGCTACCGGAGGAAGAAGCACTCAAGGCGATCACGATCAACGCAGCCGAGTTCATGGGCCTCGACGACCGGATCGGATCGCTCGAGCCGGGCAAGCAGGCCACGCTGCTGATCACAACCGGCACACCGATCGACATGACCAGCGATATCGAGCAGGCCTACATCCAGGGACGTGAGCTCGATATGAACGACATCCAGAAGCACTTCTTCGAGAAGTACATGACGAAGCTCAGGCAGCGGCTTCTGATCGTGTTGTAGGACCGTTCGCGCTGGCCGGTCGGACGCGCACAGGAGCCCAGTGGACCGCCTCGGTCCACTGGGCGTCGCAGCGCGTCAGCAGCGCCGTTACGTTTCGCTGCGCCATTGGCCCTTATAACCTTCTTTCTGGGCAACGTTTGGGATGAGGAGGCCGGAGGTGAGAGTGCGACTCCTACTCCTGCTCTCGTCGCCACATCTCCGGCGTAACCGCATTTGCACGGCTAACTAGTTCCTCGTCCCAAGAGATGAGTTGACCGCCAACGCGATCGGCTAGCCCCGCATACAGAGCATCGCCGGCACGAAGAAATAGCTCGGTGCCAACCGCGACCGCACCCTTGATTGTGACCGTGTCGGTTGCGTGGACCTCACTGGCGAGAGACCGGATCATCTCGGCACCCATTCTACGGCCGGCGTCTGTGTCCCTCAGCCGGCGCGCCAAAGCACATGCGACCTCGACCTCCGCTATTGCAGGAACGAAGACCGCGATGTTTTGACTTGCGGCTTCTGTGAGAAAACTACGAGAGGACTCCCAGAATCGGTCACTCCTGTCCGCCGCCGCCACCCATACACTGGCGTCCACGACCAATATGTTCACCTGGGTTCTAGCCGGTTGCGGTCCTCTTGCAGGATCTCTCTGGCCGTCGGACCCGGCGGAGCGTTCTTCATCGCAGAGTCTGCCACGTCGAACCACGCCTCGAGCTGTTCCGCGACCGTTTTCGTTGACGCTGGTGCGGCCGAAGACTCGCTAAGGCTTTGGAGCCACCGTCTGAGGGAGAGGCGACTGGGCCTTTTCTACGAAGAGCTTCGTTGACACGTTGGGGCGAGCCTGCTACGTTGTACGAAGATATTAGTAGACGCGCAGAGACCGCACCGCAAGGGGAGGTGTGATGGACCAACCTGTCTTTACCGAGCGCGAGCTGGACATCATGAGCGTGCTGTGGCGCGAAGGATCGGGCTCAGTAGCCGAGGTCCGGAGCGCCCTGGGTGACACGGTGGCCTACACGACCATCCTCAAGCTGCTCCAGATCTTGGAGGGAAAAGGGGCGGTGAGTCACGAGCCTGAGGGCCGGGCCTACCGCTACTTCCCTCTGGTCGAGTTGGAGGCCGCCGGAGGCAGTGCGCTCAACCGCATCCGCGACAAGATCTTCGGAGGGTCGGCAGAGCTGCTGCTAGCCCGATTGGTGTCCGACAGGGATATCCCGCCGGAAGAGCTGGGCCGCATGCGCAAGATCCTGGAAGAGCTGGAAGAAGGTGAGCCATGACCGTGCCTGTGATGATCTACGGTGTGGCACTGGCCTTCCTCGTCGCTGCGGCAGCTCGTGCACGCTCGCGTGATCACAATCACAACATCACGACAATATCGTCGCTTAATTACTCGGAGGTCCACGTGTTCTGAAAGCTCTGTTCCGCCAGGAGGTCCTATGAGCGACAACCATGAACACAGTGCAACCGAGGGTGGTCATCAGTCACCGGTCACGGAGAGCTGGCTCAGTCGACATGCTCCGTACATTCTTCTGCTCTTCTTTCTGTACTATTGCACCCAGATAGCCATAGGGATATTCGACTACAGGTTCGACTTTTACCGCGTGTTGCCGCTTGTGCCAAATGCGATCATCGCTTTGTTCGTGGCAGCAGGTGTCGGAGTAGTGGCTAGGATTGTCGTCCAGGTCGTGCGCCGGGCATCATGGACGAATATCCTGCGTTCCATGCTCGGGGAGCCTACGTGGTGGAGAACGTGGTACCCGCGCGTCCTGCGCCATCCGGGGAGTGTCTGGGACAGGCTGCCACCCGCGCTCAAGCTGATGCGAACGGTGATCTGGCTGGAGCTGTTGCTATTGCCGGCTGGTGTTCTGTTGGCCGTCTTTGTCTTGCCCACGTTCCAGGCAGTCTACGCGTCCCTCGGAGTTCGCTTTCCTTTGATGATGAGCACGTTTATGTCGGCGGTTGAGATTGGCGGTTATGTCTTGCCCGTGATCTTGTTGGCTGCCCTAGTCCAAGGCCGGCGTTGGCATACCAGGCGCGGCTTGCGTCTCACGGTCGCCTTCAACGCGTTCTTTTCCGTGAGTCGAGATTTCTGGCAGGATACTGACGCGCGACAACTGCTCAGAAACTGAAACCTCCGCGACCGTGCGTCGCGGCATCGCGTCTGCTTGACCCTGCCCCAAGTTTATCTTTCCGTTGGGGCAGGAAATTCCTGCAAACTCGAGTGAAACGCTGAGACCAACCTCTTCTCCACCAGATCATGCGACCTGCCATCCTTTTCTCGCTCACTGCAACAATCTTCCTCACGGCGTGTAGCGGCGGGAACGACGCTCCCCCGCGTGACCTTTCAGGTAGCGAGCAACACGCCTTTTGGACGTCCCTTCAGGCGCTCTGCGGACAGGCGTTCGCCGGCACGCTGGTGGAGATGTCACCACCCGACACGTCGTTCGCGGGGAAAGAGCTCGTCATGCACGTGAGACAGTGCGAGGACAGCGTAGTGCGGGTTCCGTTCTTTGTGGGGAATGACCGGTCACGCACCTGGGTGATCTCTCGTACATCTGCGGGACTGCGGCTGAAACACGATCATCGCCATGAAGACGGATCCGAAGACGAAATTACCCAATATGGCGGTGACACTTCTGAACCGGGTAGCACCACGCGACAGGAGTTTGCAGCAGATGCCCACACCGCATCTTTGATTCCTGCGGCTGCTACGAATGTCTGGACCCTGGAGATCCAGCCCGATCGGAGCCTTGCCTACGCCCTTCGCAGAGAGGGCACCGACCGGCGCTTCCGCGTCGAGTTCGACCTGACCAGGCCCGTTCCAGCGCCTCCACCGCCGTGGGGGTACTGACACTCCGGAGGCAGGTGTACCGTCCTGCTCGTCCGAGGCAATCCTAGTCGTGCTCCCCTTCTTCCGAGTGTTCACCCTCCATGGGGGGCACTGGCAGGTCCGAGTTGGAAATCCACTCTGTTATACGCCAGGACCCGTCGCTCTGCCGACCCCATACCTGCAAGTACTTCCCCTGGTCTCTCGGGGCACCTTCGAGGTCCAGTAGCAACGTGTACGTGCCCCGGACCAATGCCAGATCGCCGAGTCCTCTGACCTCGGTGACCGACTGTTCCCATTCGATAGCGCGCACCCAGTCCATCTGCTTGATAGCATCCAGCCCGTCCGCAGCCGGCATATTTGACATCATCAGTACGGCGTCCTGCGCGTAGACCGAGAAGAAAGCATCCCAGTCGCCTGCGAGGCCAGCGTCCACCTGCAGCTGGATGTTTGCCCTGATCACCGCATCGTCGGCCTCGGTCAGAGGAACTGCCTCCGGTTGACATGCTACCAGAGCTAGCACGAGCGGAATGAGCAGAAGAATCGAACGAGATCTCATGACCACCTCCTGACGATACAAGCGCAAGTCTGCACTCAGGTTCATGAGGCTGCAACCCCGAGGTGCTCGCGATACTCCGCTCGAGCTCACAGCAACACTCCCGCCAGCCTTGACGAGCCCAGCCGCTTGAAGCAACCTCATGCGTTGCGGAGCGCTCTCTTCTCTCTTCCCGTTCCGTTGCCATTCCTACCGACGTGTTGTAGACCGACAACCGGGCCCCGATGCCCGAATGAAGGGGGAACAACATGACCGTCACACATAGACTGACTACCTTACTTCTCGCCGCTTCGTTTCTAGGGTTCGGTCCCGCGCCTTGCCTGGCGCAGGCACCGGAACTGAAGTTCGACCACAATCACACCTACGCCGAAGTCGCCCACTACCTGCACCAGGTGGTCACGGCATACCCGAACATCACGAAGCTGCACACCATCGGAAAGAGTTTCGAGGGCCGCGACCTGCTGGTACTCGAGGTCACCAATCAGAGCACGGGAGACGCTCTGTCGAAACCCGGCTTTTGGATGGACGGCAATCTCCACGCGGGTGAAGTGATGGGTGCGGAGGTCTGCCTGAAGAATATCGCCGTGTTGATCGGGCAGTACGGCAGCGATCCGTTCGTCACCAACCTCGTAGATACCCGAACGATCTACATCATGCCCAAGCTCAACCCGGATGGTTCCGACCACTTTCTGACCAACCCCGATGGATTGCGCAGCAGCGTGCGGCCGCACGATTCCGACCGTGACGGTGCCTTTGACGAAGACCCGTCCGAAGATCTCGATGGCGATGGCAACATTCTGCAAATGCGCGTGCGAGACGAAACGGGACCGATGAAGACCTCGCCCGACGATCCTCGTCTGATGGTACGTGCGGAACCGGGTGAGCCGGGAGAGTGGAGGGTCTACTCGGAAGGTATCGACAACGACAACGATGGCGATTACAACGAGGATGGTGTAGGGGGACTCGATATCAACCGCAACTGGCCGGGCCAGTGGCAACAGGAGCACATCCAGCGGGGATCCGGGGCTTACCCTCTATCCGAACCGGAGACTAGGGCAGTAGCCGAGTTTCTCCTGTCACACCCAAACGTGACCGGGCTCATCAACCACCACATGGCGGGCAACTTCGTGTACCGTCCCCCAACTGCGCTTCACTTCGACCCGGTATCGGGTGAAGAGCAGCCCATGTCACCCGCCGACGAGTCGGTCTTCACTTTCTTCGGCAACAAGTACACCGAAATCCTATACGACCAAAACGTGGTGCCGGTCTATGGCAGGAGCGGGCCACCGCGGTACGGTGCCATATGGGGTGTGATGATCGGTTGGGCCTACGATCACTACGGTGTGTTCAGTTGGGTACCGGAGATGGGTTCCTACGCACCGTTCGCCGACTACGACGAAGACGGCAACGCGTCCGAGGTCGAGCGCCTGAGATGGAACGAAACAGAGATGGATGGCAAGATCTTCGTCGACTGGACGCCATACGATCATCCGCAGCTCGGCCAGGTTGAGATCGGTGGTTTCGTGAGCAAGGTGTACGACCCGGACTTCGGTAGCTACACCAGCGTGATGTGCACACCCGGTTCGGTTTTCGAGGAGTTTCTTGCGAAGCACGCAGAATGGAATTTGTGGATGGCCTCGATGTCGCCGTACGTACGGGTCACCGAAGTAACCGCGACTCCCGAGGAGTCCGGCTATTCGCGGATTAGCGCGAAGGTTCAGAACCAGGGCTACCTGCCCACCAACGTGACCGAGCAGGCAATCCGTAACGAGACCGCCAAGACCGTAAAGGTGTCGATATCACTCGACGGGGCAGAATTGGTGTTCGGTGATGAGACCGTGGATGTCGGTCACCTCAGCGGCAACCGGGCAGAGGCCGTGACGGTAGAGTGGATGATCAGATCCACCGGAAGAGGACAGCCGGGAGTCGTGGTCACGGCTGTTTCGGAGAAGGGTGGCACCGATTCGAAAAGTCCGTAGAGCAGGGAGCGGGGAGCAGAGAGTTGATTATATAGTCAAAAGCCGAAGTGGAGCGTCCGCTCCCCGCTCCCTGCTCTCTGCTCCCTGTTTTACCCAGTTCAATATTTACTAGCGGTCGATGGGCGTCGGTGGGCGAAGAAGAGTTCTTCACGGTAGAGAACGTCGTAGCCGTTCTCTTGCAAGAACAGGCACCGATCCAGGTCGATCAAGCTTCTACAAATGTCACTGTCCACGGAATTGCGAGCTACGTCGATGATCGTGTCGGAGTCCATTACTGCGCGTGCCGTCCTGCTTCGTGGGTAAGCGTCCTTCGTGTGTCTTTCGGAGAAGTAGAGACCGTTGTTCTTCTTCTTGATTCGTGCAAATATGCGGTTCTTCCATGCGAAAAACCGGTTGAGATTATTAGGCCGCCTTACGATTTCCGTGTTGCCTCCGATGTTGTCATGACAGCATGAGCGGCAGATGAGAAACGGCGACTCCACTCCGATTGCGTAGTCCATGC
>JBDGZZ010000108.1:0-12201 GCA_039588335.1 Gemmatimonadota bacterium | reverse complement strand
CATAGCAGTATCCACCTGAAAGGCGACACTCGGGTCCCGCGCGGCAAGCTCTGTCTTGAGACCGTGGTCCGCGACCCCGTACAGCGCTGACTCAACCCACGTGTACCCAAGAGGGATCAAGTATGTGGAATCGCCATCCTTAAAGGCTACACGAACCAGCTGCTCGCGCTCGAGCACTCTCATTGACTGATCTCTGCCTATTGCTTCACGCGGCATGAAACTCCTCCTAGCGAACTACTTGGCGCCATGACGGGCGGCCACGACCGCAAGAATAGTACAAGCTCTTCGTTGCGCCGTCGATACGGCTTGCCGGCTCGCGCAGAACCAAGAGCGTCGAGAATCCTGGTCACATCGCTATTCAGTGTTGATCGCCCCTACTCAGCGTACTGCCGGTCCTGCGACGCCAGGGTCTGGGAACGAACATCGGTACCGCTCGCTTGTACTCGGTATAGGCCGCCCCAAAGCGAAGCTCCAGTTCCGGCTCCTCAACCTTCTTCAACTCGATTACGTGCGCCAATATGTACAGCGGCGTCCATATGAACACGATCGAAGCCGAATGAAGGATGAGGCCGGTCCCAAACAGACCTGTGAACACTCCAGTCACCATCGGGTTGCGCATCCAGATGTACGGCCCCGCAACAATGAGTTCCTTTGGAGGATTGAACGGAACCGGCGTACCCTTTGCCTTCCTGAAACGCAGCACGCACCAACCGCAGAGCAGTGACCCCAGTACAAGCAGCACCACTCCAATGCTCGCTCCCAGGGTGCCCGGCAGCACCTCTGGCATGCGCAGGACTCTGTCTGTGAAGAAACCGAGGACGATAACAGCAACTAGGGTGAGGCCAAAGATCAGCAAGCCGAGGGGCGTTAGAAGCTCCCGTTTCCGGCTGGATCCTGTAGCAACCGAGTGGAAGACGTCAAGCAGGCTCATCTCGAGTTCCTCCTATCACCGCGCCTCAGGGTAACCAGTAATGGACGATGAGGGGTTCGGCATGATTACCCCGAAGCCGGAATAACGGCGAGGTGTGCGCCTATGACGAAGCGTAGAGCTCGGTCGACAGGTACTTCATTCCGGAATCGCATATGATGGTAAGTACAGTCTCGTCTCTGCCGAGCTTCTTTGCTTCCCGTAGCGCCGCAACAACGTTCGCCCCGGATGATGTGCCAACGAACAGGGCTTCTTCACGTGCAAGGCGACGACACATCTCCTTCGCTTCAGCTGTCGTGACCGGAGCGATCTCATCTGCGATATCGTCCCGCCAGAGCGGCGGAACGAATCCCACGCCCATGCCCTCGATACCATGCGAGCCCGATTCGCCGCCGGAGAGGACCGCCGATTCCGCGGGCTCGACGGCCACCACCCTCAAGTTTGGGTTATGCCCGCGTAGAACCTCAGCAACACCAGCGATTGAGTGAGCCGTTCCGACCGAGTGCACGAATGCATCGACGTGCCCACCGGACTGCTTCCACGCTTCTTCAGCAAGTGGTGCATAGCCCGCGATCGCGTCCACGTTATTGAACTGATCTGCGAAGAACGCGTCGGGCTCTGCACTCAACTCGGCTGCCCGCGCGATCATCTGTTCGATGAGTTGCTTGTTGATGCTTCCGTCTTCGCTCGGGATCTCCACCACCTTCGCGCCGAGTGCGCGCATGTGATCTCGCTTCTCCCGGCTGAACGCATCTGAGGTGACAAGGGAGGCTCTATAGCCACGCGCCGTGCATACGAATGCCAAAGAAGTACCCGTACTCCCTCCAGTATACTCCACCAGGGTTCCGCCGGCAGTCAGTCTGCCTGACTCGATCGCTCGGTCCACGACCGCGAGGGCCATGCGGTCTTTCATGCTACCGGTCGGATTCTGGGATTCTAGCTTGGCAACTACGCGCGCCTGCCCATCGGGCACGACTCTGCACAGCTCGATCAAAGGGGTGTTGCCAATACACTCGATCACGGTATGACCTCGTTGCTAACTAACCAGGTTAACTGGATATCCTACACTCAGTGTGCGGCTTGGCAACGTGTCCGTAGCGGAGCCGGGAGATTGCCGTGGACCTCTAGCTGGTCTCCGCCCTGTTGTAGCCTTGTGAAAAAGAGTGCAAAGTTGACTCGACCGGCACCGGTTCCTAGCTTGTGGCGTCGCCCTTAGAGTCACTGGGACACCGTGCGCTACGCGACCATGGCCCGCTGGGGAAACCGGCCTGGACGCAAAGACCACGAGCATCTCGACGGACTCTACTACACATCTAATCAATGCTAACGCGCCCGACCTCGCTTCGATGTCACTGCGTGCGCGTTGGTTGTCAAACGGCAATCGTTTGGGGGTACGTCATGGACCGTCGTCAATTCGTTCAAACAGCCATTGCCGGCGTTGCCGGATCAACTCCGTTGCTCACGGCATGTGACCGTAGATCACCCAATGCAAGGGGGGCCGACACGAGCATTCCAGCAGTCTCGCTCGACGGAGCCGAGATAGAGCTGGAGCGAGCCGCGATCAACGAGTTGGGTGAGAGTATTTCGGGACCGGTAATGCTTGCCAATCATCCGCAATACGACAGCGCACGCACGCTCTGGAACGGTATGCACGACAAACGTCCCGCGCTGATCGCCCGCTGCCTGAGTGCTGAAGACGTGAGCCAGGCCGTGACGTTTGCGCGTGAACGGGAATTGCTCGTGGCTGTACGCGGAGGTGGCCACAGCTGGCCGGGCAAGTCAGTGTGCGACGGCGGATTGATGATCGACCTGTCGCAGATGAACACCGTAAGGGCCGACCCCGACACGCAACGCGCGTACGCACAAGGTGGCGCACTGCTGAACGGGCTCGACGTGGCTGCACGACAGCACGGACTGATCACGACGGCTGGGGTAGTGTCTCATACCGGGGTCGGTGGCTTCACACTCGGCGGTGGCTTCGGCCGCCTCAACCGCAAGTATGGACTGACGATCGACAACCTGAAGTCCGCCGAGATCACTACGGCGGACGGACAGACCCGCAGGGTCAGCGATGAACAGGAACCCGATCTGTTCTGGGCGATCCGCGGTGGAGGCGGCAATTTTGGCGTGGTAACGGAATTCGAATACCAGTTGCATCCCTTCGAACTCGAAGTGTTGTCGGGCAACATCGTGTGGCCGATCGAGCAAGCGCGCGAAGTGCTCGACTTCTATGGTGACTGGTACGCGGGCTTGTCAGATGACCTCTACGTTGGCCCCGCCATGATGACGCCGGAGGGCCAGGGCGTGCTCGTAATGGAAGTAGTCTATGCCGGAGATCCCGTGGCCGGCGAAAAGGAGCTTGCGCCATTGCTACGCATAGGCAAGCCGATCGACAACGGCGTGAAGCTACAGGACTACATGGTGATGCAGACGCAAGAGGACGCGATGGCGCATCACGGTATTCGTTCGTATGCCAAGAACGGCATGGTAAAAGAGATAACGCCGGCCTTCATTGATGCGATGATCGAAGCCTATCGGCCCGATCCACGGGTGGCATTGTTCTCGCACACCGCCGGTGGCGCCGTTGGGCGCGTCGATGAGCTTGCGACAGCGTTCCCCCATCGCAACGCAGAAACGATGCTGGTGTTTGCCAGCTTGTGGACCGACCCAGCGGACGATGAGGAAGCAATTACCACGACCCGTGCCTGGCATAAGCACCTCGAGCCGTTCACGGGTGGCTATTACGACAACATCGAATACGAGATTGACGAGACGGCGTCGGGGAATTACGGGCCCGTCTACCAACGCCTCTCGGGGGTCAAGGGCCAGTACGATCCGATGAACCTGTTCCGGCTGAACAGCAATGTGAAGCCGGTGGACTAGGCAAGCAGTCTCGGCTCACCACATCAGGCTCCTTCCGCCGTGAATGCGCCGGCCGACGGATTGCCGGCGCTGCGGTTGCTTGGGGGAGGCCAGAGGTGGACAAAGACTGAGGCTGCTCGACGTTCCAACGAGCCAGGTTCCGCTTGAAGGTCCCAGATCCCCGTGTATCTTCGAGCATCTTCCCTGGTCCGAGGTCGTGGATGATGCGCTCTGCTCGCCCGTGGGTGTTTGCTGCACTGCTCGTCGCAGTCCCCTCCACCGTATTCTGCCAGCTACCGCAAGCCTCTCCCGAACAGGTGGGCCTCTCGTCCGAGCGGCTCGACCGCATCGGAGCGATCATGGAGGCGCACGTGGATGGCGGCCGCATCGCGGGAGCGGTGGGCCTTGTTGCACGCCGCGGCCAAGTTGCTTACTTCGAAAGCTGGGGTCTGCGGGACATGGGGCGCGGGGACTCGATGGAGACGGATGCCATCTTCCGCATCTATTCCATGACCAAGCCGATCACGAGCGTAGCGGTCATGATGCTGTTCGAGGAAGGACTGTTTTTCCTGAGCGATCCGGTCGGCCGCTATTTGCCGGAACTGCGCGGCCTCGACGTCGCGTTGCCGCCAGACTCCGTCTCAGGGGAGCGAATTACTGGGCAGACGCGGCCGATCACGATTCGCGACCTCTTGCGCCACACCTCGGGACTAAGCTACGGGTTCTTCAGCAACACGTATGTCGACTCGCTGTACCGGGAAGCGGGCGTACTGTCCCGCGATTCCACGCTCGCGCAGATGGTAAGCACACTCGCCGGCCTGCCGTTGCTCTACGAGCCGGGCACACGGTGGCACTACTCCGTTTCAACGGACGTCCTCGCACGGCTGGTGGAGGTCGTGTCGGGCATGCCGCTGGATCAGTTCTTCAACGAACGCATTCTCGATCCGCTAGGTATGCACGACACCGAGTTCTATGTGGATGAATCGCGGCGAGATCGGCTCGCGCACATGTATTGGCACGATCGTGACGGCAATCTCATGCCGGGAGACTCGACCGGATACTTGAGGAAACCCTCGTTCTTGTCGGGTGGGGGCGGCCTCACGTCCACGGCTTCTGATTACGCCCGTTTCGCGCAGATGCTGCTCAATGGTGGGGAACTCGATGGCGTGCGTCTCCTCGGCACGAAGACGGTCGAACTCATGACGGCGAACCACCTCGACGACAGTCAGAGGATCGCGTCGTTTGGGTTCGGACTCGGTGTCTCGGTAAGGCGTGAACTAGGCGACGGAGGGACGCAAGGCTCGCTTGGAGAGTACGGATGGGGTGGGCTAGCCGGCACGACGTTCTGGGTCGACCCCGAAGAGGAGCTGATCGGAGTGTTCATGGTGCACATCAATCCGAACCGCGACATCGATTTCCGGAACCAGTTCAAGAACCTCGTCTACCAGGCGATCACCAACTGAGCCAATCGCTCTACTCTGAATGAGCCTTCACCAAGCCGGCTGCACACGCCATGAATCATGTTCGATCGCATAGAGAGACAGGTGGTACCCTCGTAGCGTGACCTCTCCTTCGAAGCGCTCGCCAAGACGCTCCGCTAGTCGGACTGAGCGGCGGTTGTCGGGATCGATCAAGCTGATCGCCCGGGACCATCCAAGAGTGCCGAACGCGTGCCCGAGTGCGGCCCGTGCGGCCTCCAGGGCGAAGCCTCGGCCCCAGTGCGGACGCGCAAGTGTCCAAGCGAGTTCGCGATCGGGCCAACCCTCCGGAAAGTGGAGGCCGACACGGCCGACCAGAGAGCCGCTTGCCCGCTCCTCCACAGCCCACGTGCCGAAACCGCGCAGCTGCCAGTGGCCGACGAACATCGCCATTTGCCTCCAGGCGTCGTCCCGATTGAGAACCGAACGGACGCCGATGTAACGCATGACCTCCGGGTCCGCACACATGGCGGCGTAGGCATCAATGTCGCTATCTTGAAAAGGCCGGAGCAACAGCCGTTCGGTTTCAAGCGTGAGCATTGTATACTGATGGCTTAGAATTCAACCGTCTGCCTTCCACCCTGAAGACGTTCCTGTTTCCCGTGCCACTCGAACAAACCACCCAGACCCGGCGGCAGCGTCACCGTGGCGGTTAACCCGCTCTCGCCGTTTCGAACCAGTTCGACATCAATGTTCCCGTATGGATGGGGAACCCTTCCTTCCGCATGACGGAGTGAACCGAGCTTCGGTGCAATGTGCACGACACGAAAGCCCGGTTCGGCCGGCCTGATGCCCAGTACTGTCGCAAGCAGACCATAATTCGGATGAGCGCTCCACGCATGCGAGTCCGAACGGGTCGGTTCGGGCCGCTCCGGCGTGGTTGTCAGCCCCATGGCCAGCATGTTTCGCCACGGTTCGAGTTGCTCTATATAACGGTCGCCAAAACCAGCTCGGTTGAGCGCTTCAAGCAGGTAGTAGCCAAAATAGTAAGTCGCTTGCGTCATGGTGGTATCGGTGAGGATTCTCTGCATCAGCTCACCTTGTTGACCTGTTGGATACGCGTCTACGAGCAGAGCCATGGTGTTGGTCTGCTGGCTATAGAGTTGCTGATCCGGCACGTCACGGAATACGCCCCGTTCAGTATCCCATGCCAGCCGGCGGGCAGCTGCATTGATGGAATCGGCGAGCGCACGGTAACGGTCTGCTTCGGTCGCCAATCCCAAAGCTTGCTCGATTTCGGCCGCCCTCTGCAGCGCATAGACATATTGCAGCGTGATCACCGTTGAATGCCCGTCTCTGCCACCTGGAGGAACGCCACCCTGCCATTCGGTCGCCCAGTCCACATAGGGCCACCAGTTGAGCGGACCGACCATTCCCGTCTCATCCAGATGTTTTTCAAACCACGAAAGCACACTGCGGATTCCGGGAAGGAAACCCCTTACGAACGGCGAGTCGTCGCGGTGCATCCAGAAGTCGTGCACCATGGCAATCCAAATCAGCGAGAACGTCGGGATGTATTGCCCCAGATCTGAAGGGTAGCGGCTGGCCGTGATTCCCTCAGGTATCCTCGAGAGATCAAAATGGGAAATTGCCTGCCGGACCAACCGATCGTCATCGCTCATGTAGAGCGAGATCAGCGCCTGTATTCTGGTATCGCCGACGTACTGTAGTTGCTCGTAGTAAGGTGTATCGAAATAGGTTTCGAACGCGCACAGACGCAGTCCCCGCCAATTCATCTCCCACATCTCGGAGAGCCACGCAACATCACTCTCGAACCGTGCGCGCATCTCAAAGGGATAAGCCGTGAAGATTCCATGGATGTCGCGTATATGCAGCGGATCATCCGCGGTCTCGATGTCCAGCCGAACGTAGCGATAGGTGCGAAACCACAGTGTTTGGAACGTCCGGTTGTTACCGCCGTCGGGAATGAAAGCGTCTCTGACTCCGGCAATGCTCTTACCTTGGACGTCGTTGCGGTTTCCCTTCTGTCCTGCAGAGTCTTTCAAAGCCTCGGCATAGGTCAGTTGTACCTTGCTGCCGGCACCGCCGCTCACCTTAAGAACTGCGTAGGCGTTCGTAAGATGAGCCTGATCGAGCAGCAGACTCGCTTTGGTATTCGGTGGAACCGTGAGGTCGCCCCGATCATGCAGAAAATCGTCATTGGGCGTAACACCGCTTGAGCGCCGTACGTGTGCGTAGCGCACGACACTCTCTTGCATGGGCGGAATGGAGCGGGGAACCAGGTGCCATCCCCACGCTTCACCGGTCTGGTGCGCGCCGCGCAGGCGGGTGATCTCGGCGTTCCAGCCCGTGACCGTGGCAGCGTTGCTCCAGCTATCGTCGTCGTAATCGGCCTTCTGCCAGCCCCACGGATAGAGACTCGCCTTCACCGACTCGCCGGGCGGTGACGCATAGTATCCACCGACGTCACTGCTGCGGATTGGAATGGGTTCGTAACCCGAGTTGTGAAATACCTTCCACTCTCGATTGGTGTTCACGACAGCTTCCCGCTCCGAGTTTCCCTGGAGCAAGAAACCCGTTCGGTAGCTGAACTGAGCTACCGGTCGTTCGGATCCCCAGTTCCAGACCACAGCTGCTAGCACATTTTGCCCCGCGCGCAGATGCTGGGCCAGATCCAGCGTCTGGTAGCGCCAGTGCAGCAAGTCCGAACGTTGCGGCCCGGATGCTACCTGTTGTCCGTTGACGAAGAAGCGGTAACGATTGTCACCGGAGACATGAACGACAAACTCGTCGGGCGCGCTTTCCAGGTTGATCATCCTACGGAAGTGAAATACACCGAATTGATCTCCCGCTACGTCCGGGTGAAAAATCCAGAAGGCGGCGGGCGCCCCGTTGAAGACGCGTGGTACATCTGATTGAGCATCGCACGTTTTGGGACTACTCAAATGCAGTGTAAAAACAACCAGGAGTGTCAGTGAGCGGAGAAAGATATTCAATTTATTTGCCCCTTCGGCCTCATCAATTCTCGAAACGGCGCGTAGTCTCGCAGGGACTCCAAATCGATGTCGCGGTGCAGCCAAATCCCGTAGCGGAGTCCCTCAGCGAACGCGTTTCTGAGCAGAACGACGGCCCGTTCGGGCTCGCCCAGCACCGCCGCTATCCGTGCGCGCCACAGTGTGGCTTGGCCATATAGATAGGGCCGCTCGATGGTGGCGAGTCGTGCATCGATGTCGGATGCACCGTCGCGGTCACCCACTCTCGCCATCATGACGCCAAGGCGTCCCAGCCACTCGGGATGTTTCGGCTGCGCGACGGCCAATTCTTGGTACAGCGAGCGCACCTCGTCCCAGCGTTCAGCCCGAGCCAGGGCGTCGCCCAGGATCCTCCGGTGGCTTTCCGATGCGACAGCGTCTTCAGGCTGCCGCTCATACCAAGCGAGCAGCCGGGCAAGGATTTGATCTGCGGCTGGTTGGTTTCCATGAGCGCGAAACTCATCGACTGCCACCAACATTGTAGTCGTTGGCAGGAATCGAGCGTCGGGCGTAAGAGCGAAACTCTCGTCGAGAAGTGCCTCGACCTGACCGAGCCGGCCTAGTGCTGCCAGCGCCCGTACCTCGGTGACTAGAGGTGTCAGGAAACTGGGATACTGCCTCCGGTCGCGCCGTGCTTCCCTCAGTTCTTGTCGGTGGTCCCCCAGCATGTGATGTGCCGCAGTCACGGCTCTCCAATAGTGCCTAGCCAGAGCCCCTTGAACGCCCGGCGACGCAGGGTCCCACTGCGCGAATGCATCGATTGATTCCTTGACATAGTTGGCCTGCAGCGCCATGAATCCGTAGTTGTACCACTCCCCCGCGTTCGGTGGATCGGGAGCTGCTGATCGACTGGCCTGCAGAGCGGCCATTCGGTCGCCCGCCACCATCGCTGCCAAGACATCGACCGCTTGGTTCTCGGCTGTCGTAAGGTGTTCACGCGCGTTGTCCAATGTCCGGACGATCGAATCCTGACGCACCCGGTCGTTTAGACGACCGTACGCCCACCCCTGGAAGAGCAGCGGTAGCATATACGTGGAGTCTAAGCGGCTTGACTTGGCCAGGTGGGCAATCGCCTCGGTGAGATTGCCGCGCCAGAAGTCCCTCATGCCCTCCAAGTACTCGTTGTAGGCCTCCCAGGACGGTGCTGATTGGCTTTCGAATGCAATAGTCCCGCTGCGAGCGTCGAACTCCACGGCCAACGTTCCCACGACTCTCTGTCGTAGCTCTTCCAAAGCCTGGCTCGAGCTTGCGACAGATCCCATGACGGCGTCCACCGAGTTGATCAGTCTTACAGATGCGACGTTGATGACCTGCGCCTGGAACCGGAGGGAATCACCGTCCTCGTAGTATGCACCCGACACGACTCTACCGGCTCTAGCCGCCTTGGCAAGAGCCAGTGTGTTCTGCATTCCGGCTTGCCCACCGATCGCCGAACCTCCGGCACCATCTGAAGCCAACAGAGCTACCTGTGCCGGGACGACTTCGCCGATGTGGACCTCTTGGAGACCGTGGGCGATCCAGTCGGCGGCCATGCTGCCGAGTGGCTCGAGGTCGGCATTCCCTGTTCGGTTGTCGAACACTGCGACGAAGACTCGCTGCGGGACGAGGTCGGCTCCACGGCTCCCGATCGCCCATACGCCGAGCAGAGCGACGATCGAGACGGCTGCTGCTGCACCCACCCAGCGCCCCACCCGACCTCGTGGTCGTCCTGTAATCTCAGGTCGTACAGTGGCGGGCGTCTCCTGCATCGTCTCGCCAGCCGCAGGAGACTCCTCCGCCGTCGGTCCCCAGTGCGCCAATGACTTGTCGTCGCGCACCCGTGCGGCGCATTCAACCGTCGCTGGTGCAGGATCGATGTCGTATTCCTCCTTGAGCCTGCGGGCGAACTTCTCGTAGAACCGCACCGCAGCCGCCCGATCGCCCGCATCCGAAAGTGCCTGGATGAACCGCCTCACCTCGCTCTCATCTGTCGATACCAGCAGTAACGCTCGCTGTGCCGTGCGCTCCGCGTCGACCAATTGACCCGCAGCAATGTGCTGGTGTGCCAACTCCCAAGCAGCTCCCGATGCCTTCTCCCTCAGGCGGACACGTTCGTCTTCCAGCCATCGCTCGAACTCGAGCGCCTCACGCACGAACAAGCCCTCTAGCAGATCGCCGCGATACAACTCGAGCGCCTTCTCATACTCACCGGTGTCCACAGCCTGTTCGCACTCAACCACGTCGCACGATATCTGAGCCTCTTCGATTGCCACTTCGCCTTCACCGCGACTGCTGATCGTGCCTTCGCCCAGCGCATTCCGGAGCACGTGCAACGCCTGGCTCAGGGCATGGCGCGCCTGCTCGTGATTGGCTTCGGGCCAGAATAGCGCTACCAGCTTGTCTCTGCGGTGAAACCCTCTGGGCTGTGCGATGAGGAGATAAGAGAGGAGTCCTAAACGCTTCGGCTGACGGAGCAGCGTGGGCAACTCACGCTCGTCAGCGCCGCGTATTCCGGCCGAACCGAGCAACTGAACAGCAATCGGCGTCACTTGTACCTGCGCTGAGGGCCTTCGGCGCTCACGTGATACCTGTGTGATCCCATGGTGAGCCCTGTGTGAGGAGTCCCTACGACTATTCGGCAAAGTACGGGCCAGGAGCAGAGATGACTAGAGGAGAACGGTCTTCTGACCCGTCTACCTCAGTGTTCTTGTCCGCCCCACTAATTCCCGGAGGTGTATCGTGAACAAGCTGCTGATTCCACTCGCGTTTGTGGCAATCGCCGTCGCTTGCGGTGGCGAAGTGCCCACGGTCCCGCTTGATGAAGGACCGGCATTGCACTTAGTGTCTGACGGACCACTGCCTTTCACCCTCACCAGCGACTGTGGTCAATCAGTGCTGATCGATCCAGGGACGAGGCGCTTTGCTGATGGTCTCATGATCATTCAAGGCCGGGTTTTCGATTGTCCAATCGTGGCCGGGGATATCGAGGGCGTGGTCCGCGTAACGTGGCGCAACGCGGTGTTCGGGCCCGGGCCAGAAGGTGGACACTTTGCCGGAAAAACGGCCGTCCTCGTGGAATCGTTCTTCGGACGGACCGATCTGGACGGTACGTTTGAAGGACCGTTCAGCGCATCTAGGGCCGACATCCTGTTTGGCGAATCCAAAGGGCAGCGAGTTGGCACAGGAGACTTTCGGGGCCTCGTCATGCACTTCGTGTTCTCCATGGACCCACCCGCATCGGGAAGAACGGTCGGTATCGGGACGATTGTTGGAAGATAAAGGTCCAGAACTGCCGAGTCTTCATCACGAGGTGCCTGGCACCCGGCAGCCGCTGTTCCAGCCCCGAGCGTCTCATGGCGCTCGGGGATTTCTCAAGACGCCCGGCTCACCCTCCTGCTGCCTTCAGCGCCAGCTCCCACGCCGCTATTCGCCGAACCGGAGGATCCCAAAACGATCGAACTCGTGGAACGTGGCGTCGACGGGGGCCCAGTACCAGGCGGTAGGCGGCTCGCTGTCGTGGTCGACACGGTAGAAGTTGGCGCGCCAGACCGAGCCGGGCTGTGGCGGGACGCCCTGCAGTGGCTCCAGCAGGGCCCACGGGATGAACACCTCCGCCCGCCAGCCCGTAATGGTCGCGCCGGGCTCGCGCGGACCACCCGTCACGCTAGTGGCCCGACGGGTTTGACGCCCTCCCTCGTAATGCCACGGCCTCCAACCGAGGAACTCGCCCTCGAAATTCGGGATGATAATGGGCAGCTCGTATCCCAACGGTGAGATCTCGTACTCGAAGTACACGGGGTACGCCTCGTCGGTCCACAAGAACACTTCGAAGACGTCCTCGTGCCACAGGTCGAGAAAGTCCTCTGTCATTGTGGCCGTAATCAGAGAGTCTGAGCCATCCATTAGAACATAGAGGCCGGTCGCTGAGTAGAGCAGCTTCACGCGTGTCTCGTACTCGAGC
>JBDGZZ010000107.1:0-12281 GCA_039588335.1 Gemmatimonadota bacterium | reverse complement strand
CCCCAGTGGAAGATGTCTACGTTGGCGGTGGGATTGTCTTCATCCTCCTCAAATGCCTCTTCCTGGCGCTTGATGCCAAAGAACACGAGCGACAAGTCTTCGCTCCAGGAAAGAGCGCTTTTTTCACTCACTACCATGCCGGCGGGAAAGCCCGGGACCAAGGCAGGTTCCACGTCCGAACGCTGCACGCTTGCACCCACGTCCGTGAATGCAACCAGACTGTTGCCGCGCTCAACCAGGCCCGAATCCTTAGTGCCTTTGAGGACCGCCACAGCCGTTCCCTCTTCGTCCCATGTCAACTTGGCGTAGAGGAGAGTGTCGTTGTCCAATACGCGGCGTACCTTCTCGTCCAGTTCGTAGAGGTATAGACCGTTGCCGCTGCGACCGGCAGCGTCCACGATGTGAGCGAGATGAGTCCCCGGTTTGTTGAAGGCAAGCTCACCCACGTTTCCGATGAGTTCGTCGTAACCTTCCGCGAGATTTCGCAAGATGAGATCGGTGCCCTTGTGCTCCGCTTTGTCATCTGCCGCCACTTTCTTGATGGCTAGAAAGTCCGCTCCCTTGGAGAACTCGAATGAACCAACATTGTCCCAAGTGAGCGTATCACCGGTGGCCAGGTTCATCAGTCCCGCCCGCCGCGGTACCGGTTTCTTGTCCCTGCGAAGCTTTTCTGCGTCGTCGAAAGTCGTGCTGACTATGTACGCGACCCAGCGCGAATCATCCGAGAACTTTGGATCGGAGCCGCGAGGCACGAGAAACTCCCGATCGGTATCGAGGTTTCTCACATAGAGTGTGTCGTCCGCCCTGTGATGACGGTACCCGTACGTCATCCACGTACCGTCGTCGGAGATTGCGACTGACACGATACTCCGCCACCGTGCGTAGTCTTCGATCCTCATCGCACGTTTGCCGTCGCTGTCCTGGGCAACCAGGTTCGTGACGGTATGAGGAGCGACCAATAACGTGATTGCAGCTGCTATGCGCACAGACCTGGTCCATCTCATCTCTCATCTCCGTTTTAGGCCAAGTTGACCGGGCGAACCATCATCGTCAGAGTCCGCCCTCTGGCTCCCGCACATGTAAACGCCTGACCCTTCGCTTCACATGATCCTCCGAGTGGGATGGGCTCGCAATTCCAACATTCTACCATGCCGCTTGCTCGCTGGCCAACGGACAGGCTGCGGCATTGACAGATCCGGCCAGTGTAATATTGTATCGTATGACCGATACACTGGGGTGACTATGCGACTCGCGCACTTCTCAGCCATTCTCCCGCTTGCGACCGTCATTGCGATCTGTCTCGGCGCTTGTGCGGAGGGCGCGGACGACGACGGTCCCGTTCGCAGCGTACCCATTTGGCGCCTGGCGCCGGAACCCGACGCACAGATCGGCGTGGTCGAAGGTGACCCCAATTACGAGTTGCACCAGGCCAATAGTTCCATCTTGCTCCCCGGCAACCGCATCGCAGTGGCGGACGCAGGTTCGCAAGAGCTGCGATTCTACGATTTCGATGGGCGGTTCATCTCCAAGGCGGGCGGCCGCGGCGCAGGCCCAGGTGAGTTCAGATGGCTCTCGCGAATCTACCGATATGAAGCGGATTCGATCCTGGCTTTGGAAGCTGGCAGCAACCGCATTTCCGTCTTCGACACCCACGGCACCTACTCCCGCCTGGCCTCCGCGATATCATTGAGCGGTGATTCCGCCTTTCCCATGGACGTGTGGCTCTTCCGACAGTTCTGGATCGATGGAGCACTTCATTCCGAGAGACGCGCGGCCGTGAGACGAGCCCTGGCAAGCGTCAGTGTGTCGGACACCGTACTGGCATACCGCTTCGTCAGGGTTGACGACTCGGGCTCCTTGTGGATCAGGGAGCCGCTGGACGAGGTCGCCCAGAGATGGCGCTGGACGGTAACCGACCCCAGGGGATTGCCCAAGGCGATCATCGAGACGCCGTTGCGTTTTGCTCCCCACCAAATCGGTGACGGCTTCGTGTTGGGCCGCTGGCGGGACGAGAACGACGTGAACTTCATCCACATGTACCGTGTGGAGACTACCGACGCTATCGGCCACGTCCCTGAATGGCTTGCCAATCCGGCAGACATGCCGATCGATCTGGCTTCAGACGAAGAAGAGGAGTTGATCGCTAAGCTACGGTCTTCACTGAGGCAGGTGGTGCTGGCCCAGGAATCATACTTCGCCGGTCATGGGGGCTATACCGAGAACCGGCACTTGCTCACATGGATGCCACCCGAAGGGGTGGCCCTCGACATCATCACCGCCGGCCCCACTGGCTGGGCAGCCGTGGCAACCGATCGGCGACTCAAAAAGATCTGCGGCATGGCGGTGGGATCAGGCACACCACCGGGTTGGCCAGAAGGCATGGCGCGATGTGGGTAATGTGCTGCGGCTGACGGTTGCACTCGGGTATTGGGGGCTGCCGGCTGTGGGTACTTGCTGTTGGCTACGACCCCTTACCTCTGTGTAGCGGTGAGCGTACCCAAAGGAATTAACCGGATTCCAGCCGAGTCGGCCATCGTCACCCTAAACGGGGCTCCTCCGAGTCGAATGCCCCGCAACACCTGCCGCATGGTAGAACCCCGAAAGCCCGGCACGTATATCACGACAAAGAGAGACTGGCCTTGAAAAGCTCCATCGACGCTCTTGGACTCGAGCTGGAGAGAATCCCAAACCACTGCCCCTCCGGCTCCCTCAGCAGTCGTGACCCAGTCGCCATCGAGAAACGCCGAGAACTCAGCATCCTCTACTGAACGGGCCAAGTACAGCGTCAGTTCGGCGTCCACGTCGATTCCCTGCACCTGACCTTGAAGTCGATACACTCCGTCACGTTCATCATCGAACTCACCCGTCACTTTGAGCGGCGTCGAGGTGGCAACAAGGCTGCCAAACACCCCGATCCCTCCAGTCAGTCGGTTGATGAACCCCCGACCGGTGAATTCGTTGTTGCGCGACCGGGCGAAATCGAAGTAGTTGGTGTCGGCGAGCGCCGCCGTCAGCACGTAGTCACGACCTGCTCTGAACACGTCGTCGCCAGCCCCCCTGGCGAACACGTCCGTCACGTCACCAGGTACCGAAACTGCAGTCGTGTCAGCGAAGATCTTCGCTCCCGGCTCGATGGCCTCGGTACCCATCATGGTAAGCATGCCGGAGCGCCTGGTCTGGAGCTGGAGCAACCTCCCCTCCATGGCTTCGACCCAGACTCTGAGGGTGTCCCGATCGCGGTTGAACATCGTCACGTTGTCGGTGCCGAACGGCAGAGAGTCACCTCCGACTGAATAGGCGGCCCCGGTCATGCCTGGAAGACGTGTCGTTCCGGTCACTACGTCACCGTCGGGAGTCTCCACCCGAAGCTCCAGTATATCTCCGGCAGTCATCGTGGGACACGAGGTGGGTCCCCAATACACACCCGCCAGCATCGGCAAGGACGATGTCGGCGGATCTGGTAAGAACACCACGGGACTTCCACACGAATCCGAGGGCAGGTCGAGATTTGCGACCGTGACGAGTGCCCCCTCGAGCGGGGTTTTTGGAGCACCCTCGGTCGGAATCGATGCGTCAACCTCGACCTCGTAAGTGACCGTGCCGACGAAGGACTCCTCCAACACCACGTACTGATGATCCAGATCCGGACGCAGCACGGCCTGCACTATCACCATCGGCTCGCCCTCAGGTATCTCGACTTCGCTCAGGTCGCAACCTGAGAGGACGCACGGTACAGCAATGCATGCGGAGCCCCACCGTTTTATCAACATTGGAGGTCAGCACTCAGCATTGTGGTCTGCAGTGCCATGGACTTCACTCGCCAATCTCGTCCGACCCGGGAAGGGCTGGGTCAGAACTCGAAGGATCAACAAACGTCCACAGTTCCGGCTCAATGTAGGACACTTGCAACCTCGCACAGTTCCGGCTCGCGCGGGCGACGGTCTCCGAACGATACTTGAAACTTACTAAATCAGTGCTCACTCACGGTACTGAGGCGGTCTCGGTGACGCCATCGACCCAGCGCGGCAAACACGCGCCCCAGACCCAATCCAAGAACCTCATAGATCCCGAAAACCACCAAGGCAAATATCACTCCGGAAGCTACTGACGCAGCTGGCGGCATCTCAAACGACTCCAACTCCGCCTTGTGTTCCTCGAAGTCAGCGATGTACTCCTGCAGTGTGAGTGATCGGCCTTCCTCCGCATCGGCTGTCATTTGCGCCGCAATGCCAAGGCCTGTCGCGATCCCAATGAGGCAGCTAATCACGAGCTTGCCAGCGAGCGCCTGGCGCCGTGTCACTTGGCGTTCAGAGGGAAACACAGGGGGAATACCCATCAATCGTCTCCAGTCACTGAGTTGCGACGGGAAAGGCAGCGAATCGACGCGACTTCACGTCGTCTCCGCTCGAAGTTCACTGCCAGCGACCATCTCGCGCCGCTTCTTCAAATCGCTCGACGATGACACGCGCGGGGATAATCCCTTGAATGTCATGCACGCTCTTGCCCGCCTGCCAATAGTCGGGAGCCCCGCTTTCGCCGAGGGATGCGCGCTTCAGTTGCCACAACGAACGCAGCGCGTAGATGGTACGCATCAGGTGTTTGGTACGTCGATGCCGCAGCATCCAGCGGGCCAAGGCGCTCGCCTCGAGTCCCATTCTTTCGATGTAGGGTGTCCGTATCACCGCCACAGGAACCCCGGTTAAACGCTCGGTGAGCACGACATCGTTTTCGTTCGCTTCTACGATTGCGCTCTTATAGGCCTCGGCTGCCCGGCACTCGGGCGTCGCGATGAACCTTGTCCCGAGCTGCGCTCCCGCATATCCTAAGCGAAGCGCTCTCACGAACCCGGCTTCATCGCCAATCCCACCGGCACAAACCACCGGTACCGCGAGATCGCGCAGCTCGTCCAGCAGTTCCTCGGCGCTCTTGGGGCCGGCGTGCCCACCAGCCCGAGAGTTGACCGCTATCAGTCCCCGCACCCCACCCCCCAACGCCTTTAAAGCCCATTTCCGTTCGGTCACATCGTGGTAGACCATACCACCAACCGATTGCACACGCTGCACGACCCAACGTGGATTGCCAAGTGACGTGATGAAGAAACGGACACCCTCGTCCAGCGCGACATCCAGCCATCCCTCCATGCGTTTTCTGTACGTTTTGGACGACTGCTCGATCAACGCATTCATGCCGATCGGCTTCGAGGTGAGCCTGCGAATGAGCCGCAATCCTTCACGGAAGTCGTAACCGTGCACGTAGGTGAGTGATACCGGCTGAACGATCCCGACTCCGCCGGCCTCCGAAACGGCCGCCACTAGTTCCGGATTGCTGCACGGGTACATGGCACCGCAGATCAACGGTACGTCAATTCCGACTGCACGAGTGAGCGGTGTATCCAACATCATCCTAGTCGCAGTACCGAGAACCAGCGCGCGTCGAGTGCGACCCATTCGGTGCCGCCACGTTCACGGGGTGTACCACGAATCTACACCGCAGTCACAGGCCACGTTCGTCTTGCGTGACCTGGTTGAACGTTGTTTCATCATCTTTCGCTCACGAGTGAGGAGTTCCCAGATGGAATGGATGTTGGCAGTCCTCGTGCTCACTTTGTTCTGGTGGTTCCTGCGGCAACGCCGTCCTCCGACAGCGGAGCCGCAACCGTTGCCGGACCCCCGTGAGCTTCTGGCCGAGGAGCTGAAGCGGGCGGCTGAGACCGCGCGCAGCGAGGGCCGTCAGAAGGAAGCCCAGCTACTCGCTCTCACGTCTGCGTGGCTCAAGACCTCGCCCAAGCTGGGCGACGATTCTCCTCCACAGACGTTGGACCCCAACGAAACACGGCACCTGAGGCTAGCGGGGGAACTCTGGAGCAAGTACGGGTCGATGACGCCCCCAGGCGACACGACGAAGCCCCAGCTCCAATCGGCTTCAATGCTCCCTTACCCCAAGGAGGCTATCACTCGCGCACTGGAGATGTTGATCGACATAGGCGAAGGCAAAGTGAGCTCGGTTCACGTCGATCCAGGCGAAGCCAGCCAGGAAGTATTGGATGAGATGAGGACCGCCCTCGATCGACTGCGGCACTTACCCGATATCCAGCCGGAGAACCCACCAAACAGGGACAAAGTGTAACCGACGTCACAAACCCAACTTCGAACGCCGATTACCCTTGAAGCCGTCGGATCACGTTAGGATTGCCGATGACCGGAAAGGCGCCCAACCGACCAGGCGACACAACCGATAAGTTGGTGGAGGAATTGCTCAGGCAACTCCCCTACGCCGACCCCAATCTGAAGGGCGACCCGCAGACCCCTCCTGAGAGGCCACGCCCGGCATTCCGCTCTCCGAGGCCAGTACCGCCCGGATGGCAACGGTCCTGGGGTTGGGTGACACTGGCGCTGGCGCTCTGCGCCGGGCTCGCCCACTGGCCGTACGCACGCAGCTGTGGAGTCCCACTATACGGGTATCTCTCGGTGGTGACGCTTCTACCGGCCATCGCGTTCCGGGCAGCCATCGCCTCGTGGACCGACAGGCGTGCAGTAGCTCACGTGTTTGCGGTCCTGATGGTCTTCGGTGGAGTCGGTTTTGCGGCGGAGGTCGTGCTGCCACGAGTACACTACGCGCAGGAAGAGGCGTCGTGGCAGTGCGCCTCCGCCGCAACTGACGGATCGGCGGCAACGACACCAGGGCCCGCATCAGGGCCGGCAGTAGCGACCCCGGCCGACAGCCTTGGGCTCCAAGAGGCAGACTCACAACCGGTCAATGCCGAGCCGGTGCCGTCCGATACGACCTCACCGTAGATCAGTCGCCAACACGGCTCCGGACCGGTCACAGCAAGATCTGTCTGCGCCACGCCCGCCACTCAGTCCTCCTCAAAGAAACTCTTTTGCCTTAAAATCGTAGTAGTATCTTGAGAATAACCTATGAATAATAGCTCAATTGACATTGATCCATTGGATCTGAAGATCCTGTTGGCACTTCTGACCGACGGCCGGATTACGTGGGCCAAGCTGGGCAGCGACATCGGGCTCTCCGGGCCTTCCACCGTGGAGCGGGTCCGGAAGCTGGAGAGACGAGGGATCATTGACGGTTACACGGTCCAGGTTGACCCGGAAGCCCTGGGCTACGGCCTCCTCGCCTTCATATCCGTCTCGATGTCTGACGCAAGTCATCACCATGAGCTGCTTGGTTGGGTGGCGGCAACGCCAGAAGTCCAGGAGTGTCACGTCGTGGCCGGGGCTCATGACTACCTGCTGAAGGTCCGCTGCCGCAACTCGGCCCACCTGGAGGAGCTTCTCAGGGAACATGTGCGGGCAATTCCGGGAGTGGCACACACAGAATCAACCATCGCCATGGTGACCGCGAAGGAAACAAACGCTGTCCCAGTTGCACAGGTGGGAACGGGACGGTTGGGAGGTAGCTAAATGCGCGTTCGTCTCAAACAGGACCGGCTTGTCGGCTTGGTTGCCAGGAGCAGCCTGTCTCAGAATCACTGGGCCTTGAAACTGGGGTTATCTCGCGGCCACTGGTCGGAGATCGTGAATGGCAAGTACCTGTATCCGTCGCCCAGAACCCGCGATCGCATGTTGCGGGGTTTTCAGGTGGACTTCGACGATCTATTCGTCATCGAAGTTCAGCAAGCGGCTCCGGTTTCCGACGCCCTGACCCTCCTCCGCCGAGGCCCGGCAGCACACCTTTCACCCTTGCACTGAGCCTCGCTCCAACTCGATCTGCTCCACGTCCGGATTCACTTCGTCATCCAGTGCACGGCGATTCCGCTCGTTACGGACGACCCGGGAGTAGAGCGTCAGATTGCGATCAAAGAGAAATCGAAAGAGAAGGCTAGTCCACGACCGATGTGAGGCCAGGTTATCGTACGCCTCCGGTGCCGTAGCATGGATCTGTGGCAAGCGATTCCAGGGCACCGAAGGAAAATCGTGGTGCTCGTTGTGGTAGCCGACATTGAATGCCAGCCTGTTCAACGGGCCATAGTAACTGAACGTCTCTTGTGTGCCTTCGGACGTTAGATAGTGCCTCTGGATCCAGCGTGCACCGAGCGGGTGCAGGCCGATGGACAAGAAGAACGACAGCGCGAGCTGACCGAACTAGAGCGGCATACTGCGGACCTCGTCCCCAAACCCACGGCAAGGGTGACGGAGAACGGGGGTCCACGTTCCTCAACGAGGTCACTGCCGAAGCCCGGCAGCAGTACCCATATGACGGACAGGACATTGCCAACACGAACGAAGTGAATCTTCTCATCAATGGGAAGAACAGCGTGCTGGACATAAAGAAGATGGTCGATGCCCAGTCCCGGACGACGTCCGATCTTCAGGCGATTGTCAATTACATCGAGGTCTTGAAACTGGCGGGATTGGTGGAGATGTAAGGTCGTTCAGTGAAGGGCACGACCGCAGCCGCGGAATAGCCTGTCGTTGAGCGAGACAAATACCGTTACGTCGAACGACTCTCCGCTCATCGTGTCGGTGCACGCGCGTCCTTCGATGGTAACGGTCAACTGGTTAGCACCGTCAGTCGTGTTGTAGGTGGTAGTCCTAGAAGATTGGTCTGTTAGGGGCTCCGGCGACTCGAACTCGTAGCGTGCCTCACCATAGTCCGCTAGCAACACCATTCTATCTGTCTCTATCTCGAGCTGCCAACCCGGTTCATTGCCAATCGCCCTGAAGTGAACGCCGTTGAGTTTGGCGTGTTCCCAAATCGCGCGTCTACGGTTATTGACGCACTCTCGCTCCGGATCGGCCCCGTACTGAAGATGCGCCTCTTCTCCCCCACTCCGAAGTGTTGCGTAATCGCTTACATATCGAGTCTCTGATCCCGACGGGACTTGGCGCAAAGCCACAGTCTCTTCCGGTAGAAACGCCCATGCAGTGTCACCCTCAATTCGGGTCACAAAATCGTATCCGTTACTGCATTCGTACACCATCGTCACAGCCACAGTCGCAGAGTCGCCCAGAAGACTGCCCTCGTTCCCCGAGCCACACGCACACAATGCCAGGACCAAACCACATAAGCTCACTCGAATCACGGGACCACGAATACCGGAACCGCACTCCCCATTCTGCACTTTGCACTTTGAACCTTGAACTCTGCACGTTGCACGTTGCTAGTCCATCGACTGAAACGTTCCAGTGAGCCGCTCGACCGCGACCGTGACCCGCTCGTGCACCTCCTCCTGGACTTCGCTCATGCGGATCTGGCTACGCGCCAATGACCACAGTCCCAACAGGGTAGTTGGCGCATAGGAACAGAAGTGGTACGCGACCGCGAATGAAATGGCCGCGGCGGCTTCGACGCCGTAGAGCATTAGGCTTCCCCGCATCAGCGCCTCGAATACGCCGACAAACCCCGGAGTGGACGGGATCGCCAGTCCGAAGTTCACCAACGACTGCACCACGAACGCGCCGTGCCAAGCTACGTCGAGGTCGAACGCTACCAACCCCAGGTACACTGACAGTCCGTTGGCAGCCCAGATGACGCCAGACCATGCCATCACGAGCAAGAACACTCTGAGACTAGTCAACACTGCTAACGAATCGAGGATGCCCTGCAACCCTTGCACGATGCGATCAGCCCACTTATCAGGCATGAGAACGTGACTGACCTTGCCAAACACTCCGAGCACGACCTGGGGAAACTTTGCCGCAGTCAACGCGATCGCGAAGAGCCCTGCAAAGATGACGGTTGCCACGCCCATGATTCGAATCACCGTGACGCCCCCGATGGCGAAATCGGGAGCGATCCCGCCCAAGAACGCCGCCAGCGCCAGGATCAAAAACAGTGTCACCCCGTCCAGAATCCGCGACAGGACTATGGTCGTGATGGCCGAGGAGAATCGCACACCGGTCAGACGCCACGCCGCATATGCCCGGGCTATCTCTCCTGCGCGGGCCGGCAATAGATTGTTGATCGCGAACCCTGCGGCCGTCGCATGATACAGCGGGGCTAGTTCCAGGTAGGGATTCTCGTTCCGCAGCAGGACCCGCCAACGTGCGGCTCGGGCGGGAAGCGCCAGGACTATGGCAACCATGGCAGCGAGCAGCGGCGCCTTGCGTGCCTCGCGAAAGTGCTCCCATACCGCCGCGAAGTGAATATCGCGCACAGACCACCACAGAATCGGGATCGTCACTATGACCCCGATGGCGGTCGGCCACCCGAAGCGTTTCTTCTTCTTGCTCATCTAGAGGATGCCTGTCCCAGTAAGCTGAGGAACTTGCGCGGAGGGTGCAGTCTCGTCTACCCCCCCTCCAGCCCACCCGTGCTGTCCAGCACGGCCTCGACCTCTTCGATCCCAGCCATCAGTCGTACGACGTTGTCACCAATGTCACCGGCGGCGAGGATGTTGGTCGTGAGTCCCTCGACGCTGCCGACACCCGCTGTCAGCCGCAGTAGTTCGAGACGTATCGTCTCGAGAGCAGCCACGACCTCCGACAGTTGCTTTTCGGCCATCTCGCGCATCTCGCGGAGGTCCGTGGGAAACTCGACGTTGCGCGGAAACGCAGATGCCTCCGCCTCGGCAAGCATGTTGATGGACTCTCGCAGTTGTTGCGCGTCGGCTTCGAGCTTGGCCACGGTGGCAGGGACGTCACCAACCAGTTTTCGTGTTTCTCTGGGCAGGGATTCGAACAGGGCTTCCGCGGCGAGACCGATCTGCAACTCCGTCGGGCGATGTGTCGCTCGCACTTCGGTAACCCGCTTACGCAGCCCCGCGCCGCTGATCTTGAAGATCGCCTTGCCTAGCCGGCTCCTCCAAAAACGAAGCCGTCGCTCGGCCTTCTTGAGCGCCCGCAGTTCCTCTTCCTGGCCGGGAGCTATCGATCCAATCACAAAGCCGACTGCGCAGGCACCGCCGACAGCAAACAATAGGCCGGCCATGACCTCATCATTGAACGGCAACGGCAGACCGAGCACCGACAGCAACACATAGGTCCAGTATACCGTCCAGGATCCACCCATACCCATGAGCGAAGCCTTGCGCAGCAGGGACCGAATGCGACTGAACTTACTCTGAGACGCGTGGGGCGACTCCTCTCTCCGCTGCTCGAGATCCTGTCGCAAACCGAGTTCGAGATCGGAAACTGTATTTCCCGAGGCGAGTAGTCGCCGGACTCGCGGTGGAATCAAGACAGCGGGGGCGCCGGCCGCAAATGCCAGAAACGTACCGAGCAGGACCATTCCGACCTCGGGAGCCTGGATCGTGGCGACGATCATTGGAAGAGCGGTAAGAGATGCCAAGGTCGCATAGGCCGGGGCGTCACCGCCGAGGTCGATCGGGTCGTACAGGAATGTCCTCACGGCAACCGGTATCTGCTTGTGTGTCACCGTCACGGCCTCCAACACCTCTGCGAAAGCGTCAGCGGAAGCGAACCGGTCGTCGGGGCTCTTCTTGAGACAGGTGTCGACCACCTTCGAGAGGCGGCGGGGCGCCGCGCCGGCCACCGATACCACCGATGGCACAGAAGTGTTGCGTACCTGTTCCAGAGTTGCAGTGACGCTGTCAGACTTGAACGGCAGATCGCCCGACAGGGCGTAATAGGCAACCATTCCCAGGGAGTACAGATCGCTGCGGGCGTCGACACGTCCCCCGGAAGCCTGTTCGGGACTCATGAACTCGACCGTACCGACGATCTCTCCTTCTTCCAGTGCCTCGGACTCGCCTACGATGCCCGCAATGCCAAAATCGGCAACGAGCGCCCGTCCGCTGCCTTCCTCCAAGAGGATGTTTTCGGGCTTGATGTCGCGGTGGATCACGCCCTGTGAATGCGCGTAGCTCAGGGCAAAGCCCACCTCGCGAAGGACGCGCGTGCACTCTGACGGCGCCAGCGGCCCGCGCCGCCTGATTCGCTGGCCCAGCGTCTCTCCAGCTACGTATGCCATGGCGAAGAAGACGAAGTCCCCGACTTCGTCCACCGAGTGAATCGGCACGATGTTGGGGTGGGACAGCTTGGCTGCCGTGCGGGCTTCCCTGAGAAAGCGTGCCCTCAGGTCAGAGACTTTGGCCAGATGCTCGGGCAACACCTTTAGTGCAACCGGACGGTCCAGCCGGACATCCAGGGCCAGGTAAACGATGCCCATTCCCCCACGTCCCAGCTCCATCTCGAGAGAGTATTGGCCTGCAAGTGCTTCTTGTAGGGCGAAATACTGGGCGTCGGGTTGCGTAATGGACATAGGGTCTTGCTGTAATCCCTTGCGGTGGCAACAGCATGGCACTCGGGCTCGAAGGTAAGAAACAAGTGACACAGTGGCCAGCCTTCCCTTCCCTCGAGCGT
>JBDGZZ010000106.1:0-27064 GCA_039588335.1 Gemmatimonadota bacterium | reverse complement strand
TTCGCCAGCCAATTCGAGACCGTTGCTTCGCACCCGGTAAGTTGTTAGCAATCACCCCCGGAGAGGTGCAGGAGTGGTTTAACTGGACGGTCTCGAAACGTGCTGGAACGAGAACTCACTCACGTCAAGCCTGACCGCTGGAACACGTTTCGCCGCAGAGAAATACAGACGCTCCACGGACTTGACAGCCCATGAAGCGCTCCACTTGAAGTGGACACCAGCGGACACCCGCGGGCGCTAGCGGACATTGATGGGGTAGCCAAAGGGATGCCAAGCCTTCCAGTGGATCAGAAGTCGGTCACTCATTAGAAACCTGCGAGAAGGTTCCAAAGCCCACCTGACGAAGACGAAAATCTGCCTGCCTTTGGCTCGTCGCGGCGGAGCGGGTTTCGGAGAGCAGACCCGATACCGAAGTCACCTTCGTAAGCGGGATGTTTCCGTTTGCGTGCCCTTCAGAGCCAGGGTAGAGTTGACTGGAACTGACCTGCCGTGGCCAGCCTGTGCAGCCAATCTCTGCGGGGCCGGCCAACCTGAGATGCATTCGACGCAAATACGGTCGACAGCAAGCAGCCAGCCGAGGAGAACCCATGACAAGAGACTCACATAAGCGATTCTTTTTGGGCGTCATGATTGGTGCCGTGCTTCTGCTGCTCAGCCCGGGTATGTCGTACGCGAGCGAAGCGCAACGTTTCGTGAACGGCCACTGGTACGATGGGTCCGCCTTCATACAGCGAGATTTCTTCGTAGTGGATGGAGTTTTTCGAGAGAGCTGGGAAGAAGACGCAACAATCGTCGATCTCGGGGAAGGATGGGTTGTTCCCGGATTCGGCAATGCGCACACCCACGGAATTGGCAACGGCGAATATCCGGCCGAAAGCCAGCGATTCATAGCAAACGGCGTCTTTTATGTCGCGAATCCGAACAGCATCGCGTCAACATCCACGCCTGCACGCGAAACGGCTCTTGTCACGGAGACGGTCGATGCGCGCTTTGCCAATGGTGGCCTCACGTGCTCGGGCGGGCACCCTATCCAGATCTTCGAAGATACCCCGAAAGCCGATCAAATGGCCGGCGACGCGTACTTCATCATCGATGATTCAAGGATGCTCGAAGATCAATGGGCAGAGATTCTCTCTAAGAGACCCGATTTCCTGAAGATCTACCTCGAGAGATCGGAACACCATTCGGCCCGCAAGGACGATCCTGCATTCTACGGAAAGCGTGGGCTGGATCCTCAACTCGTGCCGAATATTGTGGAGCGCGCCCATGCGTCTGGGCTTCGCGTTTCTGCACACATTACTTCCCGTTACGACTTTCACTCGAACCCCTCGAAGAAGCAGATGCGAGTCTCGCTGCATCGCATGGGACGAGGGTCGTGACGACGGTCCTGAGCCATCGTCCCAGCGAGGGCGTCGCCGATCTCGATGCTCTCCATCGTTCCAATCTCGAGATTCTCCAGCGAGCTGGTGTGACGCTCATTCTGGGAACGGACAGCCAGGCCTCGGTAGTCGATGAAGTTTTGAAGATCCAATCGCTGGGCACTCTCCAGTCAGAACAACTCCTACGGATGCTGACTCTCGATACTCCCAAGTGGATCTTCCCTGACCGTGAGATCGGCGCATTCGTCGACGGAGCAGAAGCCAGCTTCGTCGTGCTCGAATCGAATCCACTAGATGACATGAGAGCTCTGAGGAACATCCGAGCATGCTACAAGTCTGGGCAGCGGCTGGAGCTGAATGAGCGCGCCGCGGAGGAACTCCCCGGCATTGGGCAGCAGCTCGTCCATACCCTAATGTCCCGTGGCATCGACGCCGCCATCGCGGAGTACCAGCGATTGAAGGCTGAAGAGCCAGATACATGGGACTTTTCCGAAGGTCAGCTCGATGCATTGGGCCGCGCGATGAGCCAACACGGCAAAAAGGCGGAGGCGGTAGCCATCTTCGAGCTGAACTGCGAGCAGTTTCCGCGCTCCTCCAATGCCTGGGGCAGTCTCGGCGACTCTTACGTGGAGATCGGGGATGACATAAAGGCGAAACAAAGCTACGAGCGCGCACTGGAACTCGACCCAGAAGACACAGAATTGCGCGAGAAGCTCGAGCAACTGGAGAAGAACTAGCTTCGCGAATGGGGCCCTTGGAGTCGCCTCCGTATTCTCTCAAAACGCGTTAAGTGGAAGCTTGCTCGGCGCTCGGGAACTTAGACTACGAAACGCTGCTACGCAGTTTGGAGCAAGTTCGGGCGGGCTTCACTCATGACGCGAATCCACCCATCGACCTAGTTCCGGTTGCAGAAGTCAGCTGAAATCATGTCAGCCGAACCGGTCTGGTTTGAATCGTCGCCGGCGCGGGAGGCGATCGAGGTAGCGCCGTTAAGAGTTAGCTGCTTGTCAGATCAGAGGTCGGCAACTGTGAGTTACGAAGTGGTATGACGAACGGGGGCAGGTCATATGTGACATAGCCCCCAAGGATCGGTCCGGGTGGTATCCTCGCTTTTTGCCTGGATCAGGCACCGGAGGGGGTTCCACAATGCCCGCAAGCGACATACACCCGAACAGATCATTGCCAAGCTAAGAGAAGCCGAGATCGCCCTGGCCAAAGGGCAGACCACCTCCCAAATCTGCCGTCAGCTCGGGGTCATTGAGCACACCTACTACCGCTGGCGGAAGGAGTACGGCGGGCTGCGGGTCGACCAGGCCAAGCGCCTCAAGGAGCTCGAGAAGGAGAACGCTAAGCTCAAGAAGCTGGTCGGCGAGCAGGCGCTGGATTTGCAGATCCTCTAGGAGGTGGCCAAGGGAAGACTCTGGACCCGATACAAGGGCGAAGGTCGGTCGAGCACGTCCGCCGTGCGTTTGCCATATCTGAGTGTCGAGCGTGCCGAGTGCTGGGTCGGGCAAGATCGAGCTCCCTTACATCCCCTGGACTCTAATCTCGCCATCGATTAGTCTCCTGGGCCAACAGTTCCAGTCAGTTGAAATCCGGCCGCGGGATGATCCCTAATGATCGGCGAGAGGCTCGACCACTACGAAATCCAGGCAAAGATCGGCGAAGGCGGCATGGGTGAGGTCTATCGCGCCAGCGATTCTAGGCTTGGCCGCACGGTGGCGATCAAGATTCTGCCTGCCAATCTCTCAGAGCGCGCGGAGATAAGAGACCGCTTCGAGCGCGAAGCCCGCGTCATCTCCTCTCTCTCCCATCCTCATGTCTGCACCTTGTATGACATCGGGCACGCAAATGGCACCGACTATCTAGTGATGGAGTATCTCGAAGGAGAGTCGCTGGCCGATCGGTTGGAATCAAAGGCGACACTGTCTACCAGAGAGGCTCTTGAGATTGGCATCCAGATTGCTGACGCGCTCGATAGCGCGCACCGAAAGGGGATTGTTCACCGTGATTTGAAGCCGGGCAACATCATGTGCACCGACTCGGGCGTGAAGTTGCTCGATTTCGGGCTTGCCAAGGCCATTGACGTCGGCATGTCCCAGCAATCGAGTCTCAGCATCCTGAAGACCGAGGCGGCCGACCGATCACTGACTCAGGAGGGTACGATTCTGGGGACACTGCAGTACATGTCGCCTGAGCAGTTGGACGGCAAGGAGGTCGATTCTCGTGCCGACATCTTTGCACTGGGTCTCGTGCTCTATGAAATGCTCTGTGGCAGGAAGGCGTTCGAGGGGGACAGTCAGGCCAGCTTGATCGCGGCCATCATGACAGCCGATCCGCCGAGCATGGCGGAAACTGAACCGATGACTCCGGAGGCTCTCGATCGTGTCGTGAACGCGTGTCTGGCCAAGAAACCGGATCAGCGGATTCAAAGTGCGCACGATGTACGAATGCAGCTTCAGTGGATCCTCGAGAGCAAACCTCGGACAGAGCCCCAGATTGACGTCCCATTGCCTGCGCAAACAAAGTCGAACCGTGGGAAAATGCTGTGGATCTTGGCAATAGTTCTGACGGGGTTGATCGCATTCACAGCCGCTCTGCAAATCGGTGAATCGAAAAACTCGATACACACAACTAGGGTCTCGCTGGTCCCACCGTCGGGACTGATACTCGACTCAGAGCCTGTGATGACGTCGATTTCTCCAGACGGTAGACACATTGCCTTCGTCGCTTCGGACTCGACTGGCACCATGTCGTTGTGGCTCCGCTCCTTGGGCAAGCTCACTCCAGAGCCAATCTTGGGCACGGATCAAGCAACTCTACCCTTCTGGTCCCCGGACAGCCGTCATCTCGGCTATTTTCAGCCCGGTAGATTGATGCGCATCGATCTGTTTGGAACCCGCACACCACAGGTCATCTGTGATGCGACTTCCGGCAGAGGTGGAACCTGGAATCGCGATGGCATCATCGTTTTCGCTCCCGTATCTGCGGGCCCTCTCTACTCCGTTTCCGCCGACGGTGGAACTCCAGTGCAGGTGACGTCCATCGACTCTGTGGTCGGAGAGAATGCACACCGGTATCCCGCGTTTTTGCCCGATGGGAAACATTTCCTCTTCGTATCACTTACGGGCAGCAAGGACGCCGAGACCCGGGTCGGTGCCCTGGGGGAGAGCGAGACCGAGACCTTGATGTCGGCGCCGGGGATGGCTGTCTATGCCGAGCCGGGCTTCTTGCTCTACGAGAGTGAAAACACACTTCTTGCAGTCCCTTTTGATGCGGACTCGAGGCTGATCGAGGGCGGTCCCGCACCATTGCCGGACATCCCGCGAGGGACCCGTGGGTTCTACGGATCACCTGCCGTCGCAGTTTCCGCGTCTGGTTCTATCGTTTATCATCAAACGGAGATGTTCACTCAGCTCACATGGTTTGATCGCAATGGAAACCGGACGGGGACCATATCTTTGCCGCCCGACGAGTATCGGGAACCCGCAATCTCTCCAGACGGATCTCGGGTAGTCGTCACGCGCACCGATCCTGTGAACTCATCGGATTTGTGGATGGTCGAGCTAAACAGGGGTACCCTTTCACGTCTTACATTTGAGCCCAAGGACAACTCAGCGCCGAGGTGGAGTCCGGACGGAGAAAGTCTGATCTTTGCCTCCCGAAGAGAGGATACGCGAAACATCTACACCAAGGCTCAAGGTGGTACCGGTGAAACATTGCTTCTTCTGCAGACAGATGGATTGTTTACTAATCCAGAGCAAATCACGCCGGACGGCCGGTATCTGCTCTTTCGAGAGTTGAGCGCCGTTACCCGAGACGACGTACTGCTCTACTCGTTCGCGGACCAAACAATCCAGCCACTCCTCCAATCGAGATTTCGCGAGATAGACCCTTCCCTGTCGCCGGACGGCAAGTGGATTGCCTATCGATCAGAGGAAACGGGGCAGCTCGAAGTCTATGTCCAGCAGTTCCCGAATCTAGGGCCGAAGTACCAGATCTCTACCAGTGGAGCGGCACACTCACCAACCACGCGCGCGCAAAACATTCTCTGGAGTCCCAAGCTAGATGAAATCATCTATCTGGGACCGGACGGGCTGACTTTGATGTCGGTTTCGATCAAGACGACGCCAAGTTTCGAGGCGGGTCAACCAAGGCCGTTGTTCAAATTGCCGACAAGCCACACCTTCTACACATCTATCGATAACAGGCGCTTTCTTGTTTGTCTGCGGGAGCAATCGAGCTCGCAGCTGGCGCTCGTCACCGGTTGGGAGACGGAGCTCGAGCAGCGATAGTAGATCGCACTTTCGGCAACCGACTCGCCACAGCCTCGGGGTCACGGCACCGGTTCCACGGTGATTCTCCACCAATCCAATATCAATCCAACGGAGAGGTGCAGGAGCGGTTTAACTGGACGGTCTCGAAAAGATCCGCCAAACAGAAGACAACAAAAGCCACGCTGCTGCCGGAACATGTTTCGCCATAAACAATTGCAAGCACTCCGTGGATTTGACCGTCCGTGGAGTATTTCGCTTGATGTGGACACCAGTGGACATCAGCGGGCGCTAGCGGACACTGATGGGGTAGCCAAAGGGTATCCAAGCTCTCCGGTAGACGGGACGTTCTCAGGTCTTGAATGTACGGGCAACGGGTCCCACGTCTCCTCGAGAGGGTCCAGATCTAGATCTGTTTCACGAGTTGGCATGCGACGCGTCTCGGGAGGCAGACCAAGCGACCAGTCCATCCGTCGGAAGTCCAAGCATGATTTCGTTGGACGGACATATATCCGGATCGAGACCGTTGTTTACTCCTACTGCACAGCTCGATTGTGAGCAGAAGGCTCAAATCCTCAAAACTGGGATCGGGAAGCGCTCTCGGCGATTGACCCTCGCTGCATCTGCCGCTAAACTTATCACCTTCGGATTGACGCAAGCATCGTCGGCCTTGGCACTGAGACGCGTCCGGACGCAATGCCACAGCCCCGACGGGGCTTTCTCTCTCCGAATCCATCTGGACCGTTCTTCACTACGAGCTGTCGTCCAAGCCCTTGGATGTCGTCGGGCTCTGTTTAGTTGGGGATCATCTCTCCGCCCACAGCGAGGTTACCTATGAACAAGTTGCTAATCGTCACGCTCATGCTTAGCTGCTGCCTGGTGATCGCCGGGGCGGCCAGCGCCCAGGATTTCAAGGCTGATCTCGACGGCATCCAGGAGGTCCCCCCAAACAGCAGCCCCGGCACCGGAAGAGCTTGCTTCTCCCTTGATCCGGTCACCTTGGAGTTGAGCTACGACATCTCGTTCAGCGGGCTGATCGGCGTGGAAACCGCCGCGCACATTCACGGCCCGGCCCCGGTCGGTCAAAACGCCGGCGTCGTGTTTCCTTTGCCGTTGGGCTCACCCAAGCTCGGCACCGTCGGTCCGCTCACCGCGGCCCAGATAGCCGACCTGACCGGCGGACTGATGTACGTGAACATCCATACGGACTTTAGGCCCGGTGGCGAGATCCGAGGTCAGATCGTGTCCGGTTTGTGCCCGCCCGTCCAGGTGAATACCACCACCTGGGGCGAGATCAAGGCGCTGTACCGAGAGGATCGTTGACCCGCGCGAGCGGCTTCGGAAGCAGGCGCGCGCTATTGCGAGGCGGGCAACCGCTGGAGATTACGACGAGCGTCTGGGAAGTCCGGCCTGAGGTGGAGAGCCTCTTCGAAGTGGTCCTCCGCCTCCTCGAACCGTCCCAGCTCTGCCAGGGCAGCGCCAAAGTTATTCTGGATGTCCGGGTCGTGCGGTCGCAGCTCTGCTGCGAGCCTGTAGCGTTCGACCGACTCTTCAAGTATGCGGCTTCGATGCAGCAAGATGGCCAGACCGTGTTGGGCGCGCCCATCTTGAGGGTCCATTAGGACTGCACGCGCATAATGCTCCTCGGCCAGGTCGAACTTCTGCAAGTACATGCTGGCATCACCCATTAACCTGTGTGCGACGGCCGACTCGGGATTCAAGCTGAGAGCCTCCTCGAGAAGGGACGCCGACCAGGCAGGGTTTTCATTTCCAGCAGCCTCGACCTGCCGGATTAAACCGCTCACAACAATGTCTGCGAGATTGAGATCTCGTGTGGATCGGATCCTCTCCAGTGCTTCGTCCGTGGCTCCGTCGAGGAGCACGTTATCTACCGGCTCGAGATGCCGACGCAACAGTGCCACGATCTCTACCTCGCGTGTCTCCCGCTCCCAGGCCCCCGCCGAGGCAAAATCCAGCACAGGCCTGTCATCGCGATAGATCTGTCCGCCCTTCGATAACTCCATGAGTCCCTTGGGCCCAGCAAGAAACCCTCCCAGCAAGGCATCGGGGTCGGCCAGCCAACGCTCAGCGCCACCCCAGTAAGCAAAGCGCAGATCTTCGGCGAGGTCGGGATCGTTTGCGATTTGGTCTTGCAACTGAGCCCGATCCAGGCGGGGGATGCCATCGGCAAAGCCCACCAGCAGCAGCTCCGATGTGTTGTACCAAAGGATGCTCTGCGGAAATACGGAGATAAACGTAGCGATTGCATCGCGAAACTGCTGCTCCTCGAAGAATGGTACCGGCAAAAACTGCGTAACCAGGCCACCGGCAGCGAGCCGCGCTCTCACATGACGATAGAAGTCCTGCGTGTAGAGAAAGGCCACACCCGGTCGGAAGATCTGTCCAACTTCGAGAGAGATGACATCCCATGCGGCACCCGAATGTGCAATGAGGTCACGCCCGTCACCGCTAATGAAGATGACGCGCGGATCGTCCATCCAGCTCGTATCGAAGTGACGTTGCACGAAGTCGAATACGGCCGGCTCGATGTCGATGCAGTCGAGCCGATCAATGTCATGCATGAGAAATCGGCTCGCGGTCTGTCCTGTACCAAGGCCCACCACCAGTACGCGTCTGTTCTCGGGACGCAACAGCATGGGCAAATGTCCCGCTACGAGTTGATGACTCCGCTGGTCCGAGCCCTGCCACCACTGGTCGATTTCAAATTGCAGAATTCCATCGTTCCAAACAGCTGCAAGGTTCGAGGCGACTCCTTCGTGGACCTCCACAATCTTGCCCCGCCGTCCGAGAAAATCAGCGGGAAGTTGACTATCCGAAAAGAGAGGAATGACCAGCCACAGAGCCGACGCCGAGCCGATCAATGCCCCTCGGCCAGCGCGGCCAAGCTGGGGATCGAGCCACAGCCAAGCTGCGAAACCACCCAGCAGGCTCAGCGCCGCAAGAATCTTGATGCTCATCTCGAGGCCGAGTCCCGGGAGAAGAACGAACCCGACCCCGAGCGCCCCGATCACGCCACCGATTGTGTTCACTGCGGCCATGGTGCCGGCCCCGACACTTGCATCTCGCGCGCGTGCGACTCGCATGCGTACAGCCAGTGGAAATGCGGCGCCCGAGAGTGCGGCGGGCGGTAACAGCAGGAGGAATATGATCCACGGTTCTCCTGCTCGCTGGATCCAAAACTCCGCGGGAAGCATCATGAGCGCCAGCAGCAAGAGTCCCGTGAATACTTGAAGTGCTCCGAGGTAGCGCCCCCGAATCTTCGAGCGATCGAACCAGCGTCCAGCCACGAAGCTCCCCAGGACAATTCCAAGCAGCACGACGCTCAGTGTGATCGTGTAAGTGTAGGCGGTGGTATGAACGAACAGGCCAAGATAGCGCGTCCATAACACCTCGCCACCCAACGCTACAAAACCCACAAAAAAGAAGAGGAGAAGAAGCACGATCCCACGGTTCTTCCCTTGCTTCCCGACTCCTCTTGCGGCCACCGGCGGGATGGCCTCGAGTCGACGCTTCGCCACTCCTAGTGGCCAAACCAGTGCGGCGGCAGAGATGCTGAGCAGAACTCCAATCCCGATGCTCGTTTGCAAGCCTAAGAATGGAAGAAAGATGAAGCCGGTCACAGCGGTGCCTGCAGCGGCTCCCAGTGTATTGAGTGCATAGAGGATGCCGATGCCGCGTGAGACGCGGTCGTCGCGGGATACGAACCAGCGGCTGTATAGTGGCAGGGTCGCGCCCATAAAAAACGCCGGCGCGAACACCACCACGGCCATCAGCACGCCCCGAGCCATTGGCAGGAGCACAGACTGCGCAGGCAGAGCGCGATACAACGAACCGTACAATTGCTCGATAAGAAAAAATGCTGGCAGGCTTAGGAGCGCAAGAATGGCGATTGCGACTTCGAACACTGCATACGTTCGCAGGGGTCGTTCCAAACGTTGAGCCACGCCGCCAAAAACTTGACTCCCGGCAGCTAATCCGATCAGGAAGACAGACACGACGCAGGGCAGCCGAGCCAAAGGCAATGGATGCCTGGCGGATCCAGCACACCTCATACACCAGACCCGCAGCGCCAGAGAGAACAAGTGCCGTCAAGGCGATCGGTGCTCCCGTGGCAGTCTTGGCGGTATGCATCAATGCTTGCTCCAGGATTTGGGCGAGGAGCTCAGTGGCTGTGAACTGGCACGCAAAAACAAAGGTACGTTAGAGTGCGGACTTCCCTGACCTTCCCGCCACACGCGCCAGAATGATATCTCTTGGCAGGGTGTCAGGCGAGGAATTCCCGAGTTGCTATCCCCCGCCCACCGACCCGCGGTCCCCGTTCCTATCCTCCGGCGGCGTCTACTTCGCGCGCTTGTGCGCGGGCGCAAACGAGCGTATCACGAGACTCGTCAGACTAGGGCCCCTGCGCAGCCTGGAGTTCTCAGGAGGTTGCGAGGTCGGTTTATAGAGCTGGAATCGAGGAATGCCAGTTTGTCCAATTCCCACATCAAGGCTAGAGCCGAGAGCGTGGATAGACATTTGTCAGCGAGAGTAGTACCGAGGATCGATTCTTGAAGTTGTTGAAACAGAAGCGGACCCTGTTTAGGATTGCCGCTGGAGAGGTGCAGGAGTGGTTTAACTGGACGGTCTCGAAATTCAAGAGCCCCAACTTGCTGCCATAACCGGGAAGACGTTGAACGGTATGGGCCTTCGTTGATTACATCGACGAAGGCCCTTCGCTTTGAAACGGTCAGAAGGGGACAGAAGAGGACAGGACCGGACTCTGATATGTCACCCAATCGTCACCCGGGGTGCGCACGAGTCTGGGCAACGCTGGACGCCCAGCACCCCCGACGGAGGCGCTTGACATGGCGACTCGCAGATGACCCCAGCCGCGCCGGTGGTGCTCAAGTGAAGACCCTTCCGGAGAACCCAGAGCGGTTCACGTACCTGGGGGCCGACTGATTAAGAGTCAGTCTCAGGGGCCAACTGGGGAGCACTCAGACGACCTAAGACGCACAAAAACGGGGAAAAAGCGAGGAGGCGAGTCCCGCTGAGTGCCTCTCCGTGCGGGTGGGTTGGCAGCTAGCCGGTAGCCAATGGGGGCACCTGGGGTTGAATTGGACACGATCTTTCTCAGGAATGATCGGCTCGGGCGTGCGACGCTTGCAGGCCATCGCAAATCCCCTCTGGTGCCTAATCCAGGTCAAGACTGAGAACACTACCTGGATCGATGCCTGGGGGTTAGGTCGGACTTGTTCACTCATCATCGACACCCTTTATTGGCCCCTTACTAGATCAGCAATTCGTACAGTCGAGTTCACCGAGAACTCAATGAGGTTGCTCGATACATCAAACTCGTTGTTTTTCGTATCGCGGGTCTTGCGCTGGGAGTATCGCAGCTCGACTCCCCAAGTTCTACTAATCCTGTAGCCGAACCCAATCGCCCAACGAAACTGGTCGTAAAACACCTCGTCGATTTCGCTGAACAGGTTGGCGAAGACTTCGACGGAGATCGGGACGTAGAGCACTTTCTCATGCACGTCTCGAGCATTGATAGGGAAGGCGGTTCCGAGTTTGTACCGCGCCCGCAGAGCGAACCTATAATCATTGTCCCCAGGGTTTTGGAAGCGCTCTTCGAGTCGGAGGAAGTGGACCAGGAGAATCCTCCGCCAGTCTCCATGGGTCTCTGGCCAGAACAGATTTGCTCCCTGCCAGAGTCTTATCTCCCAAGTGTTCCCCGATTCCCTCATCCACGTGTAAAAGAAACGAAGGCCTCCATCCACGCGAACAGTAGAGCCAGGTATGAAACCCCCGCCTGCATCGATCGAGAGCTGATTCCATTGTCCGAGGAGGATATTTTCTGTGGAGATCAACTCCTGGTATCGGATTCGCGAAGACAGACGCCATTTCTCTGCGACCCTTTGCTTGTACTTGTGCTCGAGATAGTACTGCCAATTCGTTGGCTCGGAATCCTGGGCACTAGCCGGCATGGTAACTGCCGCGACGAGAAGATTGACCGCTAGAATCCACCCCACCCAGGAGCGACGCATAAGTGTCCGCTTCGAGATTGCACTCAGCAGCATGACGCTAGCCTGTACTCCAAGTCTCGATAGTATCCGCCCGCCGAATCTCGTGATAGGTCCCGGCCGACAGGTCACTGGCCTTCCTGCAAAACTGGACACTACCGCACGCGATCTCTCTGGGCGACGGCCTTCTCCTTGCCGGAGATGAAGAACCTGACGCCAATTCCTTCTTCACCGGCGGCGAGGTCGAACCGGAACATGACGCTAGCGGGCATCAGCAAACGGAGTCCCGCGCCACCGCCCGCGACCCAGTTGCGGTGGAACGCGTCTCGGTTGGACCACGCAGTTCCCACGTCGCCGAACACCCCGAGCTGGAAGCCCAGCGCAAACTTGAAGAACCATATCCGCCACGCCTTGTGGCCCATCAGTACATGCCAGTATTCAACCGTATTGATGAACTGATTCTTTCCCTCCCGTGACCCGAGGCTCCATCCTCTCACCGAATTGGCGCCGCCGAGGTTGAACTGCATGTAGATGGGTATGTCGGCTCCGACTTCGCCGCTGCTCAGAGTGGCCAGCGAGTACAGAGCCAACGAGTTGAACTGGCCACCAAGCCGGAGATATCGGCGCACATCCAAGCTGGCTTGCCAGTAGTCGGGGTCGCCCAAGCCTCCCGGCCCGTACTTGATGATGTCCAGCCCCGCCCACCAGCCTTGCGTCGGGTAGATCGGCAGGTCTCGTCCGTCGAATCGCGCAAACGCTCCCAATGCAGGTATATGGTCGACGTTGTCCGGGGACAACGTGACGCCCGGCTGATCGCTCCGAACCGCGAGATACGTGAGTCGGGGTCCCCATCTGACTTTATTCGTGACGTTGTGCTCCAGCTCGAAGAACACGTCGTCGCTGCGTTCGTCGAAATGATAGATCTCATTGGGACGCTCGGCATGTTCGTAGCTCAACGTGTACCCGAACCACCAGCTTCTCCCGGGAATCCAGGGGTCTTTGTACCGAACGCCGAAGTTTGTTACGCCACCCACCGTGAAGTACGCGCTGGCCTTTGCCGCTACGCCGAGCACGTTCGTGGAAGTGAAGCTCGCACCGATACTCAATCCGTTCTCGTCGGTAACCTTGATCACTGGAGCCGGCGTGTACCGGTTCACTTCCGTCAGGGTCACAACCAGGACAATGCCGTCGTTCTCCTCGATCGTCTCGAAACGGATGGACGTGAACACGCCGAGCTGCGTAATCCACTTGTAATCGAGAACCGCCGCTTCGCGCGTGTACACTTCACCTGCCTTCGATTGCATCGCGGCCTTGATGATTCCGATGCGAGTGGTCTCATTGCCGACGATCCGTATCTCCGTGATGAGGCCATCATCTCGCGATGCTCGGGATCGGGAACATGCTGGTGTTTCCATCTCGGTGGAGTATCGAAACGCAGTCCGAGCCTCTACGGGTCCGCGAGGCCGGTCGCCCAACCCCTAGCGCCCGTCGAGTAGACCCGTCAAAAAGATGACGTTTAGCATCAGGTTGGTGTTGTCGAAACGCTGCCGGAGCCCATAGTCGAAACCCCACCGGGCGGTAGCGTAGAGACGACCTTTCCATGGCCAGAAACCGGCGCCCAACATCAACGTGCTTTTCCTGTCGTGTACTGTCGGATCCCAGAACACGTCTCCCCCGGAGTCATCAGTGATCTGCCAGTTGTGGGCGCCATGGACTGATAGTTCGAACCAGGACGTGAAGTACTGACTCAAACCGTACTCTAAGCTCAGGCGGTTACCGGGGGTGACGTCGACGTCTTCAATGCTGCTGTTCAACTCGTAGGTCAATCCCGCCATCAGGGCCGTCGCTTGATGCTCGAACGGGTAGTAGTAGCCGAATCCCTGGAACTGGTGCGTCCAGAAGCCGAGGCCGAGATTGTCGTCGGCGCCGGAGCTATACCGGCCCGTGGGCGCGACGAACGCGTAGAGTGTCGTGACGTTGAAGCGGCGATGGGGCGGCATGCCCAGAGCAGCCAGGTCCTCGTCCGACACAGAAGTTTCCCCGAAGTGGCCGAAAGCCCAGGACAACCCGATCGGGCTGGCTGCGAGATCGCTCCAGCCCGACAAACTGCCTTCAACGTACCCGGGGTCGACACTACCCTCACTCACCTCGCCCACGACCTTGTAGTCAGCCGTCAGCCAGTTCGGTGCAACGAAAGCGATGTACCGGGCTCCCCCGAGCAGTTGCGTGTTCTTCACCCAGGCAACGACCGGCACGGTGGCAAAACCCTTCAGCTCGAGCTCGACGTCGAGATCCGGGTAGCCAGGGTCGATATCGCTGAGATTCAGCCCGCTCCGCTCGTTTCCGTCCCGGTCGACGAAGGTGTCGCTCGAAATACCCCAGTTGTACCAGACCACCGTGAGGCCTTCGGGAGGCGTCGCCATGTCGCGGACATTGATGAGCCCGGGTACGTAATGCCCGGGCTGCAGGGGCGAAACTACCTGGGCTCGCGGAGAATCGACCAGGATGACGGACACCACGGCTCCTACCACGCCGGCGATGAACGGTCTGCAAAACCATTTGATTCCAACTCTCATCGGCATTCGCCCCCTGGTCGATCCAAGAACCTGTGTCGTTGCTCCAAAGCTCCCGCCTGCTGCAAGCGTAGGAAGCATCAATTGGGCGGCTCATACGGATCCGGCGCACCGGCAGGAATGGGCGGATACGTCTTCAGCGACGTCACGTGTTCCACCAACTGGGGCAGTGCAGCCTTGGGCACCCACGTGTGAGGGAAAAGAACATCGTCCTTTTCCTTGGGATCGTTGATCAGGTTATAGAGTCGCGGCATGGTGTACTCACGCAGCACGCCATTCCAGCCGCTCTGCTCCTTGAAGTGGAGCTTCCAGTTGCGCCACTTCACGCCGAAAATGTCGTTGCCCATGTACACGATGAAACCGTCACGGCCGGATTCATTTGTCTTACCGAGCAGGAAATCAGACATGTCGATGCCGTCGATGGGCCGGTCCTGCGGGACCTTCCCCCCTGCGATTGCTGCAATCGTCGGGAACAGGTCCATTTCGTGGACGATCTCATCGCTGGCGCGACCGGCTGCGATCTTCTCGGGCCACCGAATCACGAACGGAACCCGCAGGGCGCCCTCGTAACCCGTGAACAGAGTCGATCGCCAGGGACCGGCCGATCCATGCATCGCGGTCTCCACGGTCATGGATGTCTCACCGAAGTCCAGGGCCTCCGGGCCATTGTCGGCCGTGAAGATGAACACCGTATTCTCGGTGACGCCCAACTCGTCGATCGTGTCGAGAAGCTCCCCGATGTAGCTGTCGATCTGCATGAGCAGATCGCCCCAGGGTCCGTTCCCGGATTTCCCGACGAATTCGGGATGAGGAATGGCCGGAAAATGTGTGGCGGTATAGGGCAGGTAGACAAAAAAAGGTTTGCCGGCTTTGGCCTGCCGCTTCATGAAATCGATGGCTCGATCGGTTAGATCACGATCGATCAACGGTCGGTAGTCGAGCCGATAGGGACGTACCTTGCTCGGGACGCTGCCCTTCTTTGCCTCCATGACGAACGTCTCCGGCAATCCGCTCTCCGCAAAACCCTGCAGCGATGAGTAGACGGACTCGTCCGTCGAGTTGGGAACGCCATACCACTCGTCGAACCCTTGATCCGTCGGCAAGCGCCCTTCCGTCCGGCCGAGATGCCACTTGCCGAACATCCCGGTGGCGTACCCAACGTCGGACAGCATCTCCGCCATGGTGACTTCCCACTGCACCAGGCCATAGACACCTTCCCCGAGCGGGACCGTCCCGTTCCCGCTGCGCACTGCATAGCGGCCCGTCAGGATCGCCGAGCGCGACGGTGTGCACTGAACCTCGACGTTGAAGTTGGTCAGACGCAGGCCCTCGTTGGCGATCTGGTCGAGCTGCGGCGTCGGCGCCCCGCGCACGATTCCACCACCATTGAACCCCGGCTCACCCCAGCCGAAGTTGTCCATGAACACCAGAACGATGTTGGGCTGGTCCTGGGCCTGCGCAGCCGACGAGCACAACAGAGCTGCGCACGTCATCAGCGCGAGAATCATTTCATGTCGTTTCATGGTCTTCGCCCCCTGATTCAGCTGGTCAACGGACTGCGTCCCTGAGCAGTCGCCGCGTTTGTGACTAGCGCCATACGTACTTGAAGCCAAACTCGAGATTCCACTCGTAGGGCTTGTCCGAGCCGATACCGGCTCCCGGTCGTAGGTAGGTGCTTGCCCCCACGCTGGGTGCAATCATGTAGCCCCACTCGACCTCGACGAGGGCCGGCTCCTGTTTGTTCTCATGATCTATGACGACCTGGGGATCCACGATCAGCCAGTGGGCGCCCTTGCCCAGCAGCCATACGAAATAGAGATCGATCTGACTGCGGCTGACCTTCGTATCGTCTCCCGAAATATCGAACAGGTATTGGTATCCGGGGGCAAAGAGGCTCTGGCCACCCAGGACCCCGGGGAAGACCGCGAACAGCACCGGTGCGAGTACGTTTGCATTGTTTCCCAGAGCGGGGTTCGTCGCCGTGTCGAAGATTGCCTCGAGTCCGGGAACGATTATGATCCGTTTGCTTGCATACGCCATGTAGAGCACCCGCGCATCGATGTCACCGATCCCCGACACCTCAGAGGTACCGAAAACTTCTTCACCCGGGTTATCGAGACTCAGGTCTTTGAAGCGTGCCCGCACGCGCATCCCGAATTTCTTGCCCAGCTTGCTGTAGAGGCCATCATCCGCCCCAGTCACCTTTGCCACGTCGCCGCCGAGCGGCCATCTGAGCTCATACGTACTGGTGATGAGCGAACCGCGGGGGTCGTCCAGATCGGCCATCTCGAAATAGAGGCGCGCGTCGTATGTGAAGTTCGCCGGGTTGGTCCCCGTGTTATCCTCCTGGGCCAACACCCCTGTCGGGCCGAGGGCGAGGGCCAGCAGCTGAAGGCAGCATGCGGCCCCAAAAACGGCGATTCTGGTCGAAAATCTCATGGCACGGTCTCCTCAGGCGTTGACGAAAGGGCTGCTCCTAATCGGAGAGTCTGGTAGTCGGGGAGAAATCGGGTTGGGCTTTCCGAAAGGTCTTCTACACTGGAAAATTGGACTGGTCTATCCAGATTGCGACAGTGCTTGCAAATTGGCGTAACCCATTGGTAGCATTGCCACTTCACCACATGAGTGCCGGAAGGCCGCTCGACCTGGATACATGGCAAAGGCCCAGTCGAAATGAACTACCAGCAATTCGCATCGGATCTACCCATCAGCGGCACAGACATCGTCACGTCACCTGAGGAACTCGAGGAGAGAATGCGGGGCCTGGGCGTCAACCATTACGTGCGACAGCTGAGTCGGCGGCAGTTTCGGGGTGACCTCGCTGCGCTCAGTACGGAGCAGGCCGATTTCGCAGCCGATCGCTACAGCACGGCAAGCGTGTTCCGTCTCGAATCTCCACCAGAGAAGGTTTGCCTGCTTTTTCCCCGGAGCGCCGGCGAACCGATCCGCGCGCTCGGGACCGAGGTGACCAGGCGCAATCTCGTGCTGCTCCCGGCCGCGTCGGGAATCGACCTATGGGGCCCGAACCTGGCCGGCTCGGAGGCGATCGTCATATCGCAGGAGAGGTTCGTCGAGTTGATCGGGGTACTCTGGCCGGACGTCCAGCCCCCGGAGGTAGCGGTTGTGGTCGAGGGCGACCCTACGAGCCTCGACACCATCCGAGGCAAGGTGCTCGAGATCCTCGCTCATCCGGAGTGCGTACCGGACCAGGGTTTCGTGTCGAACGTCTTCGCAACCGTGTTCGATTGGCTGGATGAAGGCCTGGGCTACGGGGAGTCCGACCGATTGCCTGACGCACGCTCCTGCCGGAGAGTGGCCGAGAGGGCCCAGGCATACATCGAGACGCATTACCGGGAGTCCATCCGCCTGCAAGACCTTTGCCTTGCCGCCGAGGTCAGTGCCCGGACGTTGCAGCGGTGCTTCCGTCATTGCTTTGATCTGAGTGTCACCGAATACCTCAAAGCCGTGAGGTTCGATGCCGCACGGCGCGCTCTGGCGGCCACTCATTCTGCGGAGCAGAGTGTCGCTCAAATCGCCCTGGACCACGGGTTCACCCACCTGGGTCGGTTTTCCGTGGAGTTCAAGCAGCGCTTCGGGATCCCTGCCTATTCACTACTCGCGGAGCGACGACCGGCATCCGCAGCAACTACCGGCATTGGGTGATGCAGAAGTGTCGCAGACTTGACCGAGCACGGGGCGCGACAGACCAATGGCAGCAAGCGACTGAATAGCTGCAATTGGGCGCCGAGCAGGCATCAATGACCCAGTTGGACTGTCGGGGAACCAAACTGCGAGCCGACTGATTGGAAATCAAATAGCCGTCCATAAGGAATTGAGAAACGACCACTTAGTAGGCTTGGCTACCTCGTGGCCACTCCTGGACCCATCTGTCGATCTCAGGCGGGTTGGGTGATGGCTTCAGTGGATGGGGCTCATCCAGATCGCTTCCTCCCATCGCAGCCTCGAGACCATCTGTCCTGAATAATCCGCTGATTAGCGCCCGATCGCTGGAGTACATTCCGCCAGTGGCAATCACTGGTGCCTCTTGGCATTGTGAGTCCGAAGAGCCTTTCGGTTGATGCGGACAGCAGTGGACACGGAAAGACAACAGCGACCTCGATGGGGTAGCCAACGGAAAAATCAGAGGTTGCGGCCAAGGGAGTAATTCGTTTATACACTTCATGTTGGAGAGGTGCAGGAGTGGTTTAACTGGACGGTCTCGAAATCCCCGAGCCCTCATTCGCCGCCGCCACCGGGAAGACGTTGAATGGCAAGGGCCTTCGTCGATTAGCTCGGCGAAGGCCCTTCGCGTTGGAGCGGACAGGATTAGACACCAGAGGACAGGAACGGACTCTGGTGTGTCACCCAATCGTCACCCACGCATCCCGAGGTTAGTTCGATTCACTTCGCGGCGGTCTCGGTCCAGGACGCGGGTGATTCGAGGTTGCGATTCCTTATTAACTCTCCCGTAGCCCTCCCACTTGGGACGTGGGAACAGATGAGCCTCGGGACGAACGGTTTTCCCATGCTACCCCAGGGAGTGTAAGCATCGAGTCTCGAGGATCGAAATGGAAAGCACTTGCCACGGCTGCGGCCACTTCTCCGAAGAGCCTCCCAGAAAAGCCGCGTCGAGCATCTCTGAGCTGCGGGGTGATGAACCTCGTCGTCGAGTAGAAAGTGGAAGAGAGAATGAAGATCCGTGGCGAAACATCCGGGATGCCAGCGGGACATCCGAATGCGCCAAACGCATTCTTGAAAATGTGAGTCTGACAGGAGCAGGATATACGGGAACCGTGGTGGCTGTTGCCGTCGCCGGACCCGAGGGGCGCCGGGCCTTCGATGAGCAGCACAACACGTCCCGGAGATTGATCAATCCCTGGGTCGAGCTGGTCGAGATGGACCTGAAGTTGGCTGACATTCCAGCACTTCTGCCTTATCTGACCGACTGCATAGCTCACTGGCATATCGACCGCCGGCACCGGAGGCGATCGAAGTAGCACCGTTAGAAGCTAACTGGTTGTCAGATCAGAGGTCGGCAACTGTGAGATAGGAAGTGGTATGACGGACGGGGGCAGGTCAAGGGTACCCCGCCGAAAACGCAGCAGAGTGTCCGGTGGAGTGGACACGAAGCCGAGCGAGAACGAAATTTAGGAGCCGAGACATCGCCTAGGGCAATTCTGCCGGGATACTCAGTCGTCTATCTATATACCCCCAAACGTCCTAAACTCCATTGCCATAGCCGATTAGCACGGACGATCGGCAGACACTCCTTGCAGTTCGGGATCCATGGCCTTGCCCGGAGGGCATCACCGCAAACTATGTCCGTCCATTGAGTGTCCAGCTGCCATCAATTCGCGTGGATTTTGCTACATCCTTATACAACAATAAGATAGAGAATACTGGTATAGAGGGCTTTGTCGAATAATCGACCGCGTCTAGCAAATGTCCTTGACATCGCCAGGACAAGTGCTAATACTCCTCATTGTCATCCCAAACGTGACGACTCACAACGGAAGGGGGAGCACGAGGAGGTGTTCCCCGGCGAAATGAAAGACGGGCGAGCGCCCGAGGAGAAGACGAAAATGACACGGATCCGCAAGTATGTCTCGAACCCGTTTCTGGTGGTCGTTTCGGCGGCCTTGAGCGGGATCATCTTCACCGGCTGCAGTGATGACGACAATCCACTGGCGCCAGAGAACCCCGTCGAGCCCGCGGGCCAAAGAGTTACCGAGCTCGTTACGACGAACCCGGAGTTCAGCACCTTGGCTGCCGCGGTGGACGCAGCCGAGCTGGCTGCCACGCTGAACTCGGACGGACCGTTCACGGTCTTCGCGCCGACCAACGCGGCCTTCGAGAAGATCCCTCCGGCAACCGTGGAGTATCTCCTGGCCAACAAGGATGAGCTGGCCAAGGTTCTTCTATACCACATCGTTCCCGGCAAGGTTGCTTCCGGTGAAATTGGAAGCCTGATTGGCAGTGAAGTCGAGACTGCGTTGGCGGGACAGAAGGTCGCCATTGGCTCGACCTCAGAAGGCGTAGGCGTGAAGATCAACGAATCAGTTGTTACTTCAGTCGACATCGAAGCTTCGAATGGCATCGTACACGTCATCGATACTGTCCTGCTGCCTTCGAATCTGAACGTGCAGACGATTGCCGACCTGGTTACCGGTAACCCCGACTTCAGCACCCTGGCCGCTGCAGTCAATGTTGCCGGCCTGGGTATGACCCTGGCCTCCGACGGTCCTTTTACGGTTTTCGCGCCGACCAACGCTGCATTCGACAAGCTCGAGGCGGCCAATCCCGGGATCCTGGCTTCGCTGCTCGCGGATCCGGCTACGCTTTCGAAGGTGCTGCTTTATCATGTCGTTGCCGACAAGGTGACCTCAGGTGAGGTGGCACCGCTGGTGGGAGAGAGCGTACCCACCGCCCTGGAGGGACAGTACATCACCGTCGCAAGCAGCACCGAAGGTGTAGGCATCAAGGTCAACGAAGCCAACATCACCGAGGTCGACATCCTGGCCACGAATGGAGTGGTGCACGTGATCGACAGCGTACTTGTCCCGGTACTGTAGACCCCTAACTGACACCAGAGGAGAGAGTACAATGACTCGCAACATCCTTCGCTTCACTGCATCACTCCTAGTTGTTGCTTTCGTCGCCGGCATTGTCGTCGCTCCGGCAGGCGCCGCTGGCCCCAAGGAAAACCAGAGGCTCTTCGCCTACGCCAAGCAGGCTGGCTTCAACACCCTGGCGGCGGCCCTCGAGGCGGCTGACCTGGGCGGCAAGCTCAACAGCGGCGGACCGTTTACGGTCTTCGCTCCGACCGACGAGGCTTTCAACAAGCTCGAGGCAGCGCAGCCAGGCACGATCGCGTTTCTGCTCAACAATCCTGATGAGCTCCGCAAGATCCTGCTCTTGCATGTGGTGGATGGGGAAGTTCCTTCTTCGTCAGCCATAAGTCTAATCGGCCAGACGGTGAAGTCGGTTAACAACCTCGACTTGAGTTTTACCGCCGGTGGTCCGCTGGGTCTCAAGGTGAATAACGCCAACGTCACCGGAGTTGACAACTACGCCAAGAACGGTGTCATCCACATCGTCGAAGAGGTGATTCTGCCGCAGGACTAGAAGAGAGCGGGTGAGTATGCACGATCAGTGGCTCACTCTGAGATACACCCTTCCAACTACGGCACAGAAACCTCTGGGGGATGTGATCGCCCGGAGGTTTTCTGTTGCCGCTGAGACTTCCGCCCTTTCGCATGAGTTGGTTTGACTCACGGAACACTGAGTTGCGTCAATAACTTCTGAGGAGGAGTTTGTGTACAGAGATTTCGTGCTGTCGATTTACTGTCATATGATTGTCCTTGACAAGCGATAGTTGACACTTGATGATTGGTTCATGTCCTCTAAGACAAAGAATCAAAAGACGGGCCTTGGTGAACATCCGATTCAGGTTGTGGCGAAACGGACGGGGCTGAGCCCGGACGTTCTCCGCATTTGGGAACGGCGCTACGGGGTTGTGAATCCAGCGCGCTCCGCTACCGGGCGACGTCTGTACTCGGACACTGATGTCGAGCATCTCTTACTTCTGAGACGCGCAACGATTGGGGGGCGAAGTATCAGCCAGCTAGCAAACCTTGGTTTAGAGCAGTTGCGTGCACTGGTGGAGGAGGATGAGGTTGCCGCGTCCCGTTCCTCGAGCTTGGTGGCGAACAGAAAGTCGAGGGTGATCGGCGAGACTCCGCGTGCTCAAGAGCGGCTAGACGCATGCATCGCCGCTATTGAGGCCATCGAGCCGAAAGCACTCGAGAGCGCGCTGTCGATTGCGTCCTTGGAATTGACACCAATTTCGGTGATCAACGAACTTGTGGTTCCCCTGATGCACGAGATCGGGAAGATGTGGCAGGAGAGCGGCCTAAGGGTGGCTCACGAGCACATGGCGTCGGCGGTTGTGCGAACGTTTCTGGGGAATCACATTTCGCGCCCCACTCAATCTGAGTCAGCGCCCCTCCTCATTGCGGGTACGCCGGCTGGGCAAATTCACGAGTTTGGGGCGCTGATAGTCGTCGCCAACGCCGCAGAATTGGGTTGGCGGAGCATCTATCTGGGGCCGAACCTACCCGCGGCCGAATTTGCCTCTGTGGCCCGATCGAGAGGCGCTCGTGTCATTGCGCTCAGTCTAGGTTATCCGGGTGATGATCCGCACTTGGCAGATGAGTTGCGGGAGATTCGTCGTCTAGTAGCAAAGGATACGGGGATCGTTGTTGGTGGCCAGGCTACGAACACGAATGCAAAGGTTTTAGCTGACATTGGTGCGCACATTGCCGAGAACATGAATGATCTAAGGGCGGTATTGGATAGTTTACGCCTGACGAAGAAGTAGGGGAGTCCGAAACTTGGTGCGCCCCAGCAAATTGACCCCGAAGCCTGTGATCAAGAGTCGGTCCCTTGGGACAACCGGAGCAGCACTTACTCCTCCCCAGGAGGAAAAAACCAAAGAAGAGTTCGCATGGCGAATGCGACTGAGTGTCTCTCAGTTCGAGTGGGTGGGTAGCAGATGGGATGAAGCGGCTGGCCCCCGCTAGGACGTGGTAGCTATGAAAGCTCCACACAAGTTCCACGCGGTCAGAGTTGCAATCAGGGAGGCCAGCCATGAAATATATTGAAATCACACCCGTGCGAACGCCGGCGCTTCTGGAACCGCATCACCGAGCCGGAACGGGAGAAGGTGGTGGAGACGGCCCTGGACCAGGACTATTGGCAAAGAGCGCTTAACCTAATCACGAACCTGTGGGAGACAGCCCTCACGAATGTTCGCTCTATCCGCGACAATGACGTCGCGGACACCACCACGGTGATCCTATCAGTCAGCGATATCTCCTGGATTCACTATCGAGGGAAGGAAGGATGCGGGGTGCCTGGGCTGGATGGGGGCGATCGCAGGTGTTGAAATGGGGACCGGTATAGGAGCTGCCATAGGAACAGCTCACCCATACGGCTTTCGATTGTCGAAGCGCAAAGCAGCAGTGGTTGGTGCCGCACTCGGCGTGGCTTCGGGTGCCATCCTGGGTGTTATTCTGTCTCGTCTAACTCTCGTGGCCCAGGTTATTCGATTGTAAGGACGGGCGTTGATTTTCCAGACATCTGTGCAGCGGATCCACTGGATGGGAAGATCAGGTTCGATCCGGTAGGATACGAGGAGGCTCCTTGCGACGGGGTCTCTTTCGTATTGGAGAAGGCTAATCATGGACTCTGTCCCCGTCATCCGCGTGCGAGGCGTTAACGACGCGCCGGTAAACCGCGAGGGGAACTACGTTCTCTACTGGATGATCGCAAACCGGCGAGCGCGGTGGAATTTTGCACTTCAGCGCGCCGTAGAGTGGGCGGCGAATTTGTCGAAGCCCCTGGTGATTCTGGAGGCGCTACGGAGAGACTACCACTGGGCGAGTGAGCGCTTTGACCGTTTTGTCATCGCCGGAATGCGGGACAACACCCGGGCATTCGAAAAGCACCGTGTTTCTTACTACCCATATGTCGAGAAGAAGCCCGGCGAGGGACGCGGTCTGCTGGCAGCGCTGGCCGATCAGTCGTGTGTCGTGGTAACGGACGAGTATCCCTGTTTCTTCCTGCCGCGAATGGTCTCGGTGGCAGCCGGCCAGTTGCCCGTTCATCTCGAACAGGTTGACTCCACCGGTCTCCTCCCCATGCGCATGGCGTCCCGCTACTATCCGACAGCATTCCCCTTCCGGCGGTTTCTTCAGAAGGCACTGCCGGCGCACCTCGGGGCCTTCCCCCAAGAAGACCCCCTGCGTCACGCGTCCCTGCCAAGGCTCGTGCGCCTGCCGAGAGGTATTGCCTCGCGGTGGCCCAGGCTTGCCGCTGGCCCTCAGGAGGGGGGCGAGGTTCCGCGCGGAGGGGCCGCAGTCGCTCGCCTCCGGCTTCGCACATTCCTCAAGAAGCAGCTCGCTGGCTATGAGGAGAAGAGAAACCGGCCCGAGGAGGATTGGAGTAGCGGTCTATCACCGTACCTTCACTTCGGCCATATCTCCGCCCACGAGATCTTTAACGGACTCAGAAGGGTCGAGAAGTGGACCCTCAACCGGCTGGGCAGGGACCGGAGCGGATCCCGGACCGGCTGGTGGGGAATGAGCGCCGGCGCCGAGGCGTTTCTCGAACAGCTCGTCACCTGGCGGGAGCTTGGCTACAATGCTTGCCATTTTCGAGGTGATTACGACCAGTACTCGTCGCTGCCGGATTGGGCGCGGGAGACACTGGCCCAGCACGGCAAGGATCGTCGCGCATATCTCTACACACCGGCGCAGTTCGAGAGCGCGGTCACACACGATCCCCTGTGGAACGCGGCTCAGGTGCAGCTCGTTCGGGAGGGCAGGATTCACAACTACATGCGTATGCTTTGGGGTAAGAAGATCCTCGAGTGGTCTGCCACGCCACCTGAGGCTCTCGACATCATGATCGAACTCAACAACAAGTACGCGCTCGATGGCCGGGACCCTAACTCGTACAGCGGCATTTTCTGGATTTTCGGCCGATATGACCGCGCTTGGGGTCCCGAGCGGCCGGTCTTTGGCAAGGTGCGCTACATGAGTTCCGAAAACGCCGCCCGAAAGTATCCGGTCCGCCAATACATCGAGAGGTACCGGCCGTGAGTGAACGAGCACTGATCTTGCTCACGGGTGCTACCGGCTATGTTGGCGGCCGGCTTCTACAGCGCCTGCAGGAGGATGGGCGACGCGTGCGCTGTGTCGCCCGCTACCCGGAATACCTCGAGCCGAGAGTCAGTGCGGGCACCGAGGTCGTGCGGGGCGACTTGCTCGAGCCGGATTCATTGCACGGGGCTCTCCACGGTGTCAATACCGCCTACTACCTGGTGCACTCGATGGGAGATGCGGAGCACTTCGAGGAGAAGGAGAGATTCTCGGCCCACAATTTCGCCCATGCCGCCCGGCGCGAGGGTGTGCGCCGACCGCCCTCTCGCCGCACCTCGCCACGCGGCAGGAGGTAGGGCGCATCCTGCGCGAGTCGGGAGTTCCCACTATCGAGTTTCGAGCATCCCTCATCATCGGTTCCGGCAGTCTTTCCTTCGAGATGGTGCGCGCGCTTGTCGAAAAGCTGCCGGTGATGATCACCCCGCGCTGGGTATCGGTTAAAGCGCAACCGATCGGCATTGACGACGTCCTCGACTATCTCGTTCAGGCCTCGGAGGTGCCGCTGCCAACGAGCACCATCTACGAGATCGGTGGGGCGGATCAGGTCTCCTACCGGGAAATCATGCAGCAGTACGCCCGCGAGCGCGGACTCAAGCGGTGGACGATTCCCGTTCCCGTACTGACCCCCAATCTATCCAGCCTGTGGCTTGGTCTCGTGACACCGATCTATGTGCGCGTTGGACGTAAGCTCATCGAAGGAGTTCGCAACGAGACAGTGGTGCGCGACGAGCGGGCACTACGGGATTTTCCCGTCCGCCCTCAGGGTATTAGCGGGGCCATTCGGCGCGCGCTCGGCGACGAAGACTGACTTACCCCCGTCCGTCGTGCCACCTGTCAACTCAAAGTGGGCCAATCCTGATCTGACATCACTCTAGCCTGTGACGGGTCCACGTCGATCGCTTTATGTGCCGGCTGTCGGCATCCCTGCGGTGCAGAAGCCGGACTGGAACCCACAGCGTTGGCGACCAGAAAGAATCAATTCACCGGCGCCGACAAAACGACGACCCGATCCCCCGCCGATGATCGCAGCGGCTGGGAGACCTTTTGGCTATGGAGGTAATTTAACATGAATGAATGCCAGGACTTCTGTAGATTGTAGGGTAGTCAGACCTTCCGAGACACTTCAGTTGCTAGAATAACGCACACTGAAGGAGGTCTCGATATGAATCAAGAGGTGCGGGATATCCTGGAGGCTCGACGCAGATTCATTGTTCTGGAGTTTGCAGAGAAGAGCGGAAACGTCGCTAAGGAATGCCGTGAGTTCGAAGTTCCGAGGTCTTCATTCTACAGGTGGAAGAAGGCCTACGAGGCAGGCGGGAGAGAAGCCCTGCTCCGCAAACGGCCCGTAGCTCGAAGTCACCCGCGGCAGATTCCTCCCGAGTACGTCGAGAAGATCCTCCACCTGAGATCGACGTACCATCTTGGACCCCAGCGAATCGCCTGGTATCTCGAGCGCTACCATGGCTTCACGACCTCCTGTTCGAGCGTCTATCGCACCCTCAAGCGCAATGGCGTCGGTCCCTTGCCGCGACATGTTGGGCGTCGTGCGATCCACACTCGCCGCTACGCGAAGAAGGTCCCTGGCCATCAAATCCAGGTAGACGTGAAGTTTCTCAATCTGAGAACCGAGGACGATCGCAAGATCCGCCGATATCAGTTCACGGCCATCGACGACGCAACGCGCGTCCGCGCCCTGAAGATCTACCAGAAGCATAACCAGAAGAGTGCGATCGATTTCATAGACCATGTCGTCGAGAGATTCCCCTTTCGGATCCACACCGTTCGAACGGATCGCGGGCATGAGTGGCAGGCTCAGTTCCACTGGCACGTCGAGGACAAGGGCATGCGGCACGTATACATCAAGCCTCGGTCCCCGCAATTGAATGGGAAGGTTGAGAGGTCGCACAGGACCGATCAGGAGGAGTTCTATCAGCTCCTGACGTACACGGACGATGTGGACCTGAACGCAAAGCTGGTGGAGTGGGAGAAGTTCTACAATCTCAATCGCCCACATGGAGCGCACAACGGGAAGACGCCCTACGAAGCCCTGAAACGTCTGTTAGAATAGCGGCGGATTTGTCTCGG
>JBDGZZ010000105.1:0-12420 GCA_039588335.1 Gemmatimonadota bacterium | reverse complement strand
TGCCGGTAAAAGAGAAGCGAGCGACTCGTGGCAGATCTGGACGATGTCGCTAGACGGTTCGGGCGCGCGCCCGGTTACCTCCAGTGAAGCAGGACTGGAGTACTCCGATCCGTCGTTCATCGCGCAGGACAGGGTGGCATTTACCGGTAGGCCTCTCAGCGAAGACGGCGAATCAAGCCTATACACCTCGGAGATCGACGCGTCGAATCCGACGAGGATCACGTTTGAACCGGGTTCGGCGTCGAGTGCAAGTACGCTGGCAGATGGGAGGCTACTCTACGTCGACCGCCCGCCTGGTGCCGATCCGGCGGCAGCGAAACTCATGGTGGTTCGGTCGGACGGCACAGCCAACCAGTTGTACTACACCAATCCTCCACACTCCATAATCGTAGGTCGTGCTCGGGAGGCCGACAACCAACGAGTGGTACTAGTGGAAGCGGACAGGTATTCCAGCCGCGGGAAGCTGGTGACGCTCTCGACCCTCAATCCGCTGCACTCCCGGCTCGACGTCGGAACTGAGATCGGCGGCAGCTTCCATTCGGTAGCCCCCGTTTCGGGAAACCCACTCTTGGTCTCGTACAGTCCGTCTGCAGGTGACGTCTTCGGCATCTACCAGTTCGATTTGGAGTTGGGTAGACTGGGCGAGCCGGTCACGCGCGATCCAGGATTCCACGCCGTTCAGCCTGTCGCCGTGAGTCGCCGGACCGTGCCGCGTCAGTTCGTGAGTGTGGTAGACCCACAGGTTGAAACCGGCGAGTTCTACGGCCTCGACGCAGACCTGTCCGACCTTCCCACGGAGTTTCCACGTCGCTCGTCCGAACGGAGCCATGCTGTGAGGGTTCATTCCACGGCGGGGTTACTTGGTGAAGTTCCACTCGAGTCGGACGGATCGTTCTACATCCGACTCCCGGCAAACACGCCGGTCCGACTCGAAACCGTTGACGCCGCCGGACGGGTGGTGCGAGGACCATCTGATTGGATTTGGGTACGTCCGAATGAGCGCCGCGGCTGCATCGGCTGCCACGAAAGCCGGGAGATCGCACCGCCAAATCAGGTGCCACGTGCCATCGAGCAACCACCGATTTCGCTGCCAATCGACACGAGTGTCGGGCTCGAGGAGATCAGACAGTGAACGGGGAGCGGCAGGGACGTCTGTATATGGCAGCTGCGATCACAGTAGCGGTGATGGCGATCGCAGCCACGGTTGCTGCCGTGCACAGTATGGCCCGAGGACATGTTGTCTATATGTCCGGCACAGAGGCCGCTCCCATGAACTGCCTTCCGTGTCATGCGTACCTCGAACCTGGCGGCGTCTTGTCGCGTCTCAGTGACGAGGACTACCTCTCGCCCCTCGACCTGGCAGTTTCACCCGATGGACAGCGCCTTTATGTAACTGCGGAAGAGGGCGGCGTCCTGCTCGTAGTCGATCCAACCGAACGTCGTGTGCGCGAGGCAATCCAGATCGGGACACAGCCACACAAGGTGATCCTGGCCGGCAACGGGAAAACGGCATACGTGAGCGATCGATTGTCAGACAACGTGGCCGTAGTTGACCTGGTCACGGCCAGCAAGGTGCGCACACTAGCAGTCGGCAGCGCACCGGCCGGTTTGGCATTGTCACCGGACGAGTCGTATTTGTACGTCGCAAACACAGTGTCCAACGACATCTCAATAGTCGACCTGGAAAGCGGCACCGAGATCAGGAGACTGGTGGCAGGGCAGAATCCGTACGGCGTCGGGGTGTCGCCTGATGGCGGCCAAGTCTACGTCACCAATCGCTTGTCCAACCCCGTTCCCCATCGGACACCTCCCGTTTCCGAGATCACGGTGGTCGACGTGACGAAGCAACGTGTGGTCCAACGGGAGCAGCTCCGGTCCGCACATGTGGTTGAAGGGATCGACTTCACGCCATCAGGCGATCTGGCCCTGGTGACGCTCACCCGACCGAAGAACCTGTTGCCCGCAACACAGGTGGGTCGGGGTTGGATGATCACATTCGGCATCGGCGTACTCGACCGTGATGGGAATAGGGTGGTCCAGCTGTTGTTGGACGATGTGAACGCCTTTTACGCCGACCCATACGACGTGTTGATTACCCCCGACGGCCAGCGCGCCTTTGTTACTCACTCGGGCGCGGACGTGGTGAGCGTTTTAGACCTGGTGGAGCTGCGCAGTCTCCTCGCCACGGTACCGGCGGATAGTCTGGCAAGCTATAGCAACAATCTCGGGGTCAGCGGACGCTACGTGACGAAGCGAATACGGACGGGATCCAACCCCAAGGGCCTGGCGCTTTCGCCGGACGGACGACGCCTGTATGTGGCCGAACGCTTCGAGGATCGAGTTTCCATCATAGACACCGATCGGCTCGAGTTGGTCGGGTCGATCGATCTCGGTGGACCACGCAAGGCAAACCGGATTCGACGCGGACAGCGGTTGTTCCATAACGCGGGCAACACATTTCAGGGCCAGTTCAGTTGCCGTACCTGTCATCCCGAAGGTCACCACGACGCACTTACCTACGACCTCGAGCCTGACGGCCTCGGTCTCAACATCGTCAACAACCTGTCGCTGCGGCAGCTGGCAAGCACAGCGCCCTACAAGTGGACCGGCAAGAACGCCAGCTTGTATCGCCAGTGCGGTTTTCGCTTTGCCAAATGGCTCACGCGAACGGAGCCCTATTCGGTCGACGACCTGTATTCACTGGTCGCTTACATACTTTCGTTGTCACACACCCCGAACCGGTTTCGCGACGAGTCGGGAAGCCTGACTGCGGCTCAACTGAGGGGAAGAACCATCTTCGAACGCGACCGCACCAATGATGGCCGTACAATCCCGCCGGAGGGCCGGTGCATCACGTGTCATCCGCCGCCACGGTTCACAAACTTCCAGACGGCAGACGTGGGAACCAAGGGCCCTACTGACACCGACGGTGTGTTCGACACGCCGCACCTGGACAACCTGTACGATCAGGGACCGTACCTGCACGATGGACGAGCGGCGACGCTGGAACAGATTTGGACGCGATTCAACAACAATGACGAACACGGCGTAGCCAACGATTTGACCAAGGCGCAGCTGAACGACTTGATGGAGTACTTAAAGACTTTGGGTGGCAGCAGCCACGGAACGCAAAGGAGTGCGCAATCATATGAGAACACGATCCAAGACTAAACCACTGGGAGATGCACTGCTCGTCGGTGGATTGATGATTGGGATGTTCTTGTATCACTCCTTGGATGACGCCCGTATATCCGCCAAGACAGGGTCCGAAGATTCTATGCCGGTTTACGACCAATGGAAGACGTTCACCAAGGCAGATGGACTTCCATCGGACAAGGTGCTCGCCGTTCGGGTAGCTGACGAGAGGATATGGGTGGGAACGGATGATGGACTGGCATACTACCAGGACGGCAGCTGGCAAGAGTTGACGGTAGCGGATGGTCTTGCACATCGAGTGGTGCTCTCTATCGACGTAAACGATGAAACGGGAGACGTGTGGATTGGAACGATGGGGGGCCTGAGTCGTTGGTCGGCCGGCAGGTTTGAGAAGTTCGACCAGTTCAACAGCGGATTGGCCAATGACGTGGTCTACGCCGTATCAACCGAGGGAGACTACGTGTGGGCCGCAACCGCCGCCGGAGCGAACCGTCTCAACGCCAAGACGGGTCAATGGGACATCTTCGATCAAGAGAGTGCCCCAATGCACGAGCCGTGGACATACGGTGTACACGCCAATGACGACAAGGTGTACATCGCGGCTTGGGGTGGGGGCGTTCTGGAGTTCTCCGTCGAAACCGAGCAGTGGCGGGACTTTCGCGACCCAGATGGTGAGATGGAGATCGATCTCTTCCCACACGACGGCGTCGTACACGATGTCACGACAACGGTGTCCTACGAAGAGGGGATCCTCTGGATCGGTACTTACTTCGGCTTGAGCCGTTACGACGGCGCCCGCTGGCTCGGTTTCTTCGACCATGACAGCGGCTTGGTGAGCAACTTCATCAACTTCCTCAAGGCTCGTGGAACGGCCGTCTGGATCTGCACCGACAAGGGTCTGAACAGCTTCGACGGAACCACTTGGGTTACGTACGAACAAGGTAGGAACGGGATCGGAGGCGAGGTTTCGCTAGCACGAGATGGTAAGGTGGTCCAGCGGAGAACAGCAACTACCATCGCACACAACTACGTCCTGGGAGTTGACTTCCAGGGCGACACCGTGTGGGTCGCCACAGCCAAGGGGCTGAGCAGAGGAGTGGCTCACTGGAACTCAGACACTCTGCTTCCGGACTGAGCCGTGCATTGGGCGACCTCGTCTAGCGACACGAACGGAGTGGCACCATGAGAGTGCTATTCAGTGTCAGATCTTCGACCCTCACACTCATGCTACTGGGATCACTGGGTGGTGCCGCGTTCTCCCAGAGCGACTCCATCCCGTATGCAAATACGCCCTCCGTTCTTCTGCCGTTCGGGAGTTTCCAGCTACCGTACCTGCGCTTCTTCACCGAACCAGTCGAGTTCCTCGGACCCGGCAGGGAGAAGCGGCCACCGTCAGATCTCCAGGAAGTGCGAATCGGGTTCCTCGGTCCCATAGAGGGGTCGCGCTACGCTCGGCTGGGCCGCCGCATGCTCAACGGAGCAACGCTGGCAGTCGAGGAAGCCAACGAGGCCGGAGGATACAACGGCCTGCCATTCGCGCTCGTCGTGCGCAACGATCTTGGTTTGTGGGGAGCCTCCAGCAACGAAATGTTGGCGCTACACGAGGAGGAAGTCTGGGGCGTGTTGGGGTCGATTGACGGGGCCAACACTCACATCATGCTGCGCATCGCCCTGAAGATCGACATGCCGATGGTGGTGAGCGGGGACACCGATCCCACCCTGACGGAGACCGCAATCCCGTGGATGACACGAGTGAGCGGTGACGACCGGCAGAGTAACTACGCGCTCGCCGTGCGAATGAACGAAATGGGATACACCAGAATCGCGGTTCTGCGATCGAACGATCGCTACGGGCGCGTCGGGACGGGCGAATTCAAAGACGCCATGAAACGGCTGGGATCTCCCATCCTGTTTGAGCTGCGCTTCGCCCCCGGTGACACGGTATTCACAGCGGTGCTCGACCGGATCCACCGGGCGAATGCCGACGCCGTCTTTCTGTGGGGAGATCCCGAAGAGGCAGGACTCATCATCCGGCAGATGAAGGAGATGGGAATGCAGCAACCAGTGTTCGGATCGGACCGTCTGGTTTCCCAGGAGTTCCTTCAGATTGCCGGTGACGCGGCGGAAGGTGTGGTCGCGACCTATCTCTACAACCCGACGCTCGACGACCCGGTGCTGCAGAGTTTCAACCGGCGGTACGGCGAGCGATTCGGTGAGGAAGCGGAGACCTTTGCGGCACACGCCTATGACGGTATGAGCATGTTGATCGAGTCGATCCGGAATGCCGGATTGAACCGAGTGCGAATCCGCGACGCACTTCTGGGGTATGAGACCTATCGTGGAGTCACTGGAACCATACCTTTTGATGCCCGATGGGATGACATAGGGCGCATTTGGCTGGTTGAGATTCGCGACGGCGAATTTCACTTTTCTCCCTCTCCTTTGGAGCAGAACGAGAATGAGCAACTGGAGAAGTAGCGGCTCCTACGCCGCACCGGCTCCGTTCAGGTTGGTGGCCCGAGAGGCCAAGCCTGAAGGATCGGTTTTCGACATAAATGGAGTTGTGGTCGGGGGCACCGAAATCGTAGTGATGGCCGGGCCGTGTTCAGTGGAAGGCCGGGAACAACTTCTCACCACTGCTACAGCAGTAAGAGCGAGTGGCGCCAAGATCCTGAGAGGCGGCGCATTCAAGCCTCGTACTTCTCCCTACAGCTTCCGAGGGATGCGTGAAGAAGGACTCGAGCTACTGGCCTGGACCGGGCGAGAAACAGGGATGCCTGTCGTAACGGAGGTGATGGACACACGTCAGGTTGGGCTGGTATCCGAGCACGCCGACATCCTACAGGTCGGTTCCCGCAGTATGCATAACTATCCGTTGCTCGAGGAGGTCGGTCAGCAATCCTCCAAACCGGTGCTCCTGAAGCGCGGCATGGGTGCGACCATCGAGGAGTTGTTGCTCGCCGCCGAGTACATCCTCAACAAAGGCAACAGTCAAGTGATGTTGTGCGAGAGGGGCATACGGACGTTTGAGACCGCGACACGAAACACTCTCGATCTCAATGCCGTCCCGATCCTGAAGCGAATGAGCCATTTGCCCGTGATCGTCGATCCGAGCCACGGGACGGGTCATTGGTGGATGGTCCCCGCCATGAGCAAGGCTGCTGTTGCAGTTGGGGCTGACGGACTGCTGGTAGAGGTGCACTGTAATCCGCAGGAGGCGTTGAGTGACGGGCCCCAATCACTGCATCCGGATCGATTCGACGAGATGATGCATGAGCTGAGCGCTGTGGCGCGGTCGGTAGGCAGGACGGTTACCACGGTATCGCCAACCGAACTGGCAGGATCTGGCGGAAACCGTGGCTAGTCCAACCAGCACATAATCTCAATGGCGCCGCCTGGCCTACTCTGGCTGACGAGCTACTCGCCGGCGGCGCTCTGTCTGAGCGTGGCGATTGCCGTTTCTCAGCCGGCATCGTTCGCGCTCTCGTCATTTCTCAGCCCCACACCCAACGAAATCGGCAGCCCGTCGTCACACGATCAGGGTGAAACAGTCAGGATTGGCTTGCTCATCCCACCTGGCGCTGACGGGTTGGCCGCCAGGCGCGCAGCTGAACTGGCGGTCGCCGACGCGGAGCGCACAGGTGGGATGAGCGAAATTTCCTTCGAGCTGGCGATTCGAGAGGTCGCTGGACCCTGGGGCTCGGGTTCGAAAGAAATCGTGAGCCTGGTCTTTGAGGATGAAGTGTTGGCGATTGTGGCTGCACTCGATGGCCGCGGAGCCCACGTAGCCGAACAGATCGTGGCAAAAGGTCAAGTACCCCTAGTCGCCCCAACCGCTGACCCATCACTCACTCAGATCAACGTCCCGTGGTTCTTCAGGTGCGCTCCAGATGACCGCGCACAGTCGGCCGCACTAGCCGTGGAGGTCTACGGGCAAAGAGGCCTGCTACGAGTAGCGACCGTCACAGACAATTCCTATGACGCGCAAGTCGCCGAAGAAACGTTTACCGACACGGCGGCAGACGCCGGGTTCCAAGTGTCCCTACGACTCGCCTACACTGGAACTGCGGACGACTTCTCGACATTGGTCGCCGAGCTCACCGGGCATCAAGCAGACGCTGTCGTTCTTTTCGGGCCACCTTCGCCAGCCGCGAAGTTGATCCGACAGCTGCACGCTACAGGGCAATCGCCGGCACTCTTCGGCCACATGTCTCTCGCGGACCGCCAGTTCCTGTCTCTGGCTGGATCGGATGTCGAGGGCATGGTACTCGTAGCCCCGGGGCACTGGCAAACCTCACGAGGTGAGACCTTTGTGCAGAGGTTTCGCACCCTATACGAACAGTATCCTGGGCCAACGGCAGCCTACATATATGACGGCATGAGTGCCAGCTTGAACGCCATTCGACGAGCCGGTCTCGACCGAAATGACATCCGCGCAGCGATGCTCGAAACACGGGAGGAAGGAGTAACGGGCATCGTCCAGTTCGACGCCAACGGCAATCGGGTCGGGCCCGTTGGACTCGTTGAGATCGTTGCGGGTCAACCGCGCAAGGTGAGATAGCGATTGTCTATCTTTCCGATGGCATGAATCAACCGCACCCGAGCCAGTACCCCGCGAACCGGGCGCTCCACACTCGGCGACGGCTGTTGTTATTCGCCTCCGGCCTAGTGGCCTACGCGTTGGCGCAGCTGCTATCGGCCGTTCCCGGAGTGACCGAGGTGATTTACGGCCGCTGGCTCGGGCCGAACGTAGCCCGCCTGCTCTCCCTCATAACCGGAGTCATTCCGATCGCGCTCTCCGAGCTATTCGTGGCGGCGGTCATTGGCCGACAGGTATGGGGTGGGAGCATCGCTTTGGTCGACATCAAACGCGGTAAACGGCAGCTTGTGAATGCGTTTCAGGCCGGCGGACTCAGGCTGGCACAGGACGCCGGCGTGTTGATCGCAGCTTTCTACCTGCTGTGGGGGTTCAACTACTCACGGGCTCCGCTCCAGCAGCGCATGGAATGGCCAGCACTAGGCGAGGTCGGCGCCGAAGAACTGTCGGCTCTGGCCGAACAGCTGATCTCGCTGGCAAACGAGTCGTACCTGGACATACACGGGTCCGAGGATGCCGGCGAGCCAACCCGACTACCGGAGGATGGGCGCTCGGTGCAGGACGCGCTTGCCGGCGGATGGGTTCAGGCTCGCAACGAGTTGGGGCTCCCAGCGGTATCGGGTCCTTTTGGAAAAGCGAAGATTCCTCTTTTCACGCCGTGGTATGAATGGACCGGCGTTGCGGGATTCTATTTCCCCTACACAGGCGAAGCCAACTTGCGGGGCGGCATTCCGGCCGTAGACCGGCCAAAGATGCTGGCTCACGAAATGGCGCACCAACGCGGTGTTGCACGGGAGTCTGAGGCTAATTTTTGGGGTTACTTGGCGGCCTCACATTCTCTTGATCGACACTCGCGCTATTCTGCCTTCGTGTTCGCCCAGCGACAACTCCTCTCGATCCTTGCGCGGCAAGATCGTGAACGCACGACAGAGCTTCTCGAAAAGCGCTACCCCGGGGTCCAACGAGACATCGACTATTCTCGAGAATACTGGGCAGCATTTCGTGGACGCGGCACGGAACTTGGGAACACCGTGAACCACGCGTTTCTGCGCACCAATCGAGTGGAAGGCGGGATTCGCAATTACTCGATGAGCACGATACTGTTGATTGCCTATGCAAGGTCCCAAGACGGGCGTCTTGGTCCCGGATTCGTCCAGTGATTCGGCTGAGAATGGCAAGAGGTGCTGGACGATTGGACTCTGCATATGGATAGGTTGCATTGAGGAAACCAACATGGGATCATTGACGTAGGATGCACTGGCAAGGAAAGGCATGACGACCAAAGACGAATCTGATCGCTCCCGCGGAGTCGCCTTGGCTCTGGCAACACTGCTCGGCCCCTTTGGCGCACATAGGTTCTATGTGGGCAAGATCGGGACCGGGTTGCTGCAGCTAGTGACTTTTGGCGGTGTCGGGTTCTGGACGCTATACGATTGGATTCTAGTCGTGTCAGGGTCCTTCCGGGACATCGAAGGCAGACGAGTGGTGAACTGGGCGGAAGGTGATGCTAGGGTCGGCAAGCTCGATGCCGAAACATATGCTAAGATTGAATACCTCATGGAAGAGTTCGAATCCATGCGAGACGAAATGGGCGATGTGGTAGAACGCGTGGACTTCATGGAGCGAATGCTATCGCGGGCCGAACAGAGGCAGGCAATCCCCCCCGGTTCCTCCGCCAGGTGACCACGCGGTTGGGTCTCCGACCCAACCGTGCTAGATTCCCCCGCTTCAGAACGGACACCCCCAAAGACCAATCGTTGAGAGAGGTTCCATGGCTCGTTTGGCAAATCTGCTATGGCCGGCAGCCGCCGTTGCCGCGTGCACCGCCATCATCCCACCAACCGGACTCAGTTCCCAAGAAGCAACTGCGACGCCTGGAATTCAGGAGCAATACCGCGCAATTGCCGACAGCATCATCGATGGTGCTCTACAGGACAGCTCGGCTTATCACAGACTCACAGAGCTAGTCGATGGTTTTGGAAGCCGGTTTAGTGGCTCGGAGAACCTCGAACTCGCTTTGGACTGGATCCTAGAGGAAATGAGTGACGACGGGCTCCAGAACGTGCGCGGTGAGGAGGTAATGGTGCCGCACTGGGTACGGGGAGGCGAATCGGCCCGACTTCTAGAGCCGCGGGAGAAGGAACTACCGATGCTGGGCCTAGGCGGCAGTGTCGGCACTCCACCCGGAGGCATAACCGCCGAAGTCCTGGTCGTGACGAGCTTCGACGAGCTGACTGAGCGAGCCGAGGAAGCGCAGGGAAAGATCGTGTTGTTCAACGCTCCATGGCGGGGATACGGACCGACGGTGCAGTACCGCAGCCGCGGTGCGATAGCGGCGGCAGAGGTCGGGGCGGTCGCCAGCCTGATAAGATCGGTCACACCCTACTCCATGAACACGCCGCATACAGGTGCCATGCGATACAGCGACCAGGTGCCCCGAATCCCCCACGCCGCAGTTACGGCTGAGGACGCAGGCATGTTGCAGCGGATGCAGGAACGAGGTGAACGGATCGTCGTACACGTCAGCATGGAGGCCGAGACACTTCCCGATGCAGCTTCACGCAACGTGATGGCGGAACTAGTCGGTTCTGAAATGCCAGAGGAGGTCGTTGTACTGGGCGGTCACATCGACTCATGGGACGTAGGCCAAGGGGCGATGGACGACGGCGGCGGCAGCGTCGCGGCATGGGAAGCCGTCAAGCTACTCAAGCGTCTCGGTCTGCAGCCGCGCCGTACGGTGCGCGTCGTTCTATGGACCAATGAGGAAAACGGGCTGCGCGGTGGCACCGCGTACAGGGATGCTCGCATGGGACGGTTGGACAACCATGTTCTGGCGATTGAATCGGACGCCGGAGTGTTCGCCCCCAGTGGATTCAGTTTTGCCGGCTCGGACGCTGCCTTCGAGATACTCGAGGAGATTGGGACGCTACTGACTCCAATAGAAGCAAACGAGATAACACGTGGTGGCAGTGGAGCCGACATCGGTCCGATCGTGCGGGAAGGAGTACCGGGGATGGGGCTCCGAGTAGACGGAACGCGGTATTTCTGGTATCACCACACGGACACGGACACGATCGACAAGTTGGACCCACGTGAGATGGCAATGTGCGTCGCGGCGATGGCTGTGATGAGCTATGTGGTGGCTGATATGGAAGAGAAGTTACCCCGGCAGTGATGTCAGCAGCACAGGGGCGGGTGGCAGTGACCCCCGCCCCCACCATTCCTATTGTCCTCTTCTGTCCTTCCCGCTCCTCCGTTCCCCACCATGTCTTCTCTCGGAGTCGCGACGGTCCTTGCCGCTCCGCCGTTCTTTTTCGACGGGCGTAGACGATTTGCGACGATCGCCCTTCCGTACACGTCCCGTCCGCCGGTCACCCGTCCGCCTCTCGACCCCGCTACGCTTCTTGGTTTCGTCCGGCATGATCTCACTCCCGCTTGCAGCACGTTGGTGGGCCCCCATAGCTACCACCAAGGCGAGACGACGTCAATAGACTTGCGTCCGCCGCGGTGCAAACCGACACACGTCACCTTGATGCAGGTAGCGGCCTCACCAATATTGGCCTAAACCGGTAATAACCTTAGAATTAGTGTCCAGAATACCTCTCGAGATCGGACTGTCACCATGCCGACTTCACCCAGGCGAATCTTGTCACATCGAACTCTCCTAGCCGTCGCCGTTCCGGCGACGATCGTTCTGCTCGCAGGCGCCTCGGCCTGCAACCAGGACTATGTGGCTCGAAGTACTGAAGCCGATACGGCATTAGCGCTCCAGGAAGCAACCGGAGTGCGTTCCAGCCATGGGATGGTGGTATCTGCGACTGAGTACGCAAGCCGAATCGGCGCCGAGGTACTCGAAGCGGGCGGGAATGCGGTGGATGCAGCCATCGCAACCGGGTTTGCCCTGGCGGTAACACACCCAGCCGCAGGGAACATCGGAGGTGGTGGGTTCTTTGTGATCCGATTCGCCGACGGCCAGGTGACAGCGTTCGATTTCAGGGAAAAGGCGCCGCTCGCTGCCAACCCGCGCATGTTCTTGGACGAGAGCGGCGAGTACTCCTCTACCATTCATCACAACAGCCACCTCGCCATCGGCGTACCCGGAACCGTCGCTGGCTTTGCCAAGGCGCACGAGACTTACGGAACACTCGAATGGAAGCGTCTCGTACAACCGTCCGTGACGCTTGCCGCAGACGGATTCGCCGTAATGCCTGGATTAGCTCGCTCACTGGAGTACGCCATCCAGAGAATGGAACGGTACCCGGCCAGTGTTCAGGCGTTCTCAAAAAACGGCGAGCCATACGAGGAGGGTGAGGTCCTGAAGCAGCCCGACCTGGCGCTGACGCTCGAGAGAATCATGCTGCAAGGCCGTGACGGGTTCTACAAGGGAGAAACCGCCAAGCTGATTGCAGAAGAGATGCGTCGTGGAGGTGGCCTCATCACGGAAGAGGACCTTGCCACCTATCAGGCATACGAACGCGCTCCTGTACGAGGAACCTATAGAGGATATGATATCATCGGTATGCCGCCACCGAGCAGCGGGGGCACCATCCTCATCGAGATGTTGAACATACTCGAGGGATTCGAATTGGCGGCGATGGGCCACAACTCCGCCCCCTACATTCATCACGTCACGGAGGCAATGCGCCGCGCGTATCTGGATCGGGCCA
>JBDGZZ010000104.1:0-12450 GCA_039588335.1 Gemmatimonadota bacterium | reverse complement strand
CAGGACTTCGCCGGTAGCGCAAGGCTCACCAGAGAATCGATGTTGATGCTCACCTTCGGCGTTGTTTTCGTCGATCTCGACTTGGACGGATACGTGGACCTGGTGACAGGGAACGGGCACATTGAGCCCGAGATCAACACCACTCAGCAGGATATTACCTTCGCTCAACGTCCGCAAGTATTTCTGAACACTGGTGAGAGTCGTTTCATCGATGTCAGTCGTGACGCTGGTCCTGCGTTTCGCGAATCGATCGTGGCGCGGGGAATCGCATACGCCGATATCGATCTGGATGGTGACAGCGATCTGCTGTTCACCGTAAACGGCGGGGCCCCGAAACTTCTGCGTAATGACGTACCCGGCAAAGAGAGGAATTGGATCGGCCTCAGCTTGAAGGGAAGCGCACCGAATACGCAAGCGATTGGAGCAACGGCTGCGGTATATACCAACGATCTGGTCCAGAGACGGATGGTACGGACGGGATCATCGTATCTGTCACAGTCTTATTTGGGTACGCTGTTGTTCGGACTCGGCGATATGGAGCAAGCCGACAGCATCATTATCAGATGGCCGACCAGCGGTGAAACCGTGCGCCTTGGCCCAGTCATGGCAGGGCAGCGATATTCCGTTAGTGAGGGCAATGGCAAACTGGAACCGATAACGGAGCTGAAGAAGTGAAAGCCCGGACGTTAATTGGCTCGATCATTGGCCTGTTCATGTGTGGCTGCGGAGGCGAGGAGATGGATCCCGCACAGCGAGCTACGGAGATCATAACCGCGCGATCTGTGGGAATCGCTTACCTGGAGGAGAACCGGCTGCCGGAGGCTGAAACGGAGTTCCTCAAACTGATCGAATTGGCGCCGGATGAGCATCTTGGGTACGCCAACTTGGGTCTGGTCTACCTGAGAATGAACAGGTACGCGGAGGCGGAGGAACAGCTGGATGAGGCGTTGTCGCTTCAACCGGATGATCCCGAAGTACACTTGCTCCTCTCGGAGGTCTACAAGGCCACTCGGCGAATCGACGAGGCGATTCGCGTGCTGGAAGCAGCGTTGCAGCAGTCGCCCGGTCACACGAAGGTCCTTCACGGCCTGTCCCAAATTCATGGCCAACGAGGCGATGCGGCGGGATCTGTCAAAAGTGAGGAGTATCTGGGGCTCCTAGTCGCGTCCGATCCAACGAACATTGCGGCGCGCTTGCAGCTGACGGAGGCCTTGGTGCGTAACGGAAGCACCGACAGCGCTGCGGCGCAGCTCGCTGAGGTCAGGAGACAGGTCCCGGAGCTTCCCAGGGAGGCTGCTGAGTTCTTCGATCAAGCCAATGAGATGCTGCGCGCCGGGAACACAGGAGAGGCACTGGCCCCGACGATAATTGTCCACAACTTCATGAAGGTTACTCCCTTATACCAGCAGGGGTTGCTGGATCTCCAGGGTCCGGGAGGAGAGTCGGTCGGGTTTCCCATCTTCACGTTCACGCAGAATCTGGGCGCACCGCCTCAATCGCAGGAGGCGGTACTCGCGGCGATCAGGTTCACGGATGCGACCGAACCTGCAGGACTCCAGAGCGTTGCGGCAGCAGGAGAAGCAGAACGTCCTTCCGGAGGCGCGGTTGCAACTGCCGACTACGATCTGGATGGGGACCAGGATCTCTACGTCTCGGCTTCGGGTACCGCTGGTAACGAGATGAGCGGCTACCTGTTTCGGAACGACTTCGGGCACTTCTCGGATGTGACTGCAGAGGCGGGCCTGTCGTCTTCGGGTGTGGGTAGTGGCGCGCGGTTTGGAGACTTTGACAACGACAGCTTGATTGATCTGCATCTCGCACTCGACGGCGAGAACCGGCTGTATCGAAACCAAGGAGATGGCACTTTCAGAGACGTGACTCGGAGTGCCGGTGTCGCTGGTAGCGATGTATCCAACACGAGTGTTTTCGTGGATGCCGACCACGACGGAGATCTAGACCTGTATGTCGGTAACACGGGGGCAAACCGGCTTTACCAGAATAGCGGCGACGGCTCATTCACCGACATCAGTCAGCGTACAGGAGTGTCAGGCACCGAGGGTTCCACTCGAGCCGTGGCCTTTGCGGATTTCGACGAGGACGGCGACATAGACCTGTTCATTGTGAACGATGACGCCGGGAACCGTCTCTACACGAATCTTAGGCAAGGCAGATTCGCAGACGTCGCTGAGGAGAGTGGCATAGTAACCGACGATCGGTCAGGGGCAGCTGCCGTAGGAGATTACGACAACGATGGGTTTTCAGATCTCTTCATAGCGGGATCCGAGGGGCAGGCGCACAGACTCTTCCGCAACCGGGGCGACGGCACATTCGTACCGGATAATCGGTCTGCAGACCTGTCTGTGCTGGGCGGCCTGAATGGTAGGGACGCCACTTTCTTCGATTTCGACAATGATGGACATCTGGATCTCTTCGTGGTTGGGAGCCCGCTGAACGAGTCCGGCCGGGGGAGCCACCTCTTCCACAATGACGGGGCGGGGCGCTTTGAGGAAATGTCGCAACTGCTGCCTGAGACCATGACATCGGGAAGCCAGGTCGCTACGGCCGATTACAATGAGGATGGCGACATCGATCTGTTTGTCGCTGGACTTGAAGGTGGAGTCCGATTGTTGCGAAACGATGGGGGCAATGCGAATCGCTACATCAAGCTACAGCTGACGGGTCTGTCCGCCGGAAGCGGCAAGAACAACTCATATGGGATAGGGGCGAAACTAGAAGTCAGGGCAGGGGAGCTCTACCAGATGCGAGTCGTGACGTCGGCGTCGACTCACTTTGGTCTAGGAGACAGACTCAAGGCCGATGTCGTGAGGATAGTCTGGACCAACGGTGTACCGCAGAACGTGTTCTTCCCCGGCAGCGACCAGGATCTCGTTGAAGAGCAGGTGCTCAAGGGATCGTGCGGGTTTCTCTACACGTGGACCGGGAACGAGTACGAGTTCCTGAAAGACATGGTGTGGAAGAGTGCCATCGGTATGCCGATGGGGATAATGAGCGGGAATACGACGTACGCGCCTGCGTATCCGTCGCGTGAGTATCTGCGCATCCCCGGCGATGCGCTCCAAATCAAGGATGGCGCCTATTCAATCCAGATAACAGAGGAATTGTGGGAGACGCTCTACCTCGACGAGTTGAAACTGATGGTGGTAGACCACCCCGGGTCGGTAGACGTGTTCGTGAACGAAGGATTCGAGCCGACGTCATCTGAAGTGCCAACCCTCGAGATCCTGCAGGTGTTGGACAGGCGTACTCCGCTGGCCGCAGTGGACGAGGGTGGAGCAGACGTGTTGGACGAGGTCAAAAACAAGGACGACGTGTACTTGTCGGGATTTGTTCCGGAGAAGTACCAAGGCGTTACGAAACTGCACGATCTGGTCATAGACCTCGAGCGCGACGTGTCCAATCGAGAGAAGGTGATGCTGTTTCTGGACGGGTGGATATTCCCGAGTGATGCGAGTATCAACGTGGCAATGTCCCAGTCCGACGAGATCGAGTCAGTCCCTCCATACGTCCAGGTAAGAGATGAAGGCGGAAAGTGGCAGACCGTGATCGAGAACATGAGCTTCCCGATGGGGAAGAGCAAGACGATGGTCGTGGATCTGTCCGGCCGGTTCTTGAGTGCGGATCGTCGCGTACGAATCCGCACCAACATGGAGATATACTGGGACTACATCTTCTACACCGTGGGCGATACTGAAGGGCCGCTCTCAGTGACCACGCTCGAGCCTACGGCGGCCGATCTGCACTACCGCGGATTCTCCCGGCTGTATCGTAAGGGCGGGCCCAATGGTCCGCATTGGTTCGATTACTCGGATGTATCGACTGAGCCCAAGTGGCTGGACATGGAAGGTTACTACACCCGCTATGGGGACGTGCTGCCCCTGTTTCTGGAAGACGACAGTAAGTATGTCATCATGAACGCCGGTGACGAGGTAACAGTCGAGTTCAGCGCGGATCGAGTCCCTCAAGTCCCGGACGGGTGGGTGCGCGACTACCTGATCTACAGCACTGGGTGGCTCAAGGACGCCGATATCAACACTGCGACTGGGCAGACGGTGGAGCCGCTGCCGTTCCATGGCATGAGAAGCTATCCGTACGGTTCCGACGAGGCGTATCCGGACACCAAGGAGTATCGCGACTATTTACGGAAGTACAACACCAGAAAGGTCACTCTCAAAAAGTGATCTACGTAGGCACCAGCGGATATTCCTACAAGGAGTGGAAGGGGAGCTTCTATCCCGAGAAGATCCAGGCAGCAGAAATGCTGCGGTACTACGCGGAGCACTTCAAGACCGTAGAGATCAACAACACATTCTACCGCATGCCCAACGAGAAGACTCTCGTGCAATGGTCTGATCAGGTACCGGACGAGTTTGCATTTGTTCTCAAGGCGTCTCGCAAGATTACCCATCTCAAACGTCTGCAGAGTGTCGAAGAGGAGATGTCCTACCTCTTGAGGACTGTGGGAGTGCTAGGGCAGCGGCTTGGGCCGTTGCTCTTCCAGTTACCGCCCAACTTGAAGAAGGACATGAACCGGTTGCAGGTCTTCTTGGAGCTTTTACCCGGTACGTGCCGTGCGGCACTGGAGTTCAGGAATGAGTCGTGGTTCGACGAAGAGGTCTACGGAGCGTTGAAGGACCGAAACGTGGCCCTTGTAGCTGCGGATACCGACGACAGTGGAGGGGAGGACATTCCTCCCACGGCAGACTTCGGGTACCTGCGTCTGAGGCGGGAAGACTACGGTGAAGATGACCTGCAGGCCTGGAGCGACCGGATCCGGCAGAACGACTGGGACGACGTATTCGCGTTTTTCAAGCATGAAGACGAGGGGGCAGGGCCGGCGCTAGCTTCAAGATTCACAAGGGTTTTGGCCACAGGCTGACCTGGGGGTATATGTTCGGGGTATATGTAACTCGACGCCCCCCGTTTTTTTCTTTTGGTCCATTACGTAGTGCAGAAAAGAGAAACATCAGCCGCTCTTCTCCCTCAGTTCCGCCAGTTCATTGACCACCACCAGCATTTTTCGGGACTACAGTGTAACACCGGACCATCACCAAGGTCTCAGCACATTGTATTCAGCTAACTTGACACCGTTCAACTGTCAACGCGCGATTGAAATCGTTGTTTGGAGGTTCCGGGCGGGTGCCATGAAGCTTCGAGTCGTCACTTTGAATTTCGAATCATTGAGTGAAGTTTTGAATCGTTGATTTGCAATTTCGGATCGCTGGTCGATAAGTCGAATCATCGATGTGAAGTTTCGAATCATTGATCTGGAGTTTCGAATCCTCGAGATGAAGTCTCGAATCGGTGATTTGAAATTGCAGAGTGTGGACTCAAAGATTCGAATCACCCGGATGAAGTTCCGAATCGCCGATTGGACGCGGGGAAAAAGCGGCTTTAAGATCTGCAAGTCTTTGTATTACAAGCACTTAAGGCACTTGCCGACCCTGAACCGATCGGAGCACGGTAGGCTGCGGATCGACTTCGACTGGTACGGAGATCATGTCGAAAAGGCAGCGCCTAACTGGCGGTTCTTGGTATTTCAGGCATGAAGGCAAGGGAGCCGGTCCTCGCCTTGCGACGCGCTTCATCGACGTGCTGTCTGAATGAGCGGCCTTAGAGATCGGAAGAACGCGACAGGCTGACGTTGAACTGCAAGGTAGTGGCAGGTAACTTGGGTGCTATTCAATTCACCAAAACCGGAGATGCGTAGATGACGTCTGCTGCTGAGGCGGCTGGTACGGTTCGATCGGACGTCCGCACCATTGTTGGTAGCGGAGTGAAGCTCGGCGCGATGACGGCCGTCGGAGTCGTAGCGTTCGCACTCCTTTCGCGGGCCTTGGAGGGAACGGCTGAGACGGTGGCCCAGTCGATCCTAATCGTTGCCGGTGGAATCGTCTTCAGCTACTTCGCCGCATTCACAGTCCGGCCGCGGGATGTTGACTCGATCGCGTGGGCGTCGCTTGTAGGCCTGCTCGGCGCGTTGACTTTCACGGTTATCGACACCGCTGTTCTACGGCCGTTCGGTGTATACCATTGGACATGGGACCAGATCGGCGGCGGCAGCGGGTTCTGGTACATCCCAGTGTGGTGGATGGGTTCCGCTTTCCTCGCCTGGCTGGGCGCGTGGGGCTTCAGCATTGCAGAGCGTTCGGGACGTACAAGCACAAGTGCTCTGGTGACTCAAACGCTCATCATCTCGGCTCTGCTTTTTGCGCTCCTCGGCTTCGTCATCGGACCGTTCAGTGCAGCCATGATGGCCCTATGCTTCACGCTCGCATTGGTGATACAGTTGCCGTTGACCTCTGTCCTCAGCCGCAAGTGAAGCGAACGAGGTTTCGTCGGCTGGTCAGGTTGATCGGTTGGCTGCTCACTCCCGTAGTTGTGTGGGCAGCTTCTTTTTTGGGTGGATGGCTGGGTGCGGCGCTGGGTAAGACCATGAGGTACATGGTGGGAGGTGGGGTGGCAGCCGGTACGCTTGCCTTTGTCGGTTGGGTATGGCTCGCCTGGTGGCGCGGAAGGGAACCGATGGATCGACTCGAGAGGCGCCGAAGGAAGAGAGCGAAATCAGGTGTTGAAGTGGAGTGACCCGGTGCGAGCAATCTCCGCGAGCACTGCTGCTCCGGCGATTACAGAGCCATCATCCGGCAGGAACCGGGATGTATGTGCAGGAGTCGCCTCCTGATCGGATCGGCGGCCACCGATTCGGATGAAACAACCCGGCAACTGCTCTAGATAGAACGCAAAGTCCTCGCCTCCCAGGTTTGGCACCGGTAGAGAGGCAAGCGCTTCCGCACCCAACAATCCTTCAACCGCTTCCCGTACCCAGTGGATTACTCCCGATTCGTTCACGAGGGGTGGTGTCCCTAGCTCGAGTTCCACAGTGCATTCGAGCCCGTGGGTTTGTGCCACCAAATCGGACATTCTGCGCAGCTCTGCGTGAAGCATGTCGCGCGTCCCAGCGTCGGATGCCCTGACCGTTCCGGCCAACCGGGCGGTGTCGGGAATAACGTTGGGTGCGGTACCTGCCGCTATTGTCCCCACGGTTACTACTGCGGGTATGCCCGGCGGGATGCGGCGTGAGACGATCGTCTGGAGCGAGGTCACGAGAGCGGCCGCTCCGACTATGGGGTCAGTACCCTCGTGTGGCCGGGCTGCGTGCGAGCCGCGTCCGGTTAGTTCAATGGCGAACTCGTCGGCGGAGGCAGAGACAGTGCCCGACTGGGCAACGACCGTGCCGATCTCAAAACGCATGTCTACGTGAGCGGCGAAAACGGCGGCGACTCCGTCCAGTGAGCCAGCCTCCATCATCGCAGGCGCTCCGCGCCCGGTTTCCTCGGCGGGTTGAAAAAGTACCACTACGTCCCCCGGGGGCGGTTCGCGAGTAAGCAAATGTGCGGCTCCAACGGTCCATGCAGCGTGAACGTCGTGACCGCAAGCATGCATCACTCCGTCGTTCTTGGACGCGAATGCCGCACCAGTTGCTTCTTGGATGGGTAGGGCGTCGATGTCGCCCCGTATGGCCACAGGTCTGAGACTCGAGTCGAGTCCGGATATGCGGACGGCCAGTCCGGTGCCGGCGACGCGTTTCAGTGATTTCGGCCCGATATGTTCCATCTCTGCATGAAGTCGGTCCGACGTGTGCTTTTCGCGAAAGGACAACTCAGGGTGCCGGTGCAGATCATGTCTCAGCTCTACGAGTCTGTTCCGGAGATCTTGGGGGCACAAACGATCGAGTAGCGTGGACGTCATATCATCGGACCTCTTAGTGCATACTTGGGGCCGCAAGGACGTAGAAAGGTCGGTGGCTTGCGGAGCCACGGGCAAAGCCCTCCACTCGGTAGCCATGACCGAGATAGTGTTGAAATGCCCGTCTGCTCGTCAGTCTCCAATGAAGCGCAGCTTCGGGGTCACTCACCTTCAGCTCTTGGATTCCTGATGGAATCTCCACTCGAACGACCGGTGCCGCTACCAGAGCCGGATCGCCCTGCTGACCAGATTCACGGCCAATGGTCGTGACCGTGGGTGCCTCTGTCCAATCCACCGCAGCGCGGGATTTCTCATCCTCGTCCCTTCTCCAGCAGACCACCAGGCGATCCGTGCCGATTATTGCGTCGGTTGCGGCCGCCGGAACTTCGCCATACATGTGGAGCACGTATTCTTCCACCTGTGCCCCCAGTCGATTGAGATTGAGGTACGCGTTTCGGGCTTCAAGAGGATCGAAAGTCCAGAACATGACGTTCACACCCATCTGACTCAGCTGGTCGCGTTGGTGGAGCTTGAGCCGGTAGCCAACTCCTCGATCGCGCTCTCCCGGGTGTACCGCCAGTAGGTGTGACCAGTGCGTCGGCTCTCCTCCCACGATTCCCGTGAGGCCAAACACGAACCCAACCAGCCGACCGTTTGACTCAAAGGCGCCCGCGGCGATGCCACCCACCTTCTGGCTGACTTGCAGTATTGCGGGCGGTACCACTTCACGGATGTCATGTCCCCAAATTGCCCTTTGCAGATCGACACAGGCTTCGTAGTCCGCTTCGCTCGCCAGCGAGCGAATCTCGATCTGATCGTGCTGGTCCTCAGGTACCACCAGCATCACACCGTGAAGAGGTATGGCGTCAAACGACTCATCTGATGACATTAGTTGGCTTAGAAATCGAAGACAAGGCGATCGGCACACCTGACCTCGGAGGCAACGCAGTATGGGGAGACTGTTGGCATGGGCACTCTTGGGGACTGCGGTACTCTATCCCAGCGCCACTGCAGCCGCACAGACCCTAACCACGGTCCGAATAAGGGTCGTGTCGCACGATGCCAAGATCATCGGTAGCGGAGTCGGTGGTGCGCGGGTCTACGTGAAGGACGCGGCAACGGGAGAGGTACTAGCACAGGGGCTGCAAGAGGGTGGAACAGGCAATACGACAGCGATCGTGGTCCAACCCGTGTCTCGAGGCGAACCCATCTACGATACGGAAGGCGCCGCGGTCTTCACCGCCGAGTTGGCACTCGAGAAGCCAACGGTGCTCGAGTTCACAGCTGAGGGACCGCTCGAGTTCGAGCATGCCCTCCAGCGCAGCACTAAGACGATGCTAGTCGTCCCTGGGGAAAATATCTTGGGTAACGGTGTGGTGCTGGAGCTGAACGGCTTCATCGTCGAGATGCTGGAGCCCACAGAGAAGAGTGGTACCGGCAGCGAACTGTCGGTGAAAGCACGAGTACGCATGATGTGTGGGTGTCCTCTGGAGCCTGGTGGCCTGTGGGATGCCGATCGCGTAAAGGTGACCGCAAATGTGTACCACGATGGTGCACTGTTGCGGCAATTGGATCTCCAATATGGCGGTGAGCCAAACATCTTTGTCGGTACTGTGTCGCTCGAGGCGATTCCCGACGGTTCCGTCCTCGTGCTACTAGCCTCAGATCCGACGCGGGCCAACTTCGGTAGCAGCCCGTCGATGACCTTATCCAAGTTCTAAGCGAGACAAGACATGAAACTCCGACCCGAAGCGCGTACGTTAGCATCACTCCTGTTACTGGTACTACTCACTCCGGCGATCCTCCCGGCGCAAGACAACAGGCGGACTGTCCAACACGCACCCGATAGAGGCCCCGATGAGGGCGAGGGTCCGTTCGAGCGGTTGATCATCCGGGGGGCGACGGTGCTGGACGGAACCGGTGCCCCTGGACAAGGACCCATGGACATCGTAATCGAAGGTAATCGGATTACTCGGGTCGCGAGCGTGGGCAGCCCGGGCGCGCCGATCAACGATCAGAGACGCCCCGAGGGCGCCACGAAAGAAATCGACGCCCACGGCATGTACGTGCTTCCTGGGTTCGTGGACTTGCATGCGCACACCGGCGGAGTCTCGCAGGGCACCCCGGCAGAGTATGTCTACAAACTATGGATGGGCCACGGGGTCACGACAATTCGAGATCCCGGTTCCGGGAACGGAGTAGAGTGGACACTGCAATCGCGGGAACGGAGCGCGGCGAACGAGATCGTGGCACCCAGGGTGTTTGTCTATGTGCGGCCGGGTGCTGGTTGGGATGGCGGACGGATAACGACTCCGGACTTGGCCCGAGAATGGGTACGCTGGGCAGCCGGCGAAGGAGTGGACGGACTGAAGCTCGGTTCGCATGACCCGGACGTCATGGCTGCCTTGATCGATGAGGCGAAGCGGCAGGGGCTGGGAACCCAGGCTCACCTGGGGCAGATGGGCGTGGCCAGGATGGACGCCCTGGATGCAGCCCGCCTCGGGCTGGGGTCGCTGGAGCATTGGTACGGTCTGCCAGAGGCTCTGTTCGCCGGTCGTTCAGTCCAGGATTATCCCTACGATTACAACTACAACAACGAGTATGACCGTTTCGGCCAAGCCGGACGTCTCTGGAAACAGGCAGCGAAACCAGGAACCGAGCACTGGAATTCCGTGATGGACGAGTTGCTCGAGCTTGGGTTCGTGATCGATCCCACGATGACCATCTACGAAGCCAGTCGAGACATCATGCGGGCCAGGGAAGCAGAGTGGCATGGCGCATACACTCTGCCGTCACTGTGGCAGTTCTACCAGCCGAGCCGGACCAGCCACGGGTCGTACTGGTTCGACTGGACCACGCAGGACGAGATCGAGTGGAAGAACAACTATCGTCTCTGGATGGCGTTCCTCAACGAGTACAAGAACCGCGGTGGCAGGGTTTGCACCGGCTCGGACTCGGGTTTCATCTACAAGGTGTACGGATTCGGGTACATCCGGGAGCTCGAGTTGCTGCAGGAGGCGGGCTTCCACCCGCTGGAAGTGATCCGGTCGGCGACTCTTTGCGGGGCGGAGACGCTGCACGAGCCCAAGGGGCAGGCAATCGAGTTCGGCGTCGTCAAGGCCGGCATGCTGGCGGACTTGGCCATCGTCGAGGAGAACCCGATCCACAATCTCAAAGTCCTTTACGGTACGGGAACCGTTAAGTTGGACGATGACGGGAATCCTATCCGGATCGGAGGAGTGAAATACACCATCAAGGACGGGATCGTCTATGACGCGAAGCAGCTACTCGCTGACGTAGCAGAGATGGTCGAGGAAGCCAAGCAGGCGGCGTCTACGGGAGCGAGCACGAGCGGTCACTAGTCCCAAAGGAGGTAGCTATGGCGTCGATGAAATCTGGAATCCTGACGATCGGGCTGGCTGCTACGCTGGTCACAGTACCAGTTGTCGCCGCCGCCCAATCGGGGATCGAGGTGGAGGCGGCGGTGGCGCTGGCAATCGAAGATCGGATACCGGTGGACACCGGATCCGCCTTCCCTGCGGATGTGGGCAGAGTGTGGCTGTGGACTTCCGTGACGGGGGCAGAGGGTCAGACCATGTCGCATGTATGGTCACATGGGGAGCACACGTGGGTGGTCGAACTGCAGATAGGTGCCGACCGCTGGCGTACGTGGAGCAACAAGACTATCCCGCCCGAATGGACTGGGGAGTGGAAAGTCGAGGTACGAGACGGGGCAGGTACTGTCCTGAAGACGGTGACGTTTACGGTGGGGAGCTGAACTCGTCTCCCAGTCGACCCCCTCCTCCCCCTTCTTGGGGGAGGAGGGGAGAAGACCTACCCTCCGAAGAACCCGAGGCCCCCAAGGGCAGCGAACAACAGTTTCACCAGTAGCCATAGCCCGCCGACGATCATCAGCGGCCCGCCGATTCCCTTGGCCTTGGCCAGCACTTGGTTCCCCAGTGCGATCAGAATCATGTTCCAGGTCCCAAACAGCGTTATCTGGTTCACGAATCTGTAGAGGAAACCGGAGTCCTCGCCAAACAGAAAGCCTAGCGATAGTCGGGGCTCATCGATGCCGGCGAAGGCCATCAAGGCCACCATCAGCACTGCGCCGGCAATGGAGACGATATTTGCGTGGGCAACGACCGCCAGCTCCTTCTTGAACTTGATTGGCTCTGGGCTAGTTGCTCCGATGATCAACATCAGTACTGCCGAAACCACCACCAGGGCCAGTATTCCTCCTGCCGCTCCGGCTCCGAATATGATGGCCCGACTGCGAGTGCTTGCAGCCCTGTCTACCCGTTCCTGGACTTGTTCATCGGTGAGCTGTGCACGCTCTTGGACAGCCTCGGTTTGAGAGCGAGTCTGTTCTCTCAGGACGTTCTCTGGTGTGCCAAAGGCGAAGACACCGGCCGCCAGGACCAGCAAGATTAGGGGGAGGAGCACCCGCGGCCGTACGGCAAGTTCGCGGAACACCTGAGTGGGCTCGTCGAAGACTCTCAGCGCGAGCCACAATGCGCTCTTGGATTCTCCCTCGGGAGCGTGTGCTTCAGTCACAGTTGACCCTCCTAGCGTGGGAAGAGACGACGTCGTCTACTCCGGTTGTTTGTGTTAGCACGCAGTGCCGCCGCCGTAGGGACCGCGCATCGAGCGACTGACAATCCTGATCTGTGTGATCACCCAGTT